>NZ_LWGM01000048.1 GCF_001750215.1 Isoptericola variabilis | reverse complement strand
AGGGCGCGGTCCAGCCGCGCCCGGGCCGCCGGCGCGGGCGCCGCCTCGGTCGCCGTGCCGCTTTCCGTGCCGCTTTCCGTGCCGCTCGCCGTGTCGGATCCCGCGGGGACGATGACGGTCATCGGTCTCCTCCCCGTGCGACGGACCTGAGCGGCCCTGCTGTGGCCTTGCTGTGGCTCTGCTGTGGCGCTGCCGGCCGGGGCACCCCGAGGTGCCGGACGGCCGCCCGTTCGAACGCGTGTTCGAACGCCTGTTCCAGTGAACGCTGCCGCCCCGAGGCTGTCAACTGCACCGTTGAGCGCCCGAGGCGGACGACCAGGCCCGCGCCGCGGCCCTCCCGAGGCCGCGGCGCGGTCGCCGACAGGCCGTCCGAAAGCCGCCGCAAGGCCGCGACGAGGCCGCATCGGGGCCGCATCGAGGCCGCATCGAGGCCCCCACGACGATGCCGTCGCGAGGTCCTCGCAGGACCCCGCGAGGCGGTCCTGACGGCCTTCCGGCCGTGCCCGGCACGCCAGTTTTCACCCGCTCCCGACCGCCTCTGCCGCGGGCGTCGCACCCGTTGCCCCGGGCACCCGGAACGGTGGCAGCGGCGCCCCCGCTCGGGCACGATGAGCACCATGAGCCTGGACCGCCCCTACCCCCCGGACCCGTACTCGCTCCTGCCCGAGGTGCCCTCGTTCACGCTGAAGAGCGCCGACCTCGACGACGGGCAGCGGCTGCCGGCCGCGTTCACGGTCGACGGCGAGGGCGTCTCCCCCGCGCTCGAGTGGACCGGCTTCCCGGAGGGCACCCGGTCCTTCGTGGTGAGCTGCTTCGACCCGGACGCCCCCACGCCGTCGGGCTTCTGGCACTGGAACCTCGTCGACGTCCCGGCGACCACCACGTCGCTGGAGCGCGGCGCGGGCGCCGCCGACGGCGCGCGCCTGCCCGCGGGCGCCTACCAGGTGCGCAACGACGGCGGCACGCCGGGGTTCACCCCGGCCGCCCCGCCGCCCGGCGACCACGAGCACCGGTACTTCTTCGCGGTGCACGCGCTCGACGTGCCGCAGCTCGGCGTCGGCCCGGACGCCTCGAACGCCGGCGTGGCGTTCAACGCCGTCTTCCACACGCTGGCACGGGCCGTCCTCGTCGGCACCTACCAGCGATGACCGACAACCCGCCCGCGACCCTGCCCACGCTGGGTGACCTCGCCTGGGAGCCGGCGCTGGAGCGCCCGGACCTGCTGGCGCCCTCCGTGCTCGCCGCCCTGCGCGGGTGGGCGGCCACGGACGCGCGCGTCGCCGCCCAGGTGGCCGTCACCGAGATCGACCCCGAGCACGCCGACACGGCCACGCTCAACGAGGTCCACGCCCTGCCGCCGGAGGCGTCGGCCAACTGCGTGGTCGTGGCCGGGCGCCGCGGCGACGACGAGCGCGTCGCGGCGTGCGTGGTGCGGGCGACGACGTTCGCGGACGTCAACAACCGGGTGCGCCGGCTGCTCGACGTGCGCAAGGCGTCGTTCCTGCCCATGGACCGCGCCACGAGCGAGTCCGGCATGGAGTACGGCGGCATCACCCCCGTGGGCCTGCCCGGCGGCTGGCGCGTGCTCGTGGACGCCCGGGTGACCGAGCCCGGCGCGCTCGCCCTCATGGGCTCGGGCGTGCGCCGGTCCAAGCTGCTGGTGCCCGGCGAGCTCCTGGCCGCGATGCCGGGCGTCGAGGTGGTCGAGGACCTGGCCGTCGAGCGCTGACCACCCCGCGACGGACACCCGCCCGCCGGTCCGGGTCCCTGGCGGTCCGAGACAGAGGGCTCTGTCTCGGACCGCCAGGGACCCGGAATCGTCAGGGACCCGGAAACGTCAGAGACCCGGAATCGTCGGGGCCCGAAGTCGTCAGAAGGGCGGGGCTACGAGGCCGCCGACGGCGGGAGCCGGTCGAGGGTGTCGGACCACCCCGCCCGGATGCCCAGCGCCAGCCAGCGCTCGACGTCCTCGCCGGGGACGGCGTCCGCGAATCCCACGGTCACGGTCACCACCGTGATCGGCCCCGCGCCGTCGTGCGCGTCCTCGAACGTCACGACGACCTGCGGCACGGCGTCGAGCGCCGCCATCCCCTCCTCGGGGTCGAGCTCGGGCCAGCCGCCCACGGCGCCCCAGGCGAAGTCGAGGCGCTCGTGCGGCTCGACGTGCCGGTAGATCCCGCCGGTCACGAACTGCCGGCCGCTGCCCTCGCCCTCGGTGAGGTGCACGCGCCAGGCGCCGCCCACCCGCAGGTCGATGCTGGCGTCGAGGCCGCGGTCCACGCCGCGCGCGTCGCCGGCGACCCACCCCAGCCGGTCCGGGTCGGTCCAGGCCGCCCAGACGTCGCCGCGCGGCGCGGCCACGGTGCGCCGCAGCGTGAAGCCGCGCGCCGGTCCACCGGCCGCGCCGGTGGACGCGTCGGAGGATCCGGCGGGGGACGCGTCGGTGCTGCCGGTCGGGTCCGTCATCGTTCCTCCTGGTCGCGGGCGCGCGGCGGCGACGACGCGCGCAGCGCCGTCTCCCCTACCGTCTCCCGGGACGACGTCGCGCCGCCACCGGAAGCCGGTGACGGCGCGATCGTGGATGGGTGCCCGCGGGCGGGCGCGGGCGTCAGATCTCGGCGCGGCCCTTGCGCCAGTAGCCCATGAACGCGACGGCCTTGCGGTCCACGCCGCACTCGCCGACGAGGTAGCGGCGCAGCGTCTTGATCACGCCGGCCTCGCCGGCGAGCCACGCGTACAGCACGGCGTCCTGCACCAGGGCGTGGCCGGTCTGGTCGACCGGGACCTCCCAGAGGATCTCGGCGTCGACGTCGACGTCCTGGAGCTCGCCGTCGAGGTCGACGCCGGTGGAGGACAGCGCGGGGGCCGTGACGGTGCCGAGGGGCACCGCCCTCTGGACCGGCTCTTGGGCCGACACCCGGACCGGCTCCTGCGTGGGGCGCACGCCCATGGCGAGCAGGCGGTCGGCGGCTTCGCGGACGGCGGGGACCAGCAGCTCGCCGTGCTCGCGCCCGTCGCGCCCGAGCCAGTGCACCCGCACGCCCTCGGGCGCGACGAGGGTCCAGCGGTCCTCCGGGTGCGGGACCTCGAGGAAGACCTCCCCGAAGGCGTCCTCGGGCAGCGACTCGCAGATCGCGGCGATGGCCGGCACGGCGGTCTCGTCCCCGGCGAGCAGCAGGGCGTGGGCGCACTCGGGCGGCGCGAACTCCTTACCGCCGTGCGAGCCCTCGTAGTCGGCGTTGGGGCCCATGATCACCAGCGGCGAGCCGGGCTTGGCGCCGTTGGCCCAGCGCGAGGCGGGGCCGGTGTCGCCGTGCAGCACCAGGTCGACGTCGACCTCGCGCAGGTTCGGGCGCACCGCTCGGACCGTGTAGGTGCGCAGCGGGTTGCGCCGCTCCTCGGGCAGCGCGCGCCACTGGGTGAACCAGTCGGGGTTCTGCCGGTCGAGGTACTCCCAGCCGCCGCACGGGGCCGGCAGGAGCAGCTTGATGCGCTGGTCACGGCCGTTGTCGGCGAACCGGTCGAGGTCGGGGCCGGTGAACGTGATCCGCACGAACGACGGGCACAGGCGCGTCACGCGCGTGACCTCGACGTCGAACATGCGCCAGGGCTGGGCAGCGGGCGCGGCCTGCTCGAGCAGGGCGGGGCGCTCGTCGAGGTCGGTCACGCTGGTAAGCCTAACCTCAGTTAGGGGACGGTCAATGTGACCCGGACCACTCAGGCCCGGGTCAGGACCCGCGTCAGAACCCGCGTCAGGCCCGGGTCAGGCCCGCGTCGCCCAGAACGCGACCGCGGAGGCGGCGGCCACGTTGAGCGAGTCCACGCCGCCCGCCATGGGGATCTTGACCACGGTGTCGGCCGTCTCGACCGCCTGGGCCGAGAGCCCGTCGCCCTCGGTGCCGAGCACCAGGGCGAGCCGCTCCGGCGGGTCGGCGGCCAGGTCGTCGAGGGACACGGCGTCGTCGGAGAGCGCGAGCGCGGCGACGGTGAACCCGTCCTCCTGCAGCTCGCGCAGGCCGCCCGGCCAGGAGGCGAACCGCGTCCACGGCACCTGGAACACCGTGCCCATGGAGACGCGCACGCTGCGCCGGTAGAGCGGGTCGGCGCAGCGGGGCGAGACCAGCACGGCGTCCACCCCGAGCGCCGCGGCGCTGCGGAAGGCGGCGCCGACGTTCGTGTGGTCGACCACGTCCTCGAGCACCGCGACGCGCCGCGCCCCGGCCCCGCCGCGCGCGGCGGTCACCAGCTCGTGCACGCTCGGCAGGGCGGGGCGGTGCATCGCCGCGAGCGCCCCGCGGTGCAGGTGGAAGCCCGTGACGGCCCGCAGCACGTCCTCGTCGGCGAGGTAGACCGGCGTGCCGGCCGGCACGGCGTCGCCCTCGAGCACGTCGGCCATCGAGTCGAGCCACTTGTCCGCCATGAGGAGGGACCGCGGCCGGTGGCCCGCCTCCAGCGCCCGGCGGATGACCGTGGACGACTCCGCCATGTACAGCCCCTCGGCCGGCTCGCGCACCGTGCGCAGCCGCACGTCGGTGAGGTCGGTGTAGTCGGTCAGTCGCGGGTCGGCGGGGTCGGTGATGCGGACGACGGCGGGCTGGGTCACCCGGGCATTCTCCCAGCCGGTGGGAGCGGCCCGGGCGACCCGGCCCGCCGCTCAGCCCGCCAGCGTGACCTCGACCTGCTGCTCGCCCGCGGCGTCGAGCACGACGGCCGCCGACCCGCCGCCGGGCGCGGTCACCCGGTAGTCGCCGAGGAACCCGCCGAACCGCACGCGCCCGGCGGAGTCCGTGCGCAGCGTCGTCGGCGGCAGCCACCACTCCCCCTTGACCAGCGAGCGCAGCCGCTCGTAGGCGGGCTTGGGCGAGCCGTCGGCGCGCAGCAGCCCGCCGGGAGCGTTCAGCCACATGCCGCGGTCGGACAGGCCCCAGTACGTCATCGCCTCGACGCTCGGGTGGCTCAGCAGCGTGCGGTAGTGCCGCTCGACCTCGTCCGCCTGCCGCTCCTCGCCCTCCGGCGTGGACGGCCAGGACTCGACCTGCCAGTCGTTGAGGTCGACGATGTGCGGCGGCATGATGTCGCCGGACAGCAGGGTGGTCTCGGTGAAGTGGATCGGGATGTTGTAGCGGCTGAACCGCTCCAGGATCCGCAGCGTCTTCTCCTCGCCCCAGTAGCCCTGGTGCATGTGGGACTGCAGCCCAAGCCGGTCGATGCGGATGCCGGCCTCGAGCACCGCCTCGATGAGGCACTCGTAGGCGGTCGACATGTCGAAGTCGTTGAGCAGCAGCGTCGCGGCCGGGTTGGCGGCGCGCGCCTCCTCGAACGCCATCCGGATCATCTCCACCCGGCCCTTGACGCGGGCCAGCGGGGTGATGGCGTTCTCCTCCGCCTCGAACACCGGCATGATGACGACCTCGTTGATGGCGTCCCACGTGTCGACGACGCCGGCGAAGGCACCCGCGTCCCGGCGGATCCGCTCGCGCTGCAGCCGCTCGACCTCCTCGAGCGGCTTGTCCAGCAGCCACTTCGGCTGGACGGTGTGCCACACCAGCGGGTGGCCCTTGACCACGACGCCGCGCTCGGCGAACCAGCGGGCCGCGGCGAGCAGCTCCGCCGTGCGCGGCTCGCCCTCGACCGGCTCGAAGCCGCCCCAGTAGAAGGGCAGCGTGGCCATGTTGAACACGTCGAACCAGCGCTCGGCGAACCGGGCGTCGAACTCCGCGTCGGGCTCGGCGGCCGAGGCGCCGGTGTGGTCGGAGCCGCCCGAGGCGTAGCCGTTGGCGTGGTCGACCAGCTCGAAGCCGATGCAGCCGAACAGGAACCGGTGGTTCGTCTGCTCGACGACGACGTCGGCGTCGGCGAGCGGGGCGCCGTCCGGCCCGACGACGGTGAGGGCGGCGTCGGCCCGGCGGGGGGCGAGGCTGGGGTCGGGCGTGCGGCCCGGGGCGGGCGGGGTGAAGAGCGACGGCGACGTCGACGGCGTTGTCATGGCGGAAGCGTGCCACATCGCGCGAATCGATTCGAGCCGGCACGTCGGGCGTGCGGCGCGACGGCGCCTCAGACCTCCACGGCGTCCGGCTCCCCCGCCACCGGTGCCGCGAACTGCGAGCGGTAGAGCCGCGCGTACGCGCCGTCGGCGGCGAGCAGGGACTCGTGGTCGCCCGTCTCGACGATCCGGCCCGCCTCCATCACGACGATGACGTCGGCGTCGCGGATCGTCGACAGGCGGTGGGCGATGACGAAGCTCGTGCGCCCGCGGCGCAGGGTGCTCATCGCCTGCTGGACGAGCACCTCGGTGCGGGTGTCCACCGAGCTGGTCGCCTCGTCGAGCACGAGGATCTGCGGGTCGGCCAGGAACGCCCGCGCGATGGTGAGCAGCTGCTTCTCGCCCGCCGACAGGCTGCTGCCCTCCTCGTCGAGCACCGTGGCGTAGCCGTCGGGCAGCGTGCGCACGAACGGGTCGACGTGCGTGGCGCGCGCGGCGGTGAGGAAGTCCTCGTCGGAGACGTCGCCGCGCGCCCCGTAGCGCAGGTTGTCCTCGATGGTGCCGCGGAACAGCCAGGTGTCCTGCAGCACCATGCCGATGCTCGAGCGCAGGTCGTCGCGCGTCATCTCGCGCACGTCGACGCCGTCGAGCGTGATGCGCCCGCCGTCGACCTCGTAGAACCGCAGGAGCAGGTTGACCAGCGTCGTCTTGCCGGCGCCGGTGGGCCCGACGATCGCCACGGTCTGCCCCGGCTCGGCCACCAGCGACAGGTGCTCGATGAGCGGCGCGTCCTGGGTGTAGGCGAACGACACGTCCTCGAACGCGACGCGCCCGCGCACCGGCCCGGGCCGCCGGGGCGCGGCGGGGTCGGGCTCCTGCTCCGGCGCGTCGAGCAGCTCGTGCACGCGCTCGACCGAGGCGACGCCGGACTGCAGCAGGTTCATCATCGAGGCGATCTGCGTCAGCGGCTGCGTGAACTGCCGCGAGTACTGGATGAACGCCTGCACGTCGCCCAGGCTCAGCGTCCCGGAGGCCACGCGCAGGCCGCCCACGACGGCGACGACGACGTAGTTGAGGTTGGCGATGAACCCCATGGCCGGCTGGATGGTGCCGGAGATGAGCTGCGCCCGGCGGGAGGACTCGTAGAGCGCCTCGTTCTCCTCGCGGAACCGTGCGGCGGCGTCCTGCCGGCGGCCGTAGACCCGCACCAGGGCGTGCCCGGTGAACATCTCCTCGACGTGGGCGTTGAGCCGCCCGGTCGCCGCCCACTGCGCCACGAACTGCGGCTGGCTGTGCCGGGCGATCCGAGTGGTCACGAGCACCGAGAGCGGCACGGTGACGAGCGCGACGAGCGCGAGCACCCAGGAGATGGAGAACATCATCGCCAGCACGCCCACCACCGTCAGCAGCGACGTGACGAGCTGGGCGAGGGTCTGGGTGGTGGTCTGGGCGACGTTGTCGATGTCGTTGGTGACGCGCGAGAGGATCTCGCCGCGCTGCTGGGAGTCGACGTGGGACAGCGGGACGCGGTGCAGCTTCGCCTCGACCTCGTCGCGCAGGCGGCGCACGGTGTTCTGCACCGCCACCGTCATGACCCGCGCCTGCAGCCAGCCGAACACGAACGCCCCCGCGTAGACCGCCAGCGCGGCCAGCAGGATCGGGCCCAGGCGCCCGAAGTCCACGCCCTGCCCGACGACGACGTGGTCCATCGCGGCGAGCATGTCGGCCATGCGCTCCTCGCCCCGGACGCGCAGGCCCGCGACGACCTCGTCGACCGGCGTGCCGGCCGGCACGGTGCGCCCGAGCATCGCGCCGACGGCGCCCTCGAAGATCACGTTCGTGGCCGCGCCGAGCACCCGCGGGCCCACGACGGCGAGCGCGACCGAGACGACGCCGCACAGCGTCAGCAGCACCACCCGCGTCCGCTCGGGCCGCATGGACCGGGCGAACCGCAGCAGGGACCCGCGGAAGTCCGTCGCCTTCGCCACGGGCGCGCCCATCCCCATCGGGCCCGTGCCGGGCCCGCGCCGCGGCGGCCCGGCGCTCACGCCGCCTCCTCGAGGGACATCTGGGAGGTCACGATCTCCTGGTAGGTCGCGTTGCGCGCGAGCAGCTCGGCGTGGGTGCCGCGCCCGACGACCCGGCCGCGCTCGAGCACGAGGATCTGGTCGGCGTCGCGGACGGTGGCCACGCGCTGGGCGACGACGAGCACGGTCGCGTCCGCGGTGCGCGCCCGCAGGGCGGCGCGCAGGCGCGCGTCGGTGGCGTAGTCGAGCGCCGAGAACGAGTCGTCGAAGAGGTAGACGCGCGGGCGGCGGACCACCGCGCGGGCGATCGCCAGCCGCTGGCGCTGGCCGCCGGAGAACGTGCTGCCGCCCTGCGTGACCGGCGCCTCGAGCCCCGCCGGCAGCGCCGCGACGAAGTCGCGGGCCTGCGCCACCTCCAGGGCCTCCCACATCTCGTCCTCGGTGGCGTCCGGCGCGCCGTAGCGCAGGTTGCTCGCCACCGTCCCGCTGAACAGGAAGGCCTTCTGCGGCACCAGCCCGAGCAGCGAGCCGAGGTCCGCCGTCGTCAGGTCGCGCACGTCGACGCCGTCGACGAGCACGCGCCCCGCCGTGGCGTCGAACAGCCGCGGCACGAGGTTGAGCAGGGTCGTCTTGCCCGCGCCGGTGGAGCCGACGACGGCGGTCACGGTGCCCGGCCGGGCGGTGAACGTCAGGTCGTGCAGCACGGGGGCGTCCGCCCCGGGGTAGCGGAACCCGACGCCCTCGAAGCGCACCTCGCCGCGCGGGCCGGCGCCGCCCGCCAGCGCGGCCAGCGGGGCGGGCCGGGCCGGCTCGGCGACCGAGGTCTCGGTGTCCAGGACCTCGGCGACGCGCTCGGCGGCGACGGCGGCGCGCGGCGCCATCATGATCATCATCGTCGACATCATCACGGCCATGAGGATGAACATCAGGTAGGACAGGAACGCCGTCAGCGCCCCGACCTGCATCTCGCCCGCGTCGATGCGCTGGGCCCCGAACCACAGCACGCCCACGCTGGAGACGTTGACGACCAGCATGACGGCGGGGAACGCCAGGGCCATGAGCTTCCCGGCGCCGAGCGAGGCGTCGTAGAGGCGCGCGTTCGCCTCGCCGAACCGCTCGGTCTCGCGCCGCTCGCGCACGAACGCCCGCACCACGCGCAGGCCGGTGACCTGCTCGCGCAGCACCCCGTTGATCGCGTCGATGCGCCCCTGCATCTGCCGGAAGTACGGCACCATCCGCCACAGCAGCAGGCCCATGACGGCGCCGAGGACCGGCACGACCACGAGCAGCAGGCCGGACAGCTCCGCGTCCTCCCGCAGCGCCATGACCACCCCGCCGACGAGCATGATCGGCGCCGTCACGATGACGGTGCAGGTCATGAGCACGAGCATCTGGATCTGCTGGACGTCGTTGGTGGTCCGCGTGATGAGGCTCGGGGCGCCGAACCGGCCGACCTCGCGCGCCGAGAAGCCCTGCACCGCGTCGAAGACGTCGCGCCGCAGGTCGCGCCCGAACGCGGTGGCGGCGCGGGCGCCGAGCGCCACGGCGCCGACGGCGCAGAGCACCTGCAGCAGGCTGACGCCGAGCATCCAGCCCCCGGTGCGCAGGATGTAGGCGGCGTCGCCCTGCACGACGCCCTCGTCGATGATGTCGGCGTTGAGCGTCGGCAGGTAGAGCGACGCGAGCGTCTGCAGCAGCTGCAGCACGAGCAGCGCCGCGACGGCGCCGGCGTAGGGGCGCAGGTAGGTCCGTGCCAGTCGGACGAGCATCCGGGCTCCAGGTCTCTCGATCGTCCCGCTGGGACAGCCTCCACCCGCGGCGCAGGCGCCGTCCACGGCAATGCCGGGCCGTCCGCTCCCGCCGTCGCACGCAGACGACGAGGGCCCGGGAGCGCGTGCTCCCGGGCCCTCGTCGTCGTCGTGCGCCGGCGCGGCGTCAGGCGTGCGGCTGCGGCTCGGTCGGCGGCAGCGGCGGCTCCTGGTCGCCCGACGGGCGCTGGCCGGCCTCCGTGGCCGGGTTGAACGGCAGCCCCGAGCGGGTGCCCGAGCTCGTCGCGTCCGCGGTGGCCGCCTCGGACTGCCGCTTGGCCTCGCGCAGCGCCTCGGCCGGGTCGGTCAGCGCCGCCCCGCCCAGGGTCTCCATCCGCTCGCGACGCAGCGCGCGGACGGCCTCGGTGTCCTCGCCGGCGCCCTCGGCGGACGTGGCGGGCGCCGCCGGGACGCCCGGCATGCCGGAGCCGCCGAAGCCCTTGGAGATGGAGCCGAGCGCGGCGGTGAACTCCGTGGGCACGACCCAGAGCTTGGAGGCGGTGCCGTTGGCGATCTGCGGCAGCATCTGCAGGTACTGGTAGGCCAGCAGCTTGGGGTCGGCGTCACCGGTGTGGATGGCGTCGAACACCTGGAGGATGGCGCGAGCCTCGCCCTCGGCGCGCAGCACCTGGGCCTGCGCATCACCCTCGGCGCGCAGGATCGCCGACTGCTTCTCGCCCTCGGCGGTGAGGATCTGCGACTGCTTGACGCCCTCGGCCGTGAGGATCGCGGCGCGGCGGTCACGCTCGGCACGCATCTGCTGCTCCATCGAGCCCTGCACGCTCGCCGGCGGGTCGATCGACTTGAGCTCGACCCGGTTGACGCGGATGCCCCAGCGGCCCGTGGCCTCGTCGAGGACGCCGCGCAGCTGGCCGTTGATCTGGTCACGGCTGGTGAGCGTCTGCTCGAGGTCCATCGAGCCGATGACGTTGCGCAGCGTGGTGACCGTCAGCTGCTCGATCGCGGTGATGTAGTTGGCGATCTCGTAGACCGCCGACTTCGGGTCGGTCACCTGGAAGTAGATGACGGTGTCGATGCTCACCACGAGGTTGTCCGAGGTGATCACCGGCTGCGGCGGGAAGGACACGACCTGCTCGCGCAGGTCCACGCCGGCGCGCACGCGGTCGATGAACGGCACCAGCAGGTGCAGGCCCGGCTCGAGGGTGCGCGAGTAGCGCCCGAGCCGCTCGACGATCAGCGCCGTGGCCTGCGGCACGATGCGGACCGCCTTGACGAGCGCCACGACGACGAAGATGAGGATCAGCAGGAGGACCAGGTACAGGACGATCGTCCCGGGCTGGAAGTCGGACACGGCGGTCCCTTTCTGTCGGATCGTGCGGTCCAGCGAGCCGGACGACCGCGTCGCCCGGGGGTTTCAGACGGCCCGGGGCTCCACCACCGCCGTGGCACCGTCGATGCGCACCACGAGGACCTCGGTGCCCACGGGCAGCACGGCGCTCACGCCGGGCACGCCGTCGTCGGGCAGCCGGGCGCTCCAGACCTCGCCCATGAGCTTGACGCGGCCGCCGAGCTCGGAGACCTCGCTGACGACGACGGCCGGGCGCCCGACGTGGGCGGCGGCGTTGGTCTCGGTGAGCGGCACGCGGTCGCGCAGGTGGCGCAGCAGCCAGGGCCGCAGGGTGGCCAGCAGGACGACCGAGGTCACGGCCGCGATGACGAGCTGCAGCCACAGCGGGGCGCCGGCGGCGTTCGCGGCCGCGCCCGCCAGGGCGCCGCCGGCGAGCATGATCAGCACGAGGTCGAGCGAGACGATCTCGACGAGGGCGAGCACCAGCGCCGCCCCGACCCACCACAGCCAGTCCATGGCCGTCCCCTTCGCCGTCCCCCGCCCTGCTCAGGCTTTGACCAGGACATTACCAACTCGTGCGACGTCGTGGAACTCGACACGACGCCGTCACCTGGCGGGATGCGACCCGGCCGGCGCCGGCCGCGGCTCAGTGCCGGGCGGTGGTGGCGGCCGAGCGGGCCGCCCGCGCGAGCCAGCGGCCGCCGCCGTGCGCGACGAGCAGCTCGACGCCGAAGGCGCCGGACAGGTTCTCCGCGGTGAGCACGTCCTCGAGCGGGCCGGCGGCGTGGATGCGCCCGTGCGGGCCGAGCAGCAGCAGGTGCGTGAAGCCCGGCGGGATCTCCTCCACGTGGTGCGTCACGAGGATCAGGACCGGCGACGCCGGGTGGCCCGCCAGCTCGGACAGCGCCGCGACGAGCTCCTCGCGCCCGCCCAGATCGAGCCCGGCGGCGGGCTCGTCGAGCAGCAGCAGCTCGGGGTCGGTCATCAGCGCCCGGGCGATCTGCACGCGCTTGCGCTCGCCCTCGGACAGGGTGCCGTACGTGCGGTCGGCCAGGTGGTCGACGTCGAACGCGGCGAGCAGGTCCGCAGCGCGCTCGGCGTCGAGCTCCTCGTACTCCTCGCGCCAGCGCCCCGTGACGCCGTAGGCCGCGGTGAGGACCACGTCGCGCACCGTCTCCGACCCCGGGATGCGCTCGGCCAGCGCCGCCGACGACAGCCCGATCCGGGGGCGCAGCTCGAACACGTCGACCTTGCCGAGCGTCGCGTCCAGGAGCTGGGCCGTGCCGGAGGTGGGGTGCATGCGCGCCGCGACGATCTGCATCAGCGTCGTCTTGCCGGCGCCGTTGGGGCCCAGGACCACCCAGCGCTCGCCCTCGTTCACCTGCCAGTCCACCGAGTCGAGGATCGTGGCGGTGCCGCGTCGGACGGTGACGCCCTTCAGGTCGAGAACCGTGGTCATGCGGGCGACCTTACCGGAGCGACGTATCGCTCCCCGGCCCGCCGCCGGTACCCTGGGCGCCGTGTCCGCCGACCCTGTCGCCCTGACCCGCAGCACGGTGCTCGCGCTGTGGCTGCAGGCCGTGGGCGCGGCCCCCGGCGTGGCCGTCCGGTCCGTGCAGGACGACGACGAGCCGCACACCGTCATGGGCCTGCCGGGCTTCGGCGACGACGCCGCCGGGCTCAAGGACCTGGTCGCGACGTGGTCGTCCGGCCCGCGCGAGGTCTGCGCCGTCCTGCCCGCCCCCGGCGACCCGGCCGGCGTGCCCGCCCCCGCCACCCACGACGCCACCGAGGCGGGCGAGTGCGTGCTCGTCGCGACCCCGGGCGGCGCGTGGGCGGCGGTGCCCCGGATCACCGCGTTCGGCAGCGCGCTCGAGACCGGCCACCTCGTGGAGTGGCAGGTCGTGCCGGTGCCGGCCTGGTCGACGGCGGTGGCCGGCGCGGTGGGCTCGCTCGCCGACGCCGAGCGGGAGCTGCGCACCTCGCTCATCACCGCCACCGAGGCGCTCGACTCGCTCGACGTCGCCCGCTGGCGCGACGACGCCGCGGACGCGATCGAGGCGGTGCGCCGCTCCTCGACGTCGTCGTGGCCCGTGCCGCCGCTGGACGGCCGCCGGGCCCGGGTGCTGCAGCTCGCGTCGCGGCTGCTCGCCATCGTCGAGCTGGCCACGGCGGACGACGGCGGCGCCGTCAACCTCTGGCAGGCCGACCAGCGGTCGACCGCGCTGCGCGAGGTGGCCCGCACGGCGCGGCACGCGCTCGCCGCCGCCTCGTACGCGCGCGTCGACGGCTGACGCGTCCCGCGCCGCAGCGCGCGCCCGCTCGAACGGGCGCCGTCAGGCGCCCTCGAGCACCCGGTGGTAGACGTCCATCGTGCGCTCGGCGATCGCCGCCCAGGCGAAGTGGTCCTCCGCCCGCCGGCGCCCCGCGGCGCCCATCTCGGCGGCCCGCGCCGGGTCGGCCAGGACGCGCAGCAGCGCCTCGCCCAGGTCGGCCACGAACCGGTCCGGGTCGAGCGGCGTGCCGGTGCCGTCGTCGGCCTGCTCGATCGGCACGAGGGCCCCGGTGACGCCGTCGTCGACCACCTCGGGGATGCCGCCGGTCGCGGTGCCGACCACCGGCAGGCCGACCGCCATCGCCTCGAGGTTGACGATCCCGAGCGGCTCGTAGACCGACGGGCACACGAACACCGTGCTCGCGGCGAGCACCGCGACGAGGTCGGGCCGCGGCAGCATCTCCTCGATCCACACCACGCCCGCGTCGTCCCCGGCCCCGCCGCCGCGCGCGGCGCGCAGCCGCGCGACGAGCTCCTTGACCTCCGCGAGGATCTCCGGGGTGTCGGGCGCGCCGGCGCACAGCACGAGCTGCACCTCGCGCGGCAGCACCTCGGCCGCCCGCAGCAGGTACGGCAGGCCCTTCTGCCGGGTGATGCGCCCGACGAACACGACCGCCGGCCGCTGCGGGTCGATCCCGAGGCGGCGCACGGTCGCCTCGGCGGCCGGGTCGCCGGCCGGCGGGCGCACCCAGCCGGCCAGGTCGATCCCGTTGTGCACCACGTGCACCCTCTCGGGGTCGAGCTCGGGGTAGACGCGCAGGATGTCCGCCCGCATCCCCGCCGAGACGGCGATGATGCCCGCGGCCCCGAGGTAGGCGGTGCGCTCGGCCCAGCTCGACAGGGCGTACCCGCCGCCGAGCTGCTCGGCCTTCCACGGCCGCAGCGGCTCCAGGGAGTGCGCCGAGACGACGTGCGGGACGCCGTGCAGCAGGCCGCCCAGGTGGCCGGCCATGTTGGCGTACCAGGTGTGCGAGTGCACCAGGTCGGCCCCGGCGACGTCGTCGGCCATCTGCAGGTCGACGCCGAGCGTGGCCAGGGCCGCGTTGGCGCCCGCCAGCTCGCCCGGCACGGCGTAGCCGGTGACGCCCGGGGCGGCGTCGGCGCCCTCGCGCGGCCCGTCGAAGCAGCGCACCCGCACGTCGGCGTGCGGGCGCAGGACGGCGGAGAGCTCGGCGACGTGCACGCCGGCGCCCCCGTAGACGTGCGGCGGGTACTCGCGGGTCAGCAGGTCGACGCGCAGGCGGCTGGTGGTCACGGGGCCACGGTAGCGACGCTCGCGCGTGCACGCGGCCCGGCGCCCGCGGCGCGCCGTGGCTCCGACCAGCGGAAGGACCGCGCTGGCTCTATCGTCAGTGCATGGTGCACAACCCCCGCGTGCTCGCGATCGTCCTCGCCGGCGGAGAGGGCAAGAGGCTCATGCCGCTCACGGCGCAGCGCGCCAAGCCGGCGGTGCCGTTCGGCGGCATCTACCGCCTCATCGACTTCGCGCTGTCGAACGTCATCAACTCCCGCTACCTGCGCGTCGTCGTGCTCACCCAGTACAAGTCCCACTCGCTGGACCGCCACATCTCCAAGACGTGGCGGATGTCGCCGCTGCTGGGCAACTACGTCTCCACCGTCCCGGCGCAGCAGCGGGTCGGCAAGCACTGGTACCTCGGCAGCGCCGACGCGATCTACCAGTGCCTCAACATCATCGACGACGAGCGCCCCGACATCGTGGTCGTGGTCGGCGCCGACCACGTCTACCGCATGGACTTCTCCCAGATGGTGGAGGCGCACATCGAGTCGGGCGCCCGCGCCTCCGTCGCGGCGATCCGCCAGCCCATCGCCCTGGCCGACCAGTTCGGCGTGATCGACGTCGACCCCGCCGACCCCGCCCGCATCCGGGACTTCCTCGAGAAGCCCACCAACCCCGTCGGCCTGCCGGACTCCCCGCAGGAGGTCCTGGCGTCGATGGGCAACTACGTGTTCGACGCGGACGCCCTCGTCGAGGCCGTCACCAAGGACGCCGCCAACCCCGACTCCCGCCACGACATGGGCGGCGACATCGTCCCCGCCTTCGTCGCCGAGGGCACCGCCGGCGTCTACGACTTCATCCGCAACGACGTGCCGGGCTCCACCGACCGGGACCGGGACTACTGGCGCGACGTGGGCACGGTCGAGGCGTTCTTCGAGGCCAACAAGGACCTCATGGCGATCCAGCCGGTGTTCAACCTCTACAACGACGAGTGGCCGCTCTACACGGGCTACACCGGCCTGCCGCCGGCGAAGTTCGTGCACGCCGGGCCCGGGCGCCTGGGCCACGCCGCCGACTCGATCGTCTCGCCTGGTGTGCTCGTCTCCGGCGCGACCGTCGCAGGGTCCATCCTGTCCCCGGGCGTGCACCTGCACTCGTGGGCCACGGTCACCGACGCCGTCCTCTTCGACGGGGTCCAGGTGCACCGGCACGCCCAGATCCACCACGCGATCCTCGACAAGAACGTCGTCGTGGGCGAGCGGGCCAGGGTGGGCGTCGACCACGAGGAGGACCTGGCCCGCGGCTTCACCGTCACCGAGTCGGGGATCACCGTCGTCCCGAAGGGAACGGTCGTTGCCTGACAGCACCCCCCACGGCTCCACCCCCGCCGGCGCCCATCACGACGGCGCCCGTCACGACGACGCCGCGCGCCGCGGCCCCGGCGCCCGCCGGCGCCTCGTCGTCACGGACGTCGACTCGACGTTCATCCTGCAGGAGGTCGTCGAGCTCCTCGCCGAGCACGCCGGCACGCGCGAGCAGGTCGCCGAGGTCACCGAGCGCGCCATGCGCGGCGAGCTCGACTTCGCCGCGTCGCTGCGCGCGCGCGTGGCCACCCTGGCGGGCCTGCCGGTGAGCGTCTTCGACGCGGTGCGCGACGCCGTCGTCCTCACCCCCGGCGCGGCCGAGCTCGTCGCCGGGTGCCGGGACCGCGGGTGGGCGTTCGGCCTGGTCTCCGGCGGGTTCGCCGAGATCGTCGAGCCCCTCGCCGCGTCGCTCGGCATCACCCGGGTGCGGGCCAACCGCCTGGAGGTGGCCGACGGCGTGCTGACCGGCCGCACCCTCGGCCCGGTCGTCGACCGCAGGGTGAAGGCCACGACGCTGCGCGCGTGGGCCGACGCCGAGGGCGTGCGGATCGAGGACACCGTCGCGGTGGGCGACGGCGCCAACGACCTGGAGATGATCGCGGCCGCCGGCGTCGGCATCGCGTTCCGGGCCAAGCCGGTGGTGCGCGCCCAGGCCCCGTGGGCGCTCGACGGCCGCCTCGACGAGGTGCTCGACGTCGTCGAGCGCGCCGAGGCCGCCCGCGTCTGACGCCCGCCGAGCCGCCGACGCTCAGCGGCGCGGCGCCCGGCGGCCGGCGCTCACCGGCCGGCCAGCACCGCGTCGACGGTGGTCACCTCCACGAGCGGCGCGTACAGCCGCATCGCGGCCAGCGCCCGCTCGTGGTCGGCGTCGCTCGCGCCGGCGCACGCGTCCGCCGCCACCAGCACCCGCCGTCCGGCGTCGGCCGCGGCCAGCGCCGTCGACAGCACGCAGCAGTCGGTGGAGACGCCGGCGAGCACCAGGTCGCCCGCCCCGCCGGTGGCGGCGTCGAGCTCCGGGCCCCACTTGCCGAACGTCGTCGCGGTGACGGTCGGCGCGCCCGCCGCGTGTCCGGCGAGCTCGTCGACGATCGCGTACAGCGGGTCGTCCGGCGGCACGAGCGCGAACGGCCACTGGTCGAAGTAGGCGCGCCAGGCCCCGTCGGGCCGCTGCGGCGCGACGTACCGCGTGAACACCGTGCGCCCGGCGAAGGCCGGCAGCAGCCGCCGCACGCCGGCCAGCGCCGCCGCCCAGCCCGGCGCGGCCCACGGGCTCGGCGGATGG
>NZ_LWGM01000047.1 GCF_001750215.1 Isoptericola variabilis | reverse complement strand
CCGGACGACGACGGCGCAGGGCGCCGTGACGCGGCCGACGCCGGGGACCCGGGCGCCGGCGGTCAGGGCACCGCGCGGCGCCAGGACGAGTGACGGCGCCCCGCCGTCGCGCCTCGACCAGCACCGACCCGCTCCGCCGGCGCCTTGCCGGCGGAGCACCCCATCACCCCACCCATCTGGGTCAAGGAGGACTCATCACCATGGCAGCTCTCAAGAAGACGGCACTCGTCGCGGGCCTCGGCGTCGCGGCGCTCACGCTCGGCGCGTGCGCGGGCGTGGACACCTCGGGCTCCGGCGGCGGGGGCGAGTTCGACCCGGGCGACCGGCTGACGATGATCGTGCCGATGGGCGCGGGCGGCGGCTCGGACCTGTCCGGCCGCTCCATCGCCGCGGGCCTCGAGGAGGTCACCGGCAAGTCGTTCTCGGTGGAGAACCAGGACGGCGGCGGCGGCGCGGTCGGCTACTCCAACTTCCTGGGGCTGCAGGGCAAGGCCGACTCCCTGCTCGCCACCGAGACCGCGCTGATCAATCTGGCGCTCACCCAGGACGTGCCGTTCAGCTGGGAGTCGTTCACCCCGATCATGAAGGTGGGGCAGGACTCCACGATCATGGTGGTCCCGTCCGACGCGCAGTACGAGACCTGCACGGACGTCGTCGACGCGGCCAAGGCCGGCGACGTCCGCATGGCCGTGTCCGGCGGCGCCACCGGCAACGACGCGATCCAGTTCGGCCTCATCGAGAAGGACCAGGGCGTGGCGTTCCAGCGCGTGCCCTACGAGTCGGGCGGCGAGGCCATCGCGGCCGCGCTCGGCGGCCACGTCGACGTCGCGCTGACCAACCCCGGCGAGGTGATCGGCCAGCTCGAGTCCGGTGACCTCAAGCCGCTGTGCGTCATCGCCGAGGAGCGCTACGAGTACGAGGAGCTCGCCGACATCCCCACCACGGTGGAGCAGGGCATCGACGTCACGTTCTCGCAGTACCGCGGCATCATCGCCCCGGGCGGCATCTCCGAGGAGGCCGTGCAGTACTGGGTCGACGCCAGCAAGGAGTACGTCGAGACCGACTCCTTCGAGGAGTACATGTCGACCAACTACATGCAGGTCGACCCGCTGTTCGGCGACGACTTCGCGGCGTACCTGAAGGACTACGAGGCCGACCTCAAGGCCGGCCTGGGCGACTGAGGCCCGGTAGCAACAGCCAGCACGACGGCGGGGTGGTGGGCGACGAGCCCACCACCCCGCCGTCGTGCTGTGCGGTGGTCGTGCAGTGCGGGGACGGTGGCCGCCCCGGCTCAGGGCTGGGTGTCACCGTCGACGTACAGCCAGTGCCCGGCCGGGCCGGCGGGCTCCCGGACGAACCGGCTGACCTCGTGCAGCCGCCCTCGCTCGCCCGTGGCGGCGTCGCGCCAGAAGGCGGCGAACTCGACCTCGCCCTGGTCGTCGAACGGGCCGCCCGCACGGGTGGCCAGGATGTCGAGGCGGCGCCAGGCGACGTCATCGTCGAGGTCCACGGTGGCCGGGCGGGTGCGCGGGTGCCACGAGGCGAGCAGCCAGGCGGCGTCGCCGACGGCGAACGCGCTGTAGCGCGAGCGCATCAGCGCCTCGGCGGTGGGGGCGGGGCGCTCGCCGCGGTGGATCGGCCCGCAGCAGGCGCCGTAGGCGTCACCGGACAGGCAGGGGCAGCGGTCGGCGTCGGACACGGAGTGGGCCACGGGCCCAGTGTGCCCGGCCGCGCCGGTCAGTCGGCGGACACCTCGGCGGCCTGCGGCGCCACCGTGGCGTCCAGCTCGTGCCCGTGCTGCGGCAGCGGCGCGTTCGTGCGCTCCTCGACGATGGTGACCACCAGCGCGAGCAGCACCAGCACCGCCCCGACCGCCGGCACGGCGTGCACGCCGACGCTCGCCGTCAGCGCCGCGCCGAGGCCGGACCCGGCGGCGATGCCGAGGTTGAAGGTGGAGGAGTGCAGGCCGATGCCGATGTCGGTCGAGCCGGGCGCGACCTGCATGATCCGGTGCGACAGCGTCGGCGGGACCGTGGAGAACGCGAACCCGAACAGCGCCAGGCACGCCACGGCGGCGACGGGGTTCGAGCCGACCAGCCACAGCAGCCCGAGCGCGACGGTGATCAGCGTGAGGATGGTCAGCAGCACGGCGGTGTGGTGCCGGTCGATGAAGCGGGCCACCACCAGCGCGCCGACCACGCCGAAGCCGCCCTGCACCAGCAGCAGCCAGGACATGTCCTCCTGGCGGTACCCCGCGACGTCCTGCAGCAGCTGGGTGACGAACGTGATGAGCCCGAACGAGCCGGTGACCACGAGCACCGTGGCCAGCAGCTGGGTCCAGAACCGCCGGCGGTGGGGGAACGGCGCGCGCGAGGCGCCGCCCTCGGAGGGGCGCACCAGCGGGAACATCACGATGACGATCACGAAGATCACTGCCGACAGCGCCGCGACCGCCCAGAACGTGGTGCGCCACCCGGCCTGCTGGCCGAGCCAGGTGCCGGCCGGCACGCCGAGGACCGGGGCCAGGGAGTTGCCGACGGCCAGCCGCGCCATCACCCGCCCGCGCACGGCGGGCCGGAACAGGCCGGTCGTGGCGGGAATGACCGCGACCCAGAACAGCGCCTGGGCCAGGGCGGTGATCAGCCGGGCGGCCATGATCTGCTCGTAGGTCGGCGCGAACGCGGCCCACAGCGTGGCCAGCGCGGCGACGCCGACGCACACCGAGAGCACCCACCGGCGCGGCACCCGCTTGGTCCACTGCGCCAGCGGCACCGACGCAACGAGTACGACCAGCGCGTAGCCGGTGACCAGCAGACCGATCTCGGAGGTGGAGCGGCCCAGGTCGGGCGCCATGAGGGTGAGCAGGCCGCTCGGCAGGCTCTCCACCAGCACGAACAGGAACGTGGAGACGGCCATCGCCACGAGGATCACGGTGGCGCGCCGCTCGTCGACCACGGGCACGAACGGGCGCGGGGTGGTGGGCGTGGTCATGGGGCCTCCGACGGCGGTGGATCGGGTGGTGCGGCGCGCAGGGCGCGGTGGGGCGAGGGCGTCCCGGTGGGTCGGCCAGTCGGTCGGCCTGAAGTCCCCGGCGGGCGGCCGACGGCCGGGCACGCGCGGGGTCGAAACGATTCTACGGGTCGGCGGTGAGGGCCAGGCAACCGCTTTGGTGAGCGCCTCGAACCGGGTGCGCACGAGGTGCGAATGCCCGGATCGTGCCGTTACGGTCGCAACGACCGACGACACGAGGGAGTGTTCGCGATGACGACGAGGTCGACGCGTGCGGTACGGGCAGTGACGGCAGGGGTGGCGTGCACGGCGATGGCCGCGACGCTCGCGGTGGCGGTGCCGTCGGCGCTCGGGGTGGGGGCGGCCGCGATGCCGGCCCACGGAGGTCACGGCCGGCACCAGCCGGAGCTGGAGAGCCGCTCGGCCCCGATCCTACGGGTCGACGGGGCGAGGTTCCGCGACCTGGACCGCAACGGGCGGCTCACGCCGTACGAGGACTGGCGCCTCAGCCCGGAGCGGCGCGCCGCCGACCTCGTCGGGCGGCTGAGTCTGGAGGAGAAGGCCGGCCAGCTGATCCACGGCAGCCTGCGCGGGGAGACCACCTACGACCGCGCGGCCTTCGAGGCGTTGCTCGAGCAGCACGTCACCACGTACATCTCGCGGCTCGGCGTCGGTGCCGTGGAGCTCGCCACCGAGCACAACGACCTCCAGGCGGCCGCCGAGGAGCAGCCGTTCGGCATCCCGCTGAAGATCAGCACCGACCCGCGCCACGGCTTCACGGTCACCGAGGGGCAGACGGTCTCGAACGGTGACTTCACCGCGTTCCCGGACGCGATCGGCGTCGGCGCGATCGACTCGCCGCGCCTCACCGAGCGGATGGGCGAGGTGATCCGCCGCGAGTACCGCGCCGTCGGCATCCACGAGGCGCTGTCGCCGCAGGCGGACATCGCCACCGAGCCGCGCTGGACGCGGATCAACGGCACGTTCGGCTCCACCGGAGAGCTCGCCGCGCGGCACGTCGCCGCGTACGTCGCGGGGCTGCAGGGCGACGACGACGGCGTGGCACGCGACGGCGTCACCACCGTCGTCAAGCACTTCGCCGGCTACGGCGCGCAGGTCAACGGTTACGACAGCCACTACTACTACGGCCGGTTCGCGGCGTTCCCCGGCGGCAACTTCGGCGAGCACCTGGTGCCGTTCGAGGTGGCGTTCCGCAACAACCCCGCGGGAGTCATGCCGACGTACTCGATCCTCAAGGACCTGCGGCTCGACGGGGAGCCGGTGGAGCAGGTGGGCGCCGGCCACAACGAGCAGCTTCTGCAGGGGCTGCTGCGCGGCCGGTACGGCTTCGACGGCGTGATCACCAGCGACTGGGGCATCACCGGCGACTGCCCGCAGGAGTGCCGGGAGAACCGGCCGCCGGCCTCGTTCATCGGCCCGTGGGGCGTGGGCATGCCGTGGGGCGTGGAGGACCTGACCCGGGCCGAGCGGTTCGCGAGCGCCATCAACGCCGGCGTGGACATCGTCGGCGGCGACGACCACCCCGAGTACATCGTCCAGGCGGTGAAGCAGGGGCTGCTCAGCGAGGAGCGGGTCGACGACGCCGCGCGGCGGGTGCTGGCGCAGAAGTTCCAGCTGGGGTTGTTCGAGGACCCGTACGTCGACCCGGGCGCGGCCGACCGCGTCGTCGGGGCGGAGGCGCACCACCGGCTCGGCGAGGCGATGCAGGCGCGATCGCTGACGCTGCTGCACGACGACGACCGCACGCTCCCGGTGCGTCCCGGCAAGCACGGGCTCGCCGTCTACCTGCACGGCGTGGAGCCCGAGGCCGCGGAGGCGCTCGGCCTGCGCGTGGTCGAGGACCCGGCCGACGCCGACCTCGCCGTCGTGCGGCTGGCCGACCCCCGTGGCGGGGAGGACCTGACCGGGCTCGACTTCACCGGTGACGAGGAGGACTACCGGGCGCTGGTCGCGGCGTACGCGGCGGGCGCGACGACGGTGGCGTCGCCGCAGCTGTCGCGGCCGCTGATCCTCGGGAACGTGCTGGCGCACTCCGACGCCGTGCTGGCCAACTACGGGGTGTCCGACGACGTGCTCCTGCGGACGGTGCTGGGCAAGGAGCGGCCGGGCGGGACGCTGCCGTTCGAGCTGCCGTCGAGCATGGCCGAGGTGGAGAAGCAGCTCGGGGACGTGCCGGACGACACGGAGAACCCGTTGTTCCAGCGGGGGTTCGGGTTGAAGTACCGGGGTGGTGGGCGCTAGCACGCGATGCGAGTAACCACCGAAGATTCGACGCGCGGGCGCAGAACACGCCTGTCCTCAGTCGGGTGCGCAAAGCTCTGCGGGTGATCGAGGATCCTGTGCGAATCGGCCTCCATGAGGCGGTAGTCACCGACGAGCTCGACGAATCGCTGCAGGGCCTCGGACATGGCCATTTCGACGTGTCGAAGATCGACAAGGCTGATCTTCCGCACGTGCTTGCCCGGCACGTGCACGAGGCGGCGATACAAGCCTTCGAGGCCGCTGATGGGGTCGACCGTGCACTCGCACTTGCCAACGAGGTTGTCGCCTCGCTGGACCAGCACCGGCGCAGGGTGGCGGCTCCTCCGCGACAGCTCATGCGCATCGCTCCACCGCCGGGCCCCGGTGTTGCCACCTACGCCGACATTCGACCGTCCACTCCGCTCGCCGATGCGGCGCTCCTAACCAACGCGAAGTACGAGCCTAACCTCGGGCCCGAGATCAAAGCGGAGATCGCCACCTCAGACCGGGTCGACCTGCTGTGCGCGTTCGTGCGCTGGGCGGGTCTTCGGCTACTCGAACCCGAGCTACGCCAACTCAAGGACCGCGGCGGTCGTCTACGCGTCATTACGACGACGTACACGGGTTCGACGGAGCGGAAGGCGCTCGACAGACTCATCCACGACTACGGTGCTGAGGTGCAGGTCCAATACGA
The DNA here is from genome assembly GCF_001750215.1 of Isoptericola variabilis. Lineage (GTDB taxonomy): Bacteria > Actinomycetota > Actinomycetes > Actinomycetales > Cellulomonadaceae > Puerhibacterium > Puerhibacterium variabilis_A. The sequence continues at coordinate 11,964 of NZ_LWGM01000047.1, read as the reverse complement.
CGCGATGCGGACCCGCTTGCACGCAAAAGCGTGGCTGTTCCATAGGGACACCGGCTATGACACAGCCTACGTCGGCTCCTCCAATCTCACACAGACGGCCCTGCTTGACGGTGTCGAATGGAATGTGCGACTCTCTCGCATTGCGAACGCGCCTCTCCTTGACAAGTTCGACGCGACGTTCGAGACGTATTGGAACGACTCCGCCTTCCAGCCATACAACCCCGACGCGGATGCCGAGAGACTTGACCGTGCTCTCGCTGAGGCGGGCGGAAGGGCTGGTCAAGGTCGCGTGACAATCTCGCTCGCGGGACTGGAGGTGCGCCCGTATCCGTACCAGCAGGAAATGCTCGACGAGATCAAAGCCGAACGAGTTGTCCATGGCAGGAATCGCAACCTCGTCGTAGCCGCGACGGGAACTGGAAAGACCGTGGTTGCGGCGCTGGATTACCGACGGCTGTGCGACGAGCAGGGTGGGAACCGGCCTCGACTGCTGTTTATCGCCCACCGTAAGGAAATACTAAAGCAGTCGTTGCGCGCCTATCGAGAGGTGCTCGCCGACGCCAACTTCGGCGAACTCTATGTCGATGGCGCGTCGCCGACTGCCTGGAGGCACGTCTTTGCGAGCGTTCAATCGCTTTCCTCCTACGGCATTAGGAACATCCCTGCTGATGCTTTCGAAGTAATCGTAATCGACGAGTTCCACCATGCGGCGGCACGCACGTACCGCACAATGCTCGACCATCTGCGGCCAGTCGAGCTGCTCGGTCTCACCGCTACGCCGGAACGCGCTGACGGTACCAACGTTGCGGACGAGTTCTTTGAGGGTCGTATCGCTTCAGAGTTGCGGCTGTGGGACGCCCTTGATGCCGACCTGTTGTGCCCGTTCCACTACTTCGCAATTGCCGACGGTACAGATCTGAGAGGCGTTCCCTGGCGCGGCGGCCACTACGACGCAGCCGAGCTCTCTAATCGATTCACTGGCAACAGTGTGCGGGCGCAGATCGTGTTGCGTGCCGTTGAAGACAAGGTACTCGACCCGGGCTCGATGCGGGCGCTCGGATTTTGTGTGTCTGTCGCGCACGCTGCGTACATGGCGCGCGTATTCACCGAGGCGGGAATCCCAGCGACAGTTGTCACGGGCGAGACGCCGAGTGCCGATCGTGCTGACGCAATCACCGAACTTAGCGAGGGACGGATTAACGCGATCTTTACTGTTGACGTGTTCAACGAGGGTCTCGATATCCCATCCGTCGACACCGTACTCTTCTTGCGACCAACAGAGAGTGCAACGGTGTTTCTCCAACAGCTTGGGCGAGGCCTGCGCCGAACTGCATCCAAGGCCGTGCTTACGGCTCTTGACTTCGTCGGGCACCAGAACGCCCGGTTCCGCTGGGATCTCAAACTCGGCGCGCTGACAGGGGTCGGTCGCGGAAGGTTGCAGCGCGAGATTCGTCAGGACTTCCCCTTTCTTCCTGCTGGGAGTCAAATAGTCCTAGACGAGGTGACACGCAAGGTGATCCTCGAAAACCTTCGCGGACAGATTGGTGGCCGCTGGAATGACTTAATTAGAGAGTTGCGCCGCCTCCCCGACGTCGGTCTCGCTCAATTTATTCAGGAGTCGGGCGCCGAGCTTTCGGACGTTATAAAGAAGAATGGCCGATCGTGGACGCAACTGCGGCGGGATGCGGGTCTTCCCGCGCCGCCGCCCGGGCCGCGTGAAACTGAGATTCTCAATCGCGCACGCAATTTTGCCCACGTTGACGATGCGTTGAGAGCGCATACGTACCAGCGGATTTTGTGCGACAACGTCACGTTGGACGACCTGACCCCCGTCGAGCGCGGCGTTGCCGAGATGCTCTTCTTCTCGATTTGGCCGGATGCAGGGAAGGATAGCGGTCTCCTCGCGTCCGTCGAGGATGGCATGGCGGCATTGAAGGTTGAAGCTGCTGCGCGCTCGGAGCTTGCGGCAGTAGTTGATTTCGCGTTCGATGCTGCCCGGCGGCCGACAATCGCGCTTGAAGGTCGACTCGCGGGCCTACCACTCCAGGTCCACTCTCGCTATCGCCGCGAGGAAATTCTTGCTGCCCTGCGATGGGCGAAGCTTGACCGGCTCCCTACTAGCTTCCGGCAGGGTGTTGCGTTCTCTCCAGAGCTAAATGCTGACGCGCTGTTTGTGCAGCTCAAGAAGTCGCAAGAAGCCTTTTCTCCAACGACGCTGTATCGCGATTATCCAATTAGCCCGACCCTGTTCCATTGGGAGTCACAGAGTACGACTTCGATCGCGTCACCCACCGGTCAGCGTTACATCAACGGCACGAGCACTGTCCTGCTCTTCGTCCGCGAGACCGATGAAGACGAGTACGGCTCTGGCGCTCCGTTCCTCTTTCTGGGGCCTGCGACATACGTGCAGCATCAAGGTGAGCGCCCCATCGCGATCACCTGGAAGTTGGAGCACGAGATGCCTATGGAGTTCTTCAACACGGCGAGACTTGCGGCGGCTTAGCGGTGCGGTAGGGGGCCTATGCTGGCCCGCGTCTACCGATGTCCGTGAGCAGCCGCTCGGCCACGAACTCCGCGTTCCGCCGCGGCAGCTCCAGTGGCACGCGCGGCAGGTTCTCCTCCCAGTCGAGCATCGGCGAGCCGCGGAACTGCAGGACGCGCGCCGGCCGGCCGAAGAAGAACAGGTTCAGGTGCGCCCCGCCGTCGCCGTACTTTGCGAGCTGCACGCGTCCGACGAGCGGCGGCGCCTCGACTGCGGCGGACACGGCGACGATGCGCCGCCCCCATTTCGCCGGCCAACTCGGCCGGCACTGTTGGGCGGTCACAGTGCTTCAGCGGCATGAGCAAGAGCGAGACTGACAGTCTGGTCTGCTCGGGCAGCGTGAGACCCAACGGTCATTGCGCCAGGCATAGTCGTGGGCCCAGCGCGGCGCCGCGCCGGCGGTGCGCCAGCAATCGCCCGCGTCTTCGCCGCGACGCGGCGGTTTACCGTCGGCCAGTGGCCGCAGCGGCTTGAGGCGCAGCGATTCGAGCTCGTAGGGGCAGATGTCCCAGCCAGGCACGTCCTCCGCCGCCACCGGCAGGCGATTCTCGGCGTCAGTGGTCGCGGCGATTCGGGCGTAGTACTCCTCGATGCTCTCCGGTTGTATGCCGTTATCCAAGCAAGGCGCAACCGCGGCGCGACCAAGCCTCGTCGCGCTTGAGCGTCCTTGTACCACCGCCTTGACCTGCACTACCGTCCGACCCCAGGTCACGAGCGACCAGCGATACGCCCTCCGCGTGCTGGTCCGGCAACCGCGCCCCTCGCGCACGGTGCCCCAGGAGGAAGACCGGCCCGCCGGCAACCGCCGCGGGAAGTGCGAGGCAGCTTTCGCCGTCGGCTCTTCAAGCCTCGGCGACGGCTCCTCTTGACGTGGGAGGCGCCCATGACGTCCCGTTCCGCCGAGTCGCACCCGGACGACCACCTGCTGCCCTGGTTGCACGTGAAACCGGAGCACCAGCACGGCTACCACCCGACGATGTTGCGCATGGAGGCGCGTCGCGGGGCGGGGCAGGGTCCGGGTGCGGTGGGCAAGCTGCTGCTGAGCGCCTGGCTGCGTGAGCTGCGGGAGCTCAACGCCGTCGTCCTGTACGACCCGGACACTCCGGACGGCTTCTATCTCGTGCCGCGGCTCGCGCAGGACGGCCAGGGGATGGTGCGCCGACCCGTGCCGCCGTACCCCACGGAGTGACCCGCGGGTGGCCGGTGAGCGCGGACAACGCACCCGCCGGTCACCCGCCGAACGTCCGGCGACCGTGCCACCCTGGACCCATGACGACCACCCGCGCGCACACCTCCGGTGACATCGACGAGACCGACATCGCGACGGCCATCGCCCAGGTGGAGGCCGAGGAGCGCGACCTGGTGCTGGAGCGCTTCACGCACGATGACGCGTGGCGCCTCGGCTGCCTGCTGGTCGAGCTCGCTGCCGAGCGCAACCACGCCGTGACGATCGACGTGCGCAAGGGCACCCAGCAGGTGTTCCACGCCGCGCGCGAGGGCACCACGCCCGACAACGACACCTGGGTGGAGCGCAAGGTCCGCACGGTCTACCGGTTCGGCTCGTCGTCGTACCTCCAGGGCCTCAAGGCGCGGGCCAAGGGCCAGGACTTCAACCACAAGCACGGCCTGCCGTTCACCGAGTACGTGGCGCACGGCGGCGCGTTCCCCGTCCGGGTCGAGGGCGTGGGCATCGTCGGCGTCGTCACCGTCTCCGGGCTGGCGCAGCAGGACGACCACGCGCTCGTCGTCGAGGCCCTGCACGCCTTCAAGGGGTGACGACGGCGGTGACGGACGCGGGTGAGGCCGGCGCGGCGGGCGAGGGCGCCCCGGCGGACGGCGTCGGCCCCGAGGAGCTCGGGCGCCTGCTCGCCCGCGTGCCGGAGGGCTGGACCCGGTTCCAGATCGCCGGGCGGCCCTGGGCGGTCAGCCGCGTGCCGCGCGGCGACGGCCGCACCGTGACGCTGGAGGCCGAGCAGCTCGGCGGCGCCGACAGCTTCGGCGCGAACGTGTGGCTCACGTCGTCGGGTCCGGTGCTGCGGCCGTGCGAGGTCCCGGCCGAGAAGGTCCTCGGCCTGCTGCGCGCGCTGCCCGAGCCTGCCGGGGCCGGGCCCGCCGGCCGCGAGCCCGACGGCGCCGCACCCGCCGACGTCGGTGACGACGCCGCGCGCTGACCACCTCCGCCGATGAGTTCGGCACCCACCCGCCGTCTTCCCTGCTGACCGCAGCGAACCGACGACGGAGGACGACGATGCCCGAGCCCACCACCCGCACCCTCGAGGTCCCCGGTGCGGTCCTGACCTACGACGTGCGCGAGCCGGCCGCGCCGAGCTCGGAGCGCACCCTGGTGCTGATCGGGTCGCCGATGGGCGCCGCCGGCTTCACCACCCTCTCCGGATACTTCGATGACCGGCGCGTGGTCACCTACGACCCCCGCGGCGTCGAGCGCAGCGCGCTGACCGGCGACGACCCGGTCACGCCGGACACGCGCGCGGACGACCTGCATCGGCTGGTGCAGGAGGTCGGCGGCGGCCCGGTCGACGTCTTCGCCTCGAGCGGCGGCGGCATCGACGCCCTGGCGTGGGTGGCCGCGCATTCCGACGACGTGGCGACGCTCGTGGCGCACGAGCCGCCGCTGCCCGCGGTGCTGCCCGACGGGGACCTGGCGGCCGCGGCGATGCGCCGGAACCACGAGATCTACATGGCCCAGGGGTTCGGTGCGGGCATGGCGCACTTCATCGCGATCGCCAGCCACGAGGGCGAGTACACCGACGAGGTGGTCGCGATGCCGGCGCCCGACCCGGCGATGTTCGGCATGCCCACCGAGGACGACGGCTCGCGGGACGAGCCGATGATGGGCATCAACATGCGCACGTACCCCGACTACGAGCCCGACCTCGACGCGGTGCGCGCCGCCCCGACGCGCGTGGTGCCCGTGTACGGCGAGGAGTCGCGCCGCGTGATGACCGGTCGCGCCGCGATCGCCCTGGCCGAGCGGCTCGGGCTCGAGCCGCTCGAGCTCCCCGGCGGCCACGACGGGTTCCTCGGCGGCGAGTACGGGCAGACCGGGCAGCCCGAGCCGTTCGCCAAGCGGCTGCGCGAGGTGCTGCAGGACTGACGGCGCCGCGCGGTCGCGGCGCACGCCCTGCGCGAGCCGCAAGAGCACCGTGGCGACCACTGCACGTGCGGTCGCGGGCGCTGGAAGACTGGGGCCGTGGGCGAGCAGAGCAGCGAGCGGACGCGCCGGGACGACTGGGCGCAGCGACGCACCGAGGCGGCGCAGGTCAAGGCCGAGCGGCTGCGCGCGAAGCAGGACGCCGAGCATGCCCACGCCGCGGCGATGCTCGAGGCGTTCGTCGACGTCGCGCGGCGGGTGGGCCTTGAGCCGGAGCCGCTGCGCGTGCGCGGGTACGGCGGGCGCGGCGAGGCGCGCACGCCGCTGCGCGGGTGGTACCTGCGGATCGACCGCACCGCCGCCGTCGGCACCGACGCCGAGTTCTACGTGCTGACCGCGCCGCTGTCCGTCGTCGACCGCCTGCGCGGCGTGCACCCGCGGCCGCAGCGGCCCCCGCTCGTGCTCGGCGCGAACGGCAAGGACGGCGACTCCATCGAGCTGGGGCAGGCCCTCGACCGGGTGCTGCCCGGCTGGCGCTCCGTCCCTCCCGCCGGGCTCTGACCCGGGGCTCTGCCCACGAGCGAGGAACGCCCGCCCGAACCCCTTGCGGTTGACGCAGCGTCAGCTCCTACGGTGGCCGGCATGGACTGGTCGATCCAGGAGGTCGCGCGCCACGCCGGCGTCACGAGCCGCACCCTGCGGCACTACGACGCCGTCGGGCTGCTGCCGCCGAGCCGCGTCGCGGCCGGCGGTACCCGCCGCTACGACCGCACGGCGATCGTGCGGCTGCAGCGCATCCTGCTGCTGCGCGAGCTCGGGCTCGGGCTCGACGCCGTGGGCCGCGTGCTCACCGAGCAGACCGACGAGGCCCGCGCCCTGCGCGACCACCTCGACGGCCTGCGCCGCGAGCGCGACCGGATCGACCGCCAGATCGGGTCCGTGCGCCGCACCCTCGCGGCGCTGGAGGCCGGTTTGGGCACCGGGAACGACGACAGGGAGACGATCATGGCCGCCGACATGCTGGACGGGTTCGACCACACCGAGCATCGGGAGGAGGTCGAGCAGCGCTGGGGCCGCGAGGCGTACGCCCGCGGCGACGCGTGGTGGCGCGGGCTCGGCGCCGAGCAGCAGCAGGCGTTCCTGCGCGAGGTGGGCGACCTCAACGCCGACTGGCAGGCCGCCTGGCGGGACGGCGCGGACCCCGTGGGAGAGCGGGCGCAGGCGCTCGCCGGGCGGCACGCGGCCTGGCTGGCCGGCATCCCCGGCACGCCGGGGCACACCGAGGGGCGTCCCCCGGCCGAGTACGTGCTCGGCCTCGCCGAGATGTACGTCGCCGACGAGCGGTTCGCGGCCAACTACGGCGGCCGCGACGGCGCCGCCTTCGTCCGCGACGCCCTCACCGCGTGGGTCGAGGCGCGCCCCTGAGAGGCGTACCGCTGAGCGGCGCGCCGCTCGGCGGCACGCGCCCGGCTCAGGCCTGCGGGACGTAGCCCCGCACGAGCCGCCACACGTTCCGGTCGCCCGTGCGCTCGAACGTGAACCGGTCGACCGTCCGCTGGATCAGTGCCAGCCCGCGGCCGCTGGTCGACGTGTCGGAGGGCAGGGCGCGGTCGAGGTCGACGGGCGTGGCCGCGCCGTCGTCCGTCACCTCCGCCCGCACGCCGCCGCCCCCGGCGGTGAGGTCGACCTCCACGTGGACGCCCTCGGCGGACGGGACCGCGTGCTGCACGACGTTCGCGACGACCTCGACCAGGGCGATCTCGAAGAGCATGCGGTCGGTGTCGGGCACCTCGGGCGCGGCCGCCCACAGCTGCGCCACGCTCTCGTGCACCGCGTCGAGGAGCTCGCCGTCGGCCGGCCCCTCGAGGCGCACGGTGACGGGCTCGGTCTCAGCCGGCACGGAGGGCCTCCTCGACGCTGGCGCGGGGCTGGAGCACGCGGTCCATCGTCGTGAGCTCGAGGACCGTGACCACCTGCGGCGTCGGGCGCGCGATGCGCAGGTCGCCGCCGGCGGTCCGCGTGGCGCGCAGCCCGCCCACCAGCGCCCCCAGCCCCGACGAATCCATGAACGTGGTCTCCGCGAGGTCGACCACCACCATCGGACGCCCGCGCGCGACGGACCGGTCCACCAGCGCCTTGAGCTCGCCCGACGACGTCATGGTGAGACGTCCCTGCGGCGCGATGACGGTGGCGCCGTCCTCGACGTCCTCGACCCGGAACTCCATTCAGCTCTCCTCTCCTGCGCCCTGGTACCCGCGGTACCGCAGGGCGCTGATGATGACGCTCAGCACGACGAGGTCGTAGGCGACCCACAGCAGGTTGACGGTGGTGCCCACCCACGGCGCCAGCCCCATCCCGGCGCGGACGATGCCCACCACCGCGGCGACCACCAGCAGCGCCATCGCGGCCAGCTGGGGCCGCACCAGCCGCCAGGCGCCGCGGTTGCTGCCGCGGACCTTGGGGGTCACGGCGAAGCCCAGCGGGCGGCCGAACCACACGTTCGCCGCGGCGGTGACGGTGGCGCGGATCCACACCGGGAACAGCGCCAGGCTGTACTGCTGGCCGCGCCACGTGCGCACGCCGTGCGCCGCCACGAGGAACAGCAGCTGGCTCGCGACCTGGAAGGGGATGAAGCGGGCGAAGAAGTCGACCGACCACGCGGTGACCGGCAGCACGCCGAAGCACAGGAAGATGATCGGCGCGGCGAGGTAGACCACGGCGGTGAAGCCGGACAGGTAGGACCACATCGTCGCGAAGTACATGAGCCGCTGGCCGCCGCTCAGGCCGCGCAGCCGCAGCGGGTTCTGCTTGAGCATCACCTGGAGCGTGCCCTGGGCCCACCGCAGCCGCTGCGTGATCATCGTGCCCAGGTCCTCGGGCGCGAGGCCGAGGGCGAGCCGCTCGTGGTGGTAGACCGAGCGCCACCCCTGCGCGTGCAGGTGCATGGCCGTGGCCATGTCCTCCGTGACGGACACGGTCGCCACCGGCAGGATCGGCTGCGCCTCCGTCGAGCGGTCGACGTCGACGGCCCTGACCAGCGCCTGGACGGACTCGATGGCCCCCAGCGGCGTCCAGTCGCGCTCGGCGAGGCGGGCGAGCGCCTGCTCGTCGACGACGACGGCGCCCAGCTCGCTGTCGCGCTGCACGGGCAGCGCGGCGATGGCCCGCAGGTCCTCCTGCATCTGCGCGGCGTCGGCCGAGACCAGCGCGGCGGACGCGGCGTCGACCTGCCGCTGGAAGCCGTAGGTGACCTCGGCGACCGGCTCCCCGGCGCGCATCCGCGCCAGCGCGTCCTTCGCCCCGCGCTCGAGCGTCTCGAGGGCCTGCGCCTGCGCCGGGTCGACGGCGCCGCGCCGGGCCCGGGCGAGCAAGCGGCGCGCGGCGGTGAGCGCCTCGCGGACGGAGGCCTCCGTCTCGCGCACGTACCCGACGATCCCCAGGCGCATGAGCGCCTCGCGCCGCAGCACGGCGTTGGACCCGCAGAAGAACGCGGCGTTCCACCCGTCCTTGCCCTGCTGGATGGGCCCGTAGAAGAGCGGCGCCTGGCTGCCGAGCGGGTCGGCGTCCGGGACGTTGGTGAAGTACTGCGGGGTCTGCACGAGGGCGACCTCGGGGTCCCGGAAGTACCCGAGCGTCCGGTCCAGGATGCTCGGGTCGGGCACCTGGTCGGCGTCCAGGATGAGCAGGAACTCCCCGTCGGTCTGGAACAGCGCGTTGTTGAGGTTGCCGGCCTTGGCGTGCCGGGGCCGGTCCTGCCAGTCCTCGGACCGCACGATGTAGCCGACCCCCACCTCGCGCGCGGCCGCCTCGAGCTCGGGCCGCGCGCCGTCGTCGAGGATCCAGGTGCGGTGCGGGAAGCGGATGTCCCGGGCGGCCACGGCGGTGCGCAGCACGAGGTCCACCGGCTCGTTGTACGTCGTGACGAAGACGTCGACCGTGGCGTCCACGGCCGGCGCGGGGGGTTCCGGCCGCCGGCGCGCGCGCCACATGGTGATCGCGAAGAGGCCGACGTCGATGAAGCTGTACGTCTCGGCGATCACGAGCGGCACCGCGATCCACCACGCGCTCCAGTTCACCGACTCGAGCCAGCGCCACACGACGTAGTTGACGCCGAGCACCATGGTGAGCAGCGCGACGACCCGCAGCACCAGCAGCCGGACGTCACGTGGTTTGGCCGCCGCTGCGTGCCGATGCATGCCCCCCATGCCGTGAAGGTAGCGGCGACCCCGCTGACCTGCCACAAGACGCGCTCTCGCGCGGTGGCGTACGGCCGCAGCCCCTAGGCTGCCGGTGCAGGCGGCGAGCGGGGGGGTGCGGTGGCAGGAGACGCAGGGCGACGGCGGACGCCGGCGCGCGGCGGCGTGCCGACCAGGGGCGACCTGGGGCTCCTGGCCGCCTTCGCGGCCGCGTACGTCGTGGCCGCGGTGCTGGGCAGGCTCACGGTGCTGCCCGACTCGAACGTGGGCCTGGTGTGGCCCGCCGCCGGCGTGGGCGTGCTCTGGCTGCTGGCCCGTGCCCGGCGCCCCTGGCCCTGGCTCGACGTCGTCCTGCTCTTCGCCGCCACGGGAGCCGTGGTGGCCGCCACCGGCGCGAGCCCGCAGCGGGCCGCGGTGGGCGCCCTGGCGACCGTCGTCGAGACCGTCGTGACCTGCGCCCTGATGGCCCACGGGTGCCGCCGGGTCTGGGCCGGCCGGGGAACCCGGGCCCTGTCCCACGCCGAGCTCGGGTGGTTCCTCGCGGCCGTGGCCGCCGGCGTGCTGGCGTCCGCACCCGTCACCGGCCTCGCCGTCTGGCTGGACTCGGGCACCTGGTCGTGGGAGGTGCTGCTGCTGTGGTGCGCCCGCAACGGCGGCGCCGTGGTGGTGGTGTGCACGGTGGGCCTCGTCCTCGGCGCCTGGCTGCGCCGGGCCCGGACCGGCCTACCCGTCCCGGGCCAGCTCCGCCGGGCGCGACCGGCCGAGTGGGTCGTGGTCCTGGTGCTGACACCCGTCGTGTACGTCGCCTGGTTCACCGCGCTCGGCGAGGTCGTGCTCGTGTTCCCGCTCATCGCGCTGTCGGTCTGGGCGGGGGTGCGGCTGCCGTCGCCGGCCGTCACCGTGCACAACACGGTGGTCGCCTCCGCCGTCGTGGCGCTGACCGCCCACGGCTTCGGCCCGTTCGTGAGCATGCACTCCCCGACGTCGCAGGTCGCGGTGGCGCAGCTGTACGTCGGGCTCGCGTCCGTGCTCGCCCTCTCGCTGGCCCTGGCGGCGGACGACCGGGACCGGCTGCTGCACGACCTTGCGGCCACGCGCGACGACGCGCAGGCGCAGGCGGCGCTGCTGACCACGATCGTCGACACGATGGCGGAGGGCGTGCGCGTCGTCGACGCGGACGGCCGGCTCGTCGTCCGGAACCCGGCGGCCACGCGGCTGCTGCTCGGGGCCGCGGACGGTTCCGGCGTCGACGGCGAGGACCTCGCGGGGCTGCGGCGGCTCGACGGCTCGCCGCTGCCGCCCGAGGAGGTCCCGTTCCGGCGGGCGCTCGCGGGCGAGGAGGTCACCGAGACGGACCTGCTGGTGCGCCCGCCCGCGGCCTCGACGTCCCGCATCGTCACCTTCACCACCGCGCGCCTGCCCGCGGCCGGCGGTGGTGGGGTGGTGACGGTGATGCGCGACGTCACCTCCGAGCGGCAGGAGCTGAGCCGGGCCGCGGCGATGCAGGCGAGCCTGCTGCCCGCCCGGGCACCGGAGGTGCCGGGCTACGAGCTGGCGGCCCGGTTCGTGCCCGCCCGGTCCGTCGGCGGCGACTTCTACGACTGGCAGGCGGACGGCGGCGGGCTCGTGGTGACGCTCGCCGACGTCATGGGCAAGGGCCCGGCCGCCGCGATCCTCGCGGCGTCAACCCGTGCCACCCTGCAGGCCCACGCGCGCGGTGCCGACGTGGCCGGCACGCTGGCCGACACGGAGGAGGCGATGGCGGACGACCTGGTCAACGCCGCCGCGTTCGTCACCGCCTTCCGCGCCCACCTCGACCCGGCGAGCGGGCTCGTGACCTACGGCGACGCCGGGCACGGGCTGAGCTTCCTCCTGCGCGCGGACGGCACGGCCGAGCGCCTCCTCGCGCTCGGCCCGCCGCTCGGCGTCGGCTTCGGGTCGGCGCGCGAGGCCGCGACCGTGCACGTCGGCCCGGGCGACGTGCTGCTGATCTTCTCCGACGGCGTCCTGGACGCCGCCGGCGGCTCGGTGGACAGCCTCCGCAGGTTCGAGCCCGCGCTGCGCGGTGCGGGCTCGGCGCGCGCGGCGGCCGACGCCGTCGTCGCCGCGCTGCG
>NZ_LWGM01000046.1 GCF_001750215.1 Isoptericola variabilis | reverse complement strand
AGGCCGCCGACCCGGAGGTCGCCGGCGGCGACGCCGTCGCGGCGGCCTACGCCTGGACGGCGCCGGACGAGCTCGAGGTCCGCGTCGCGGGGCTCGGCTCGCCCTACACCTGGACCACCCGGGTCGCCGTGGGGCACGGGGACGTCGAGGTGACCGTCGACCAGGACGTGGCGTTCGGCCCGACGCGGCTGCTGAAGGCCGTCGGCACGCCGTTCTGAGCCGGCCGGCCGACGCCCGGCCGGCGCCAGGCCGGCGTCCGCCGGCGCCCGGCCGGGCGCCGGGTCAGACGGCGACCAGGTGCAGCACCAGGGCCTGGACCGGCCAGAGGGTGGGCGGCTGCAGCCCGACCTCGGCGAGCACCCGCCCGGGCAGCACAACCGGCTCCTTGCCCAGCCACGCCGGCGTGATCCACCCCCACCGCGCCGCGCCGATCTCCTCGCGGGCCCGCACGGCGTAGCGGCGCTGCGGGTCCAGGCCCTCCAGGCGGACCCGCTCGGGCAGCGCCTCCTCGAGCGAGGCCACGGTGGCCACCGTGAACACCGCCTCGGTGCGGTCCGCGGCGACGACCCCGCGCACCCGCAGCGCGGGGTCCACCACGTCGGGGTGCACCACGGTGCCGGAGTGCAGCAGGCCGCGCAGCTCCTTGTACAGCGCGGCGAACGCGCCGATCGTGGCGGTCTCCTCCTCGGTGCACTGCAGGATGTCCCACTCGAAGCCCGCCGAGCCCTGCAGCGCCGTGGCCATGCGGTACGACAGCGCGGTGGCGCGGCCCGAGGAGTGCGCGGGGGACGGGCCGACGTGGGCGCCGACGAGCTCGGGCGGCAGCACGAGCTCCGTCCAGCGCTGGATGTCCTGCCGCTCGACCGGGTCGTTCGAGTCCGAGGCCCAGACCCGGTCGGTGTGCTGGAGGATCCCGAGGTCGGTGCGCGCGCCGCCCGAGGAGCACGACTCGATCTCCAGGCCAGGGTGGTCGGCCTTGAGGCGCTCGATCAGCCGGTAGGCCGCGAGCGTCTGCGCGTGCGTGCCGGGGGCGCCGTCGTGCACCGGCTCGGCGAGGTCGCGGTTGTGGTCCCACTTGACGAAGTCGATCCCCAGCCGGCCGACGATCGCCGACATCTGCCCCCGCACGTGCTCCCACGCCTCGGGCCGAGCGAGGTCGAGCACGTACTGGCCGCGGAACGACAGCCCGTCCGGGGACGGCACGGACGCCGGGTTCGCCAGCAGCCAGTCGGGGTGGGCCCGCGCCAGGTCGGAGTCGAGGTTGACCATCTCCGGCTCGAACCACAGCCCGAGCTGCATCCCGAGGGAGTGCACCAGGTCGGCCAGCGGCTCGAGGCCGTCGGGCCAGACCGCCGGGTCCACCTCCCAGTCGCCGAGGCCGGCGCTGTCGTCGCGGCGGCCCATGAACCACCCGTCGTCGAGCACGAACCGCTCCACCCCGACGGCGGCGGCGCGGCGCGCGAGCGCCTCGAGCCGGGCCGGGTCGTGGTCGAAGTAGACCGCCTCCCACGTGTTGAGCACGAGCGGGCGCGGCGTGCTGGGGTGCTGGGGCCGGGCCCGCAGCCAGGTGTGGAACCGGTCGGCGACGCCGTCGAGGCCGGTCGGCGACCACGCGAAGTACGCCGTCGGGGTCCGGTAGGCCTCCCCGGGCGCCAGGCGCACCTCGGCGGGGCGCAGCAGCTCGCCCGCGCCCAGCAGCGTCGGGTGCTCGGTGACACGGTCGGCGCGGTGGCGGACGTCGGCGCTCCACCCGAGGTGCACCGCCCACACGTCGCCGGCGCGGTTGCGCGGCGTCCCGGCCGACGCGAGCGTGACCCACGGCGCGTCGTGCCCGCCGCGGCCGCGGCGCGACTCGCGCGTCGTCGTCCCGCGCGGCATCGGCGTGGTCAGCGGCGACTTCTCGCGGGTCCAGCGGCCGCCGAAGGTCGTCAGGTGGTCGGCGGTCCTGGGCACCGGCAGGGTGGCCTCGAGCCAGGCGACCTCGACGTCGCCGGGAGCGTCGTTGACCAGCTCGTGCCCGAGCAGCACCAGGCCGCCGGCGCCGATCTCGAGGCGGGTGCGCAGCGTCAGGCCGGCGTCGGCGTCGGTGGCGACGACGTCCGCGCGTCCGGTGTCGTGCTGCTCCACCCGGGCCGTCCACCGCGGGTAGAGCGGGCGGCCGTCGCGCGTGGCGAGCAGGCCGGGGCGGCCGGACCACCCGTCCGCCTCCTGGGGGAGCAGGGACAACCGCCACGCGGCGTCGAGCGTGCCGGGCGGGGTCTGCCGGCTCGTGGCCCGGTCCAGCGCCGCGAGGTCGTCCGGCGCGAGCGGCCCCAGGTCCGCACCCCAGTGCAGGACGGCGGGCAGGCCGGTCGCGGGGCAGGCCAGGACGACGGCGACGCCGTCGCGGCGCAGGGTCAGGTGCGTGGGGCCGGCGGTGCGGGCGGGAGCGTCGTCGCTCACCGTTCTCCTCTCGACGAGGCGGCGCCCTGCCCGTACACAGGGCCGGGCCGGGCGGCCCGGCGGGCCGCGCCGCCGAGGCCACGATAACGAGGTGGTCACGATCCGAAAGCACCGTTGCACTTTCTTTCGTAACCGAAATAATGAAGTCGGTGGGTCCAGCCCACCACCGGCAGCGACGCCGACCAGCGCACAGACGCGCTCAGAGAGGATCAACGATGTTCCTTGCACGAACCCGAGGGCGGGTGGCCGCGGTCGCGGCAGCTGCCTCCTTGACCCTTCTCGTGGCCGGGTGCACCGGCTCCACCGCCCAGAACCAGCAGCAGCCCGCCGAGGGGCCCACCGTCGAGGGCCTGGGCGAGGCCGAGGGCCTCGTGGGCGAGTACCCCCGCAACGAGACCGTCTTCACCTCCGGCAACCAGTGGGGGCCGCCGTCGAGCTGGAACCCCATCCCGGGCTCCGGCGACGCCACCGGCGTGCGCGGCCTCCTCTACGAGCCGCTGTTCTTCTTCGACCCCGAGTCGCTGGAGCTGACGCCCTGGCTGGCCGAGTCGGGGGAGTGGACGGACGACGACACCTACACCCTGACCCTGCGCGACGGGCTCACCTGGAGCGACGGCGAGGCGCTCGACGCCGACGACGTCGTCTTCACCGTCGAGCTCGGCAAGACCCCGGCCGTGCCGTGGTCGAACCTGTGGAACTGGCTGGGCTCGGTGACGAAGGTCGACGAGCGCACGGTCACGTTCGACTTCACCGACCCGCGGCCGCAGGAGTGGGACAACTTCCTCTACGCCACGATGATGCTGCCGGAGCACGTCGTCTCGACGTGGTCGCAGGAGGAGTACATCTCCAACCCGAACGAGAAGCCGGTGGGCTCGGGCGCCTTCAAGTACTCGGCCCACGGCCAGGACCGCATGGTCTGGGAGCGCAACGACGACTGGTGGGGCATCGACGCGCTCGGCATGGAGATGCCGATGAGGTACGTCGTCGACATCGTCAACCCGTCGAACGAGGTGGCGCTCGGCCTGCTCATGCAGGGCTCGCTCGACCTGTCGAACAACTTCCTGCCGGGCATCAAGCAGCTCGCCGACTCCGGCCAGGTCGAGACGTACTTCGAGGGCGAGCCGTACATGCTCTCGGCCAACACGGCGATGCTGGTGCCCAACGCCACCCGGGCGCCGGGCAACGACCCCGAGTTCCGCAAGGCGCTCGCGAACGCCATCGACGTCGACACCATCGTCTCGACGGCGTACGGCGACATCGTCAAGAAGGCCAGCCCGGTCGGCCTGCTGCCGGCGTACGAGAACTACTACGACGAGGACGTCATCGACGAGCTCGGCTTCTCGTTCGACCCGGCGAAGGCCAAGCAGATCCTCGCGGACGCGGGGTACGAGGACACCGACGGCGACGGCTTCGTCGAGAACCCCGACGGCTCGCCCATCGACCTCGAGCTCATCGTCCCCGCCGGCTGGACCGACTGGATGGACGCCGCCAAGATCATCGCCGAGTCGGCCGGCGAGGCGGGCATCAAGATCACCGACGCGACGCCCGACTCCGGCGCCGTGGACGACGCCCGGGCCACCGGCGAGTTCGACCTGCTGCTCAACAACTGGGCCGCGATCTCCAACACGCCGTGGACCTACTACAACTACCTGTTCCGCATGCCGGTCCAGGAGCAGATGCTCTCCGGCAACTTCGGCCGGGTGGACTCCTCCGCCGCCTTCGAGAAGGTGGAGGAGCTGGCGCGCACGCAGACCGACGACCCCCGCTTCCAGGAGGTCATGAGCGAGCTGCAGCGCACCTCCCTGGAGGAGATGCCGATGATCCCGCTCTGGTACAACGGCATGTGGGCGCAGTACACCACGTCGACGTGGACGAACTGGCCCCAGGCGGACAGCGACAACACCGCGTACCCGAGCACGTGGGGCGGGTACTGGCAGCTCGGTGGTCTGGAGACGCTCGCCAACCTCGAGCCGGCGTCCTGACCCCACCCCCTCGCGCGGCGGGCCCGGCGTCACCACGCCGGGCCCGCCCGCCGGACCTCCGTCGCCGCCGCCAGGAAGGGCCGCCGTGCGCACCTACCTCCTTCGCAAGCTGCTCGTCTACGGCCTGACCTTCGTGGTCGCCGTGACGCTGAACTGGATCCTGCCGCGGCTCATGCCCGGCGACCCGATCCAGACGATGCTCAACCGCGCCGCCACCGCGCACCCCGAGTCGATCGCCGCGATGCGCGAGTACTACGAGAACGTCTTCGGGCTCGACCTGCCGATGTGGCAGCAGTACCTCAACTACTGGGCCGCGCTGCTCGGGGGCGACCTCGGCACGTCGGTGTGGCTGTTCCCCACGCCGGTCGCGGACATCATCCTCACGGCCGTCCCGTACACGCTCGGCATGATGCTGCCGGCGATCCTGCTGTCGTGGGTCGTGGGCAACCGCATCGGCGCGCTCGCGGCCCGCAGCCGCTGGCTCGACAACACCGTGCTGCCGGTCGGCTACATCCTGACCGCCATGCCGTACATGTGGCTGGCCATCTGCCTGGCGTGGTCCCTCGGCATCGTCGCCGGCTGGTTCCCCGTGGCGGGCGGCTACGACTTCTCGCTGCGCCCGACGTTCACGTGGACCTTCGTGCTCGACCTGCTCGAGCACTGGTTCCTGCCGTTCCTGTCGCTGTTCCTGGTGCAGCTGGGCGGCTGGGCCATCGGCATGCGCAACCTCATCATCTACGAGCTCGAGTCCGACTACGCCAACTACCTCGACGCGCTCGGGGCGCCGCGCGGCATGATCCGCGGCTACGCGTTCCGCAACGCGATGCTGCCGCAGGTCACCGGCCTGGCGCTGCAGCTCGGCACCGTGATCGGCGGCGCCCTGGTCACCGAGGTCGTCTTCGCCTACCCGGGCCTCGGCAAGCTCATCCTCTCGGCGATCCAGAACCAGGACTACTTCCTGCTGCAGGGCGCCCTGCTGTTCATCGTCATCGGCGTCCTGATCGCCAACTTCGTCATCGACATCGTCTACGTCCTGGTCGACCCGCGGACGCGGGCGGGGATGCAGGGAGCGACGGCATGACCACCAACGACTTCGCCCGCACCGACGTCGTGGCCGAGCTGCCGGGCGACGACCCGACGTCGGCCGGCACGGCCGTGGCCGTGCGGCGCCGCAACGAGACGCTCTACTTCGCCCTGCGCAACGCCAAGGTGGTCGGCGCGCTCGTGGTGGTCGGCGGGATGCTGCTGGTCGGGCTGGTCGGCCCGGACCTGGTGGCGTACGCGCCCACCGAGCGCATCCCGGGCGCCACCATGCTGCCGCCGAGCGGCGAGCACTGGTTCGGCACCACCATGCAGGGGCAGGACGTGCTGTCCCAGTTCGTCGTGGGCCTGCGCTCCACGTTCCTGGTCGGCGTGCTGGGCGGCGGCATCGCCGGCGTCGTCGGCATGGCGATCGGCTTCGTCGCGGGCTACCGCGGCGGGCTGCTGGACGAGCTGCTCAACATGCTGACCAACATCGTGCTGGTCATCCCCGGCTTCGTCGTCCTCATCATCATCAACGCCTACCTGGGCGTGCGGTCGCTGCCGATGCAGGCGCTGTTCATCGGGCTGTCGTCGTGGCCCTGGGTGGCGCGCGCGGTGCGCTCGCAGACCCTGTCGCTGCGCTCGCGCGACTTCATCGACCTGGCCCGGATGTCGGGGCTGGGCACCGGCGCGATCATCCGGCGCGAGATCGCGCCGAACATGTACTCCTACCTCTTCATGACCTTCGTGCTGCTGTTCGGTGGCGCGGTGCTCACCGCGGCGGCGCTCGACTTCATCGGCCTCGGCCCCACGGGCCCGGGCGCGATGTCGCTCGGCCTGATGATGAACCAGGCGGTCCAGTGGAGCGCCCTCAACCTCCAGATGTGGTGGTGGTTCGTCGTGCCCGGGGCCGGGATCACGATCATCGTCGGCGCGCTCTACATCATGAACGTCGGGCTCGACGAGGTCTTCAACCCCAAGCTGAGGGAGATGTGACGTGAGCCTCAAGGTGGAGGACCTCAAGGTCTACTACGCGTCGCTGCGCGGCGACGTCAAGGCGCTCGACGGCGTCAGCTTCGAGGTGGCCGACGGCGAGATCATGGGCGTCGCGGGCGAGTCCGGCTGCGGCAAGACGACGCTCGGCAAGTCGCTCATCCGGCTCGACAGCCGCATGCGGCACGTGGGCGGCAGCGTCCAGGTCGACGGCAAGGACCTGCCGATCGGCGACGACGCCGCGATGCGCTCGCGGCGCTACCAGGACGTCTCGCTGATCCCGCAGTACGCGATGAGCGCGATGAACCCGACCCGCAAGATCGGCCGGATGATCGCCGACCTGCTGCGCGCGCACGGGCGCCGGTACGCCGACGCCCTGCCCGAGCTCGAGCGCCGGCTGCGCCTCGTGGGGCTCGACCCGCAGGTGCTCGAGCGCTACCCGATCGAGCTGTCGGGCGGGATGAAGCAGCGGGTGGTGCTCGTGCTGTCCACGCTGCTGAACCCGTCGCTGCTCATCGGCGACGAGGTCACGAGCGCCCTCGACGTCACCAGCCAGAAGGCGGTGGCGCGGGCGCTGGTCGAGTTCCGCGACGCCGGCTTCGTCACCTCGATGATCGTCATCACGCACGACATCTCCGTGCTGTTCCAGGTGGCCGACACGATCATGGTCATGTACGCCGGGCACCTGGCGGAGAAGGCGCCGGCGAGCGCCATCATCGACAAGCCCCTGCACCCGTACACCCAGATGCTCATCGGGGCGCTGCCCAAGGTGGGCGACCGCTACGGCGAGCAGGAGCTGTCGGGGATCGAGGGGCGGCCGCCGTCGCTGCTCGACCCGCCGACGGGGTGCCGGTTCCGCGACCGGTGCCCGCTGGCGTTCGACAAGTGCGTCGAGCGGCCGCCGTTCGAGGAGGTGGCCCCCGGCCACCAGGTCGCGTGCTGGGCGGTGACGGCGTGAGCGGGGCGGGGCCGGCGACCGTCGGCGGCGCCCCCGGCGCCCCCGCCCGCGCCGGCACGCCGGCGCTGGCGCTGGAGGCGGTGGACAAGGTCTACAAGGTCGGCACGTTCGGCACCCAGGACCTCAAGGCCGTGCGCAGCGCGACGTTCGAGGTGCACGCCGGGGAGGTGGTCTCCCTCATCGGGGAGTCCGGCTCGGGCAAGTCGACGATCGGCAAGATGGTGCTGCACCTCGTCGGCTCGGACGGCGGCACCATCCGGGTGGACGGCGAGGACGTCACCCGGCTGCGCCGCGGCGCGCGGCGCGACTTCTACCGCCGGGTGCAGGGCGTGTTCCAGGACCCGTTCAGCTCCTTCAACCCGATCTACAAGGTCGACCGGGCGTTCGACACGGTGCACCGGTCCTACTTCCCGCGCGTGCGCGGGCCCGAGTGGGACGAGCGGGTGCGCGAGGCCCTGCGCTCGGTGACGCTGCGGCCGGAGGAGATCCTCGGCAAGTACCCGCACCAGCTCTCGGGCGGCCAGCTCCAGCGGCTGCTCATCGCGCGGGCGCTGCTGCTCGAGCCGCGCCTGCTGGTGGCCGACGAGATCATCTCGATGCTCGACGCCTCCACCCGCATCGACGTGCTCAACCTGCTGGTGGAGCTCAAGCACCGGGGCCTCGGTATCCTGTTCGTCACGCACGACCTGTCGCTGGGCAACTACGTCTCGGACCGCGTCGTGATCCTCTACAAGGGCCGGATCGTGGAGGCGGGCGAGACCCACGCCGTCTTCGACGACCCGCAGCACCCGTACACCCGCGACCTGCTCGCCTCCGTGCCGCAGCTCGACGCGACGTGGGAGGAGGTCGAGGCCCGCGAGGCCGCGCGGTCCGCGCGCCTGGCCGGCCGGTGCGCCTTCCACGAGCACGAGCCGGACGCCCCCGCCGACGCCGACGGGCTCACCCTGGTGGCCCCCGGGCACCAGGTGGGCTGCTTCCGGCTCGGGGCCGGCGACCCGTGCCCGGCCGCGGCGCCCTGACCGGCGCCCGCCCGCACCGGACGGGTGCGGGCGGGACGGGCGCGGGCGCCGGTGCAGGCAGGACGGGACATGGCAGGAGGAGGAGCACGTGCACGGGATCGGTCCCGGCCACGCCAACGCGCGGTCGACCATCATCGACGCCATCCGCGCGGCCGGCGTCGTCAGCCGTACCGGCCTGGTCGCGGCCACGGGGCTGACGGGCGCCACGGTGTCGAAGGAGGTGCGCGCCCTGCTCGACGAGGGGCTCCTCGTCGAGACCGGCAACGCGCCGTCGACGGGCGGCCGGTCGCAGGTGCTGCTGCAGCTGCAGCGCTCCAGCCGGTTCGCCGCCGGCCTGCACGTGGACCACGACGGCGTCTCGCTCGTGCTGCTCGACCTCGGCGGCGCCGTCGTGGCCGAGCAGCGCGTGCAGCACGCCGGCGCGGTCCACCCCCAGACCGTGGTCGACGCGATGGTCGTGCGGGTGCACGACATGCTCGCCGGCGTCGGCGCGCCCCGCTCCGCGCTGCTCGGCATCGGCGTCGTCTCGCCCGGGCCGGTGACCCCGGAGGAGGGCATCGTGCTGTCCCGGCCGGCGCTGCGCGACTGGCTGGGGTTCCCGATGGCGGAGCGCTTCCGCCAGGCGTCCGGGCTGCCCGTCGTCGTCGACAACGACGCGACCGCCTCGGCGGTCGGCGAGCTCTGGACCGGCGGCGCGCGCGGCTCGGCGGCCTTCTCGACGCTCTACATGGCCACCGGCATCGGCTCGGGCACCGTCGTCGACGGGGTGCCCTACCGCGGGGTCAGCATGAGCGTCGGGGAGATCGGGCACGTGTGCCTCGACATCGACGGGCCGGAGTGCTGGTGCGGCAACGCCGGCTGCGTCGAGGCGATCGCCGGGCCCGGCGCCGTCGTGGTCGAGGCGCGCTCGGCCGGCCTGCGCATCCCGGCCGGCGAGGTCGACGTGGTGCAGGCGTTCGGGCAGGTGGTGACCGAGGCCCGGGAGCACGACGGCGCGGCCCGGCGCATCGTGCGCCGCTCGGCCGAGCACCTCGCCGCCGCCGCCCAGACCCTCTGCACCATGATGTCCGTCGACCTCGTCGTCCTGACCGGGGCCGCCTTCGACGTCGCCGGCGACCTGTACCTCCCGGTCGTCCGCGAGCGGGTGGCCCGGTCGTTCCTGGCGCACGACGCGGGCACCGTGCGCGTCGAGGTCTCCGCGCACGCGCGCTCCGCCGCCGCCGTCGGCGCCGCCGCGCTCGTCATGCAGCACACGCTCGTGCCCCGGCAGTTCAGCACCCGCATCACGCTCGAGGCCGCCCCCGGCGCCGACGCGCCGCCGCCGGCGCCGCACGCCGCCCTCGCCCCCTCGCCGTAGGCCGCCGCGGCCTGCCCGACCCGACCGAAGGACCCACGATGACGTTCGTCCCCCCGACCTTCCGCGCCCTCCACGAGGGCTGGACCCTCACCGCCGCCGCCCTGCCCGACGGTGCACCCGCCGGCGTCGCCGCGGCGCTCGCCGACGGCGTGCTCGCCGTCGTGCCGGGCGAGGCGCACCTGGACCTGCGGCGCGCCGGCGTCGTCGACGACCCGTTCGACGGCGACAACGAGGCCGCCCAGCAGTGGATCGGCGACACCGCGTGGCGGTTCGCCACCACGTTCACCTGGCCCGACGCCGACGCCGACGCCGACGCCGCGCGCCACGACCTCGTGGCCCACGGCCTGGACACCGTGGCCACCGTCGAGCTCAACGGCGTGGAGGTGGGGCGCACCCAGAACATGCACCGCTCGTACCGGTGGGACGTGCGCGAGGCGCTGCGCGAGGGCGAGAACACCCTCATGGTGACGTTCGCCGCGCCCGTGCCCGAGGCGGAGGCCCGGGCCGCGCGCGACGGCGCCCTGCCGCGCACCAACCATCACGAGTACAACCAGCTGCGCAAGATGGCCTGCTCGTTCGGCTGGGACTGGGGCATCGACGTCGCCGGGGCGGGCATCTGGAAGCCGATCGGGCTCGACGCGTGGTCCGGCGTGCGGATCGCGTCGGTGCGCCCGCTGGTGGACGTGCTCCCGGGCGCCGACGGCGGCCACGACGGCCTGCTCACCGTGCACGTGGAGGTCGAGCGCGACGGCGTGCGGCCCGACGCCGACGTGCCGCTGGTCGTCACGGTCACCGACCCCGACGGCGAGAGCCTGCACGCGGCCGCCACCGTGCCCGCGGGCGAGACCACCGCCGTCGTCCTCGTCACCGTGACCGACGTGCGCCGGTGGTGGCCCGTGGGGCACGGCGACCAGCCGCTGTACGGGGTGGAGGTCGACGCGTCCGCCGGGGCGGACGTCGCCACGTGGCGCGGTCGCGTCGGCTTCCGCACCGTCGAGGTCGACACCACCCCCGACGCCGCCGGCGCGCCGTTCGTGCTCAAGGTCAACGGCGAGCCCGTCCTCGTGCGCGGCGCCAACTGGATCCCGGACCACGCCTTCCTCACCGCGATCGACCGCGACCGGTACGCCCGCCGCGTGGCCGACGCGCTCGAGGCCAACGTCAACCTGCTGCGCGTGTGGGGCGGCGGCATCTACGAGTCCGACGACCTGTACGACCTCGCCGACGAGCGCGGCCTGCTGATGTGGCAGGACTTCCTGTTCGCCTGCGCGGCCTACGACGAGGGCCCGGCGATGCGGGCGGAGGTCGAGGCGGAGGCCCGCGAGAACGTCACCCGGCTGAGCCCGCACCCGTCCCTGGTGGTCTGGAACGGCAACAACGAGAACACGTGGGGCTCCGTGGACTGGGGCTGGGCCGGCCGCCTGGGCGGCCGCGGCTGGGGCGACGCCTACTACAGCGACCTGCTCCCGGGCGTGCTCGCCGAGCTCGACCCCACCCGGCCGTACTCCCCGGCGAGCCCGTACTCCTTCGGCGACTACCGCCACCCCAACGACGAGCGCTACGGCACCATGCACGTCTGGGACGTGTGGAACCGCGCCGACTACACCGTCTACGCGCAGTACCGGCCGCGCTTCGTGTCCGAGTTCGGG
The DNA here is from genome assembly GCF_001750215.1 of Isoptericola variabilis. Lineage (GTDB taxonomy): Bacteria > Actinomycetota > Actinomycetes > Actinomycetales > Cellulomonadaceae > Puerhibacterium > Puerhibacterium variabilis_A. Next base: position 6,753 of record NZ_LWGM01000046.1, on the reverse strand, counting down.
TTCCAGGCGCCGCCCGCCTGGTCGACCCTCACCGCCGTCGTGCACGACGAGCCGCTCGACCCGTTCGGGCCGCAGATGCTCGTGCACCAGAAGGCCAACCTCGGCAACGCCAAGCTCGAGCGCGGCTGGCAGGGCCACCTGCCCGACCCGGCCACGATCACCGACTGGCACTGGACCACGCAGCTCAACCAGGCGCACGCCATCCGGTTCGGCGTCGAGCACTTCCGCTCCCTGACGCCGCACAACACCGGCACGATCCTGTGGCAGCTCAACGACAACTGGCCCGTGGTGTCCTGGGCCGCCGTCGACTTCGCCGAGCGCCGCAAGCCGCTGTGGTACGCCCTGCGGGACGCGTACGCCCCGCGCCTGGCCACCCTCCAGCCGCGGGCGTCCGAGGAGGCCCGGGCCGCCGCGTGGGAGGGCCTCGAGCCCGAGCCCGACACCCTCGCGCTCGTCCTGGTCAACGACGCGGCCGAGGCGTTCGCCGGCACGTTCACCGTCACGCGCGAGGCGTTCGACGGCACCGTGCTGGCCAAGGCGACGCTCGAGGCGGCGGTGCCGGCGCGGGGCGCGGCGACCCTGACGGTGCCCGCGGACGTCGCCGCGTTCGGCGACCCGGCCGCCGAGGTGGTCGTGGCGGAGCCCGACGACGCGGCCGCGGGGTTCGCCACGGCGTACCGGCACGGTGCCGAGGTGGTCGACCAGCGGCTCGAGCCCGCGCCGCTGCGCGTGCGCGCCGAGGCGACCGACGGCGGGTGCCTGCTGCACGTCGCCGCCGACTCGTACGCCCGGGACGTGTTCTGCCCCGTCGACGTGGTGGACCCGGCCGCTACCGTCGACGATGGCATGGTGAGCGTGCGCGCCGGCCGGACCGTCACGCTGCGGGTGACGTCCGCGGCGGGCGACCCGGACGCCTTCGCGGCCGCGGTGCGCTGTGCCAACGACCTCCTCGCCCCCGCCGAAGGGACCCGTCCGTGACCGTGCCCCCCGCCGTCCCCGTCGACTGGCTCACCGCGCCGACCCACCGGGCGTGGCTGGACGCCGAGTGCCGGCGCCTGCTGGCGTTCGGCGTCGGGGCGGGGCTCGCGGAGGGCGGTGCGGCCTACCTCGACGACTCCGGCGCTCCCGACCCGGCCCAGGGCGTGCAGACGTGGGTCACGGCGCGCACCGCGCACGTGTACTCCCTCGGCGTGCTGCTCGGCGTCCCGGGCAGCGCCCCGGTCGCCGACGCCGCTTTGGCCGGGCTGACCGGGCGGCTGCGCGACGCCGAGCACGGCGGCTGGTTCCACGCGCTGGACGCCGAGGGCGCGCCGGACCGGGAGTCCGGCAAGTCCTGCTACGACCACGCCTTCGTGCTGCTCGCGGCGTCGTCCGCGGCCGTCGCCGGCCGCCCCGGCGCCGCCACGCTGCTCGCCGACGCGGCCGACGTCTACCTCCGGTTCTTCTGGGACGACGCCGCCGGCCGTCCCGTGGACGCCTGGGACGCCGCGTTCGCCCGCGCCGACGACTACCGCGGCCTCAACGCCACGATGCACTCGGTCGAGGCGCTGCTGTCGGTCGCCGACGCCGTCGAGGTCCTCGAGGGCACCCGGGCGACGAGCGGCGCGACGGCGCTCGGCGGGGGCGCGGCGGCGTGGCGCGAGCGCGCCGCGCGTGCGGCCCGGTTCGTCGTCGAGCTCGCCGAGGCCCACCACGACCGCCTGCCCGAGCACTTCGGGCCGGACTGGGCGCCGGACCTGGACCTCAACCGCGACCGGCCCGACGACCCGTTCAAGCCGTACGGCGCCACGCCCGGCCACGGGCTGGAGTGGGCCCGACTGCTGCTGCACGTGGAGGCCGCGACCGGCGGCGACGACGCCCTCGCGGCCACGGCGGTGCGCCTGTTCGACCGCGCGGTCGCCGACGGCTGGGCCGCCGACGGCGCCGAGGGCTTCGTCTACACGACCGGCTGGGACGGCGCGCCCGTGGTGCGCCAGCGGATGCACTGGGTGCTGGCCGAGGCGATCGGCACCGCCGCCGCGCTGCACCGGCGCACGGGGGAGCGGCGCTTCGCCGACCGCTACGCCGCCTGGTGGGACTACGCCGAGCGGTACCTGGTCGACCGGGCCGCCGGGTCGTGGCACCACGAGCTGGACCCCGCCAACGCGCCCGCCGCGACGGTGTGGCCGGGCAAGCCGGACCTGTACCACGCGCTGCAGGCGACGCTGCTGCCCCGCCTGCCGCTGGCGCCGATGCTCGCGCGCTCCCTGCGCGAGGGGAGGCTGGACGCATGACCGAGCACGTGGACGTGACCCCCGCCGCCGTCCCCGAGGGCCCGCTCGTGGTGATCGGCGAGACGCTCATCGACGTCGTGCCCGCCGGTGACGACGGCGACGGCGGTGACGGCGGTGCGCGCGAGCTGCCCGGCGGCAGCCCGGCGAACGTGGCCGTGACGCTGGGGCGCCTCGGCCGCGGGCCGGTGCTCGTGACGTCGCTGGCCGACGACGAGCGCGGCGCCGCCGCGTGGGACTGGCTGGAGGCGTCGGACGTGCGGGTGGTGGCGCAGCCGCCGGCCACCGGCCGCACCTCCACGGCCGCGGTGCGGCTGGCCGACGACGGCTCGGCGACCTACGACTTCGACCTCACGTGGGACCTGGCGCCGGAGACCGTCGCCCGCGCGACGGCGGGCGCCCGGCCCGCCGTCGTGCACGCCGGCTCGATCGCCACCGTGCTGGAGCCGGGGGCCGACGCCGTCGAGCAGGCGCTGCGCGGCGCCCGGGGCCGGGCGCTCGTGACGTTCGACCCGAACGCCCGGCCCGCCATCACGCCGGACGTCGCGCGGGTGCTGCCGCGGGTCGAGCGGCTCGTGGGGCTGAGCGACGTGGTCAAGGTGTCCGAGGAGGACCTCGCCTGGTACCACCCCGGCGCCGACCCTGTGGAGACGGCGCGGGCCTGGGCCGCGTCCGGGCCCGTGCTCGTGGTCGTCACCCGCGGCGGGGACGGCAGCGTGCTGGTCCGGGGCGACGACGTCGTCACCGTGCCCGGCGTCCCCGTGACCGTCGCGGACACGATCGGGGCCGGCGACACGTACATGGGCGCGCTGGTCGACGCGCTCGTCAGCCTCGGCGTGCACGGCCCGGAGGCCCGCTCGGTGCTGGCCGTGCTCAGCGTCGCGGAGCTGCGCCGGGCGGCGTCGTGGGCGGCGAGCGCCGCGGCGATCACCGTGTCGCGGCCCGGGGCCGACCCGCCCACGCACGCCGAGCTGCACGCCGTCGCGCAGGCGCCGGCCGGTTAGGGCCGGCTGGGCCGCTCGCGCCGCTCGGGCTGCTCGGGCCGCGAGCCCGAGCCCTCCGAGGCCTGCCGGGGCAGGAGCCCGGCGAGCCAGCCGCGCAGGTTCGCGGTCGAGTCGGGCACGAACGGCACCTCGTCGAGCATCCGCAGCAGCGCGGCCGGCTCGACCCACGTGCCCCATGCGACCTCCTCGGGTTGCCAGGTGACCGGCCCGTCGTAGGTGCACTCGTAGAGGTAGGCGTGGTAGCGGGTGCGGTCGTCCGAGTAGTCGGCCTCGCCCAGCGGCCGCAGCGGCACCCCGGTGACGCCGAGCTCCTCGGCGAGCTCGCGCTCGGCCGACGCGGCCGGCTCCTCGCCGGCCTGCAGCACGCCGCCGGCGCAGAAGTCGTGCAGGCCGGGGTAGACGTCCTTGGTGTCGGTGCGCCGGTGCACGTACACGCGCCCGGCGCTGTCGCGCACGACGACGGCGGTGGCCGCGTGCCGCAGGTTCTGCGCCCGCACCCGTGCCCGGTTCGCGACCTCGCCCGTGGGGCGCCCGGCGTCGTCGTACAGCGCGACCAGCTCGACCATGCCGACCATCCTGCCCCGGCCGCCCGCCGGGGGGCGGCGGCGAGCGTCCCGCCCTGTCGCGATCCCGGGCCGGGACGACGACGGGGGAGGACGCTCGCCATGCTCGCCATGCTCGCCATGGGCGGCGGCGGCGAGCGTCCCGCCTCGTCGTGATCCCGGGCCGGGACGACGACGCGGGAGGACGCTCGCGAGCAGCGGCGCGGGCCGGCCGCGTGGCCGGGCTCACCCTGCCGGCGCCGCGCGCGCCGTGGCAGGCCGGATCGGGGCGGGCCTAGAATCGCCGAGGCCCGCCCAGCACGGGCACGATCGTGCGTCCGCTCGCCGGGCGCCCCGGGGACGGAGGGAGGTGGCACGCGATGCAGCGCAGCGAGCCCCCCAGTAGTCCCCGCCGCGGCTGACGTCCGGCGGCCCCGCCGACCGACGCGCCAGCCGTGGCGCCGCAACCCGCGCACACCCGTCCCGGCCGCACCGCCGCGCCGCGGCGCGCGTCGTCCCGAGCAGCTTCCTCGGGAGGCGTGCCGCGCCGTGAGCGCCCGTGCGCCTGCGCCCTGCGGAGGTCTCCCATGGTCGTGTCCCAGCCCACCCGTCCGACGTCCCTGTCGTCGCCGCCCGCCTCGCTGCCCGCCTCGCTGCCCTCCTCGCTGCGGGGCGTGCTGCGCGCCCGCCGCCGCCCCGGCGACCCCGCCCCGCACGCCCGCACCGCGCCGGCGCGGGACGAGCGCCACGACGCCGTCGCCGCGGCGGCCATCTACGAGGAGGGCCGGCGGGTCTCGAGCCACGCCCGCGTCCCGGAGACGCTGCACGCGCTGCGCGCCCGGCCCGACGGCGCGGACAGCCTCGCGTGGATCGGCCTGGAGCGGCCGGACGCCGAGGAACTGACCTCGCTCGCCGCGGCCTTCGACCTGCACCCGCTCGCGGTCGAGGACGCCATCCAGGCGCACCAGCGGCCCAAGCTCGAGCGCTACGGCGACACGCTGTTCGTGGTGCTGCGGGCCGCGCGGTACGACGACGCCACCGAGAGCGTCGAGTTCGGCGAGCTGCACGTGTTCGTCGGCGCCGACTTCGTGGTCACGGTGCGGCACGGCGCCTCGCCCGACCTGGCGGCGGTGCGCGCCCGGCTCGAGCGCGACCCCCAGATGCTCGCCCGCGGCCCGCAGGCCGTGCTCTACGCGATCCTCGACGCCGTCGTCGACGGCTACGCGCCCGTCGTCGCCGGGCTCGAGAACGACATCGACGAGATCGAGACGGACGTGCTCGGCGGCGGCACCGAGGCCTCCCGGCGCATCTACGAGCTCTCGCGCGAGGTGGCCGACTTCCTGCGCGCCGTGCGCCCGCTGCGGCAGGTGTGCGCCGCGCTCGCGCAGGGCTCGGCCAAGTACGGCGTCGACGACGAGCTGCAGGCGTCGCTGCGCGACGTCGCCGACCACCTCACCGAGGTGGCCGAGCGGGTGGAGACCTTCCGCTCCGCCCTGCGCGACATCCTCACCGTCAACGCCACGCTCGTGGCCCAGCGGCAGAACGAGGAGGCCAAGGCCCAGAACGAGGAGATCAAGAAGATCTCGTCGTGGGCGGCCATCCTGTTCGCCCCCACGCTCGTGGGCACGGTGTACGGCATGAACTTCGACGCTATCCCCGAGCTGCACTGGGCCTACGGCTACCCGTTCGCCCTGGTGGCGATGGTCGCGGTGAGCGCCACGCTGTACGGGGTGTTCCGGTTCCGGCGCTGGATCTGACCCGGGGGCGCGTGGCCCCGGGCCGCGGGCGGCGCCGGGCATGACATCCGTCATGCCCGGCCCGTGCACCGCCCACACGGACCGGTGACGGGGCGCACTACCGGCGGGCCCGGACCGCCGGGAGGCTCGGAGGCATGAGCCAATCCACCGAACCGATGATCTCGGTCCGCGGGGCCCGGCGCCGCTACGGCGGCTTCGAGGCCGTCCGCGGCGTCGACCTCGAGGTCCACCGCGGCGAGCTCGTCGCCCTGCTCGGCACCAACGGCGCCGGCAAGACGTCCCTCGTCGAGATGATCGAGGGCCTCGCCCCGGCCGACGGCGGCGAGGTCCGCGTGCTCGGCCACGACCCGTACCGTGAGCGCCGCCGGGTGATCGATCGGGTCGGCGTCATGCTGCAGGAGGCGGGGTTCTCCTCCGACCTCACCGTGGCCGAGACGGTGCGCATGTGGGCCTCCACGATGACCAGCCCGCGCCCGCAGGCCGAGGCGCTCGACGCCGTCGCGCTGACCCACCGCGCCGACGTGCGCGTCGCCAGCCTCTCCGGCGGCGAGCGCCGCCGCCTGGACCTGGCGCTGGCCGTCCTGGGCGACCCGGAGGTGCTGTTCCTCGACGAGCCCACCACGGGCCTGGACCCGGAGAGCCGGCAGGCCACCTGGCGGCTGGTGCGCAGCCTCCAGGCGGCGGGCACCACGGTGCTGCTGACCACGCACTACCTCGACGAGGCCGAGGCGCTCGCCGACCGCGTGGCGATCATGAGCGGCGGGCGCGTCGTGCGCGAGGGCACCGTGTCCGACGTCGTCGCGGCCGAGCCGGCGACGATCGAGCTCGAGGCGCGCGACGCCGCCGGCCGCACCGTCGTCGTCGCCCCGGAGGACCTGCCGCCGCTGGCCGGCCTGCTCGAGGCGTCCGTGGACCGCGCGCGGGTGCGCCTGAGCACCGAGCGGCTGCAGGAGGACCTCGAGACCGTGCTGGCCTGGGCGCGAGGCCTGGACCTGCGGCTGCACCACCTCGACGCCCGCTCGGCGTCGCTGGAGCAGGCGTTCCTGGCGCTGGCGCAGCGCGCCTCCGACGCCGCGGCCGACGCCGCACCGTCCGCCGCCGCACCGTCCGCCGCCGGAGTGGCCGGCGGCCCGAACCGACCGGAGGTGGCCGCATGAGCGCCGCACCCGCGACCCCCCGC
>NZ_LWGM01000045.1 GCF_001750215.1 Isoptericola variabilis | reverse complement strand
CGGGCCGCCCAGAGCCACGTCGGCCTGGCCCGGCGCCTGGCCCGCGACCCCGGCGCCCGTGAGCGGCGCGCCCGGGTGCTCGACGTGGCCCGCCGCATCCGCGGCGTGGGCGACGCGGTCCTGGCCGCGAACGAGCTGGTCGAGGTCGCCAAGGCGGAGGCCAAGGCCGCCACGGAGGAGCGGGACGCCCAGGAGCGCGCCGAGCTGATGCGCGCGCTCGGCGTCGGGGAGGGCGAGACCCTGCCGCCGCGGCTGCGCTCGCAGCTCAAGCAGCTCGAGGACGACCAGAAGCGCCGCGCCACCCGCCGCCAGCGCGACGTGCTGGACCGGGCCATGGTGGACCTGCTGTCGCTGTACCGGGACGTGCTCGTGGTGCAGCTCGGCGCCGACGTCGAGCTCGTCAACGCCGCTGAGGCGGGCCTGGTGCGCACCCTGGCGGCGGACTCCACGCCCGAGCAGACCATCCGCCGCATGGACGCGATCGGCACGGCGCGCGAGCGCCTCGAGGGCAACGTGTCGCCGCTGCTCGCGCTCGAGGCGATGGCGATCGCGCTGCGGCCGCAGGGCTGATCCGCCCGGCGGCGTGCCGGGTCTCGCCCGGGACCGGGCGCCGGCCCTAGGGTGCGTCGTACCGGCACAGGAGGTCACCATGCGCAGGCTCCGCGGCACGTCCCCCACGGCTCGGCTGCTCGCCCTGGCCGGGTCCGCCGTCGTCGTGCTCGCCCTGGCCGCGTGCGCGTCGCCCACCGACGCGGGCGGCGCCGGCGGTGCCGGCGACGCGCCGACCAGCGACGCGGGCCCGGAGCCCACGGCGCCGCCGTCGGAGGCACCCGGCGTCCTGCCGGAGGCCGCGGCGATGGACCTGGTGCCCGGGTCGGCCGGGCGAGGGCTGCCCGACGGGGTCGAGTCCCCGATGGACTCGCCGGCCGGTGCGGCATGGTCGGCGACCGAGGGGCTGCTCTACGTCGTGACGTACGGGTCCAGCGGCTGCCCGGTGCTCGCCGACCCGCAGGCCGCCGGCGACACCGCGGGCGTGACGGTGACGCTGGTGCCGCCGTCCGGCGACCGGATGTGCACAGCCGACTGGGCCGCCACCACGAGCGTCGTGGCCGTCCCCGACGGCGCCGACGCCGGGACGCCGCTCGTCGTCACGCTGGGCGACCACGGCGCCGTCGAGGTGCCGCCGCGGCCCGCCGCCGGCGCGACCGGTCCGGCCGCGTGGGTGCCGGCCGGCTGAGCCGACCGACGGGGCCGACCGACGGGGCGGTCGGGGGCGGTCGCCCGACGTGCCCGACCCGCCCGGGCGTCCTGCCGGGTCTGCACAACCCGTCCACACGTGGTCGCGGGATCGGCGCGGAGCGCCCGATAGGTTGGGCGGGTGAAGTCCCCCTCCACCGCTCCTCGGCACGCGCTCGCCTCCGTCGTCTCCGCGCTCCTGGCGACCGTCCTGCTGATGGCAGGGTGCTCGGCACCGAGCCGGTCGCAGACGCCGCTCGACGACGCGACCGCCGGCGGCACGACGGCCCAGGGCGCGCCCGAGGGCTTCGAGTCGTACTACTCGCAGTCGCTGGAGTGGAGCGACTGCGGCGGCGGCTTCGAGTGCGCGACGGCCTCCGCGCCGACGTCGTGGCAGGACGCCGGCTCCGACCCGATCGAGCTGGCGCTCAAGCGGCACACCGCCACGGGGGAGCGCCAGGGCTCGCTGCTGGTGAACCCCGGCGGGCCCGGCGGCTCCGGCGTCGACTACGTCACCAGCTCGTGGGAAGGCATGGGCGAGAAGCTGCGCGGGGCCTACGACGTGGTCGGCTTCGACCCGCGCGGCGTGGGCCGGTCGACGGCGGTGCGCTGCTTCGACGACGAGCGCAAGGACCAGTCGCTGGCCGCGGACTTCGACACCACCGAGGCCGGCCTGGCCGCGATGGCGGACGAGTACGCCGCCTGGGGCGCGGCGTGCGCCGAGAACACCGGCGAGCTGCTCGGCCACGTGGACACGCAGTCGGCCGCGCGGGACATGGACATGCTGCGCGCCGTGCTCGGCGACGAGAAGCTCAACTACCTCGGCTTCTCCTACGGCACGCAGCTCGGCGCCACCTACGCCGGCCTGTTCCCGGGCCGCGTGGGCGCGATGGTGCTGGACGGCGCCATCGACGTCACGCTCGACTCCGACGAGGTGTCCGAGGGCCAGGCCGCCGGGTTCGAGCGGGCGCTGCGCAACTACGTGGCCGACTGCCAGGCCGGCTCCGGCTGCCCGCTGACCGGCGACGTCGACGCCGGCCTGAAGCAGGTGCGCGACATCCTCGACCACGCCTTCGACTCGCCGTACCCGACCTCGAGCGGCCGGCGCGTCACCCAGAGCCTCGCGTTCTACGGCGTGGCCGTGACGCTGTACGACCAGCGCAGCTGGCCGGTGCTGACCCAGGCCATCGAGGAGGTCACCACGCAGGGCACGGGCGACGCGTTCCTGTACCTGGCCGACTTCTACAACGACCGCAACGCCGACGGCAGCTACGCCACGAACTCCTCCGAGGCCTTCCGCGCGGTGAGCTGCCTGGACTCGCGCGGCACGGAGGACGTCGCGCAGATGCAGGCCGAGGCGGAGCAGATCGAGGAGGTCGCCCCGACCGTGGGCCGGTTCTTCTCCTACAGCGGGCTGACCTGCCACGACTGGCCGGCCCCGGTGGTGGACCAGGAGTTCGACCTGTCCGCGGAGGGCGCGCCGCCCATCGTCGTCATCGGCACCACGCAGGACCCGGCCACGCCGTACGAGTGGGCCGAGAAGCTGGCGGGCACGCTGGACTCCGGCAGCCTGGTCACCTACGACGGCGAGGGCCACACGGCCTACGGGCGCTCCAACTCCTGCATCGTCGACGCGGTCGACGGATTCCTGGTCGACGGCACGACGCCCGAGGACGGCCTGACCTGCTGACGTTCCCCGGAAGTGGGGCCCGACGTGCGGCCATGTCGATGTGACCGACCCCGCCGCCGGGCGTTTTGGAACGGGACCCCGGCGTCGGGTACGGTAGTCCCCGCTCGCCGATCCGCACGGAGACGGTCGAGCACGCCGCCTTAGCTCAGTCGGCAGAGCGATTCACTCGTAATGAATAGGTCGTGGGTTCGATTCCCACAGGCGGCTCCGACAGAAGCCCCTGACCAGCGGAAACGCAGGTCAGGGGCTTCGTGCATCCCGGGCGCGGGCGTCGAGAAGGACGAGGCGAGCCGGCGGCCCGGACATCACCTGGCGGAGGTATCGCCGAGCGCGACGGTGCGGAAGCCGGCATTGCCCATCGACGAGTCCGGGGTGTTCTGCGACCGCGCCGAGTTGCGGTACCGGTTGCAGTAGGAGAGGTGGCACAGGTAGCTCCCGCCGCGCAGCACCTTCGTCGAGCCGCGTCGTGGACCACGGGGGTCGGCGACGGCGCCGCGCTGGTACGCGCGCGGGTCGAACCAGTCCTGGCACCACTCCCACACGTTGCCGACCGTCTGCCAGAGCCCGTACCCGTTGGGCTCGAACGAGCGGACAGGCGCGGTGGTGAGCCAGCCGTCCTCGATGGTGTTCTCGCGCGGGAAGGTGCCCTGCCAGATGTTTGCCCGCCAACCGCCCTCGTCCACCTCGGCGTCGCCCCACGGGTACTTCGCGCCGTCGATGCCGCCGCGGGCGGCGTACTCCCACTCGGCCTCCGTGGGCAGTCGGCGTCCGGCCCAGCCGCAGTAGGCGAGGGCATCGTTCCAGCTCACGTGCACCACGGGGTGGTCCCCGAGGCCGTCGAGGTCGGAGCGCGACCCGCCGGGGCGCCGCCAGCTCGCACCACGCACGCCGAACCACCAGGGCGTGCCCGGAGGCTGGCCGAGGATGTCTTCCTCGGGCGCGGCGACCGCGAGGTGGAAGACGGCCGAGAAGCCGAAGACCTCGGCCTCCGTGCGGTATCCCGTGTCGTCGACGAACCGGGCGAAGTCGGCGTTCGTGACGGTCGTCGCGTCGATCTCGAACCCGTCGAGCGTCACCGCGTGCCGCGGCGTCTCGCCGTCCGCGGGGTTCTGGTCCCCGGAGGAGTCACCCATGGTGAACGTGCCGGCGGGGATGCGTGCCTGCTCGACGGAGTGGCGTCCACCTGCGCGAGGCGTTGTCTCGTGGGGTGAGGCCGTGCCGAGGGTCAGGAAGGTGCTGCGCCCGGGCATGCCGCAACCGCACCCGCAGCCGTTGCCCGCGTCGTCGATGGTCACCCTCCCCACGGTAACCCGAAGCCCTCGGCCACCGAACCGGCTCAAACGATTGAAGTTTGTGTTCAAACGATTGAGTCCCTACCGTCCGGTAAGCCAGCTCAATGGAGAGGAACTCAGCGATGAGCCACACGATCGAGGCGACCAATCGGGTCGCCGTCCGCGCCTTCGGATGGCGCGACCGGGTCGGTTACATGTTCGGCGACCTCGGCAACGACTTCACCTTCATCTTCGCCTCGGCGTACCTGATGGTGTACTTCACCAACGTCGCGGGGCTCGATCCGGCGCACGTCGGGACGCTCTTCCTGGTCGCCCGGCTCATCGACGCGTTCACCGATGTCGGCTGGGGGCGGTTCCTCGACCGGCACACCCCTGGCCGCGCCGGGCGCTTCCGACCCTGGCTCGCGCGCATGGCGGTCCCCGTGGCCGTAGCGAGCGCGCTCATGTACGCGCCCTTCGTCGCGGACTGGGAGTACGGCGCCAAGCTGACCTACGCGGCGGTCACGTACCTGCTGTGGGGATCGATCTGCTACACGACGACGAACATCTCGTACGGCTCGATGGCGTCGGTCATCTCGGACGACCCGGTGAACCGCTCGTCGCTGTCGGTGTTCCGGGGGCTCGGCGCCAACGCGGCGGGGCTGTTCGTCTCGCTCGTGCCGCCGCTGTTCATCTACGCGACGATCGACGGCACGTCGCAGGTCGTGCCCTCGCGGTTCTTCGTCGCGGCGATCGTGTTCTCCGCGTGCGCGGCGCTGTTCTACCTCCTCTGCTACGCGGGGGTCCGCGAGCGCATCGAGGCGCCGCTCGTGGCCGCGCCGCGCGGTATCGGCGCGCTGCTGCGTCAGCTCGTGACCAGCCGTCCGCTGCTGACGCTCATCGTCGCGAACATCATCATCATGCTCGCCGGCCTCTTCGTCGCGGCCATGGCGGCCTACCTGTGGCTGTACCACTTCAACGACGGTGCGATGTCCGGCCCGGCGCAGCTGGCCACCTACGTCCCCGGGCTACTCCTCGCGCCGGTCGCGGCGCGGGCGGCCGGCCGGTTCGGCAAGAAGGAGGTGCTCGTCGCCGCGCTCTTCGGCGCCGCGGCGGTGTACCTCGCCCTGTTCTTCCTCCACGTCGAGCACCCGTGGGTCTTCATCGCCTTGAACCTGCTCGCGGGCTTCGGTATTGGCTTCTACAACCTGCTGGTGTGGGCCGTCGTCGGGGACATCATCGACGCGGAAGAGGTTCGCAGCGGACAGCGCGACGACGGGTCCGTCTACGCGATCAACACGTGGGCCCGGAAGGTCGGGCAGGCCATCGCCGGCGGTGTCGGTGGCTTCGCGCTCGCGCTCATCGGGTTCCGGTCCGCGAGCACGACCCAGACCCAGGGGACCATCGACGGTATCTACGCCTTCTCCACGCTGGCGCCCGCCGTCCTCTACGCGCTCGCCGCGCTCATCCTCATCTCCTTCCCCCTCAACCGGGCGCGCGTGCTGGAGAACATCGCCGAGCTCGCGCGTCGCCGCGTCGCCCGGAGCGCGGAATGATGACCCGCCCGACGCTCAAGGACATCGCCACGCGCGCGGGCGTCTCGGTCTCGACCGTGTCCTACGCCCTGAACGACGCCTCGACGGTCGCCCTGTCGGCGGACACCCGCACTCGCGTGCGGCGCATCGCCAAGGAGATCGGGTACATCCCGAACAGCCTGGCGCAGTCGCTGCGGTCACGGACGAGCCGCAGCATCGGGATGCTCGTGACGAAGCCGCTCTCGAACCCGCGGTACGCGGCGATCGTGCAAGGCGCGAGCGCTGCCCTCGCGGCAGAGCGGATGCACCTGACCATCCTGGCCGACGCGTCAGGGGAGGCCTACCTCGACGACTACCGCAGCGGTCGGCTCGACGGCCTCGTGTTCGTCGGGCACGACGACGAGGCCGCGCCTCCCGCCATCCTCGACGCGGCGCAGCGCGAGGGTCTTCCGCTCGTCGTGCTCGACTGCGGGGCGCCGGCAGGCGACGTCGCCTACTCCACCGTGGACTTCGACTACGCCGGCGGGGCGACCGAGCTGCTCGAAGAGCTCGCCGCACGTGGCGTGCGCTCGGTCTTGCACGTGCGCCCGGACGTCTCCTCGCGCGCGGAACGCCTGCGCGAGAAGGCGCTCGTGCACGCGCTCGCCGAGCATCCCAGCCTCTCCCTGCGCGTCGTCTCGACGGGACTCACGGACGCGATGCTGCGCGCGATGGAGAACGACGCCGAGGCCGCGCACGACTACGCGGGCGACCTCGGCGAGAAGATCGATGCCGCGCTGGCCGCCGTAGAACGCCACGCCGACGAGATCGCGGTGCTGTGCTCATGGGGCGCCGACGTCGAGCCCGCGATGGCATCGCGGCATGTACGTGAGGGTGGCATCCTCGTCGCCGCGCTCGCCGCGGGCGCGCTGTCGCCCCGAATCTGGCCACAGCTGCGGTACTCCCGCCTCCCGCTGGCCCGGGCCGGCGCCGAAGCAGCGCGCCTCGTCATGCAGAAGCTCGCCGGCGGCCAGCACGAGCACGTCGTGCTCGCGCCGGAGCTCGACCGCGCCTGATCCCTTCGTCCAGCCATCCCGGACACCAGAAAGCAGGAACCGTGAAGCCCACGAACATCGTCTTCGTCATGTCGGACGACCACGCCGCTCACGCGATCTCCGCGTACGGCAGCCGCGTCAACCACACGCCGCACCTCGACCGCATCGCGCGCGAGGGCATGCGCCTGGACGCCGTGTACTGCACCAACTCGATCTGCAGCCCGTCGCGGGCGTCGATCCTGACCGGCACCTACAGCCACGTCAACGGCGTGTCGTCGATCTGGACCGAGATGGATTACCGCGTCCCGACGTTCACCGAGGTGCTTCAGAAGTCCGGCTACCAGACGGCGCTGTTCGGCAAGTGGCACCTGGGCGAGCACGGTCAGGCGCAGCCGCGCGGCTTCGACGAGTGGAAGGTCTTCCCCGGCCAGGGCGACTACGTCGACCCGGAGATGATCACCGAGGCCGGCGCCGAGGTCGTCGAGGGCTACGCCACCGACATCGTCACCGACCAGGCCCTGGACTGGCTCGAGCGCCGCGACGACGACCAGCCGTTCTGCCTGCTGGTGCACCACAAGGCGCCGCACCGGCCGTGGGTGCCGGACCCCAAGCACCAGCACCTGTACGCCGACGGCTCCATCCCGGAGCCGGAGACGTTCTTCGACGACTACGCCACTCGCAGCAAGGCAGTGGCGGGCGTGCACATGACGCTGGCCGACGACATGGGCGCCGACGACCTCAAGACCGAGGTGCCCGAGCACCTGCGCGGCCCGGAGAACCGCAAGGCGCGCATGCGCTGGAAGTACCAGATCTACATGCGCGACTACCTGCAGTGCATCCAGTCGATCGACGACAACGTCGGGCGGCTGCTGGACTACCTCGACGCCCAGGGCCTGGCCGAGAACACCCTGGTCGTCTACACCTCCGACCAGGGCTTCTTCCTGGGCGACCACGGCTGGTTCGACAAGCGCCTGATGTTCGACCAGTCCCTGCAGATGCCGATGCTGATGCGCTGGCCGGCCGAGATCGCCGCCGGCAGCACGAGCGACGCGATCATCACCAACGTCGACTTCGCCGCGACGTTCCTCGATATCTGCGGCATCGACACCGACGAGGCGCTGCCGTCGTCGCAGGGCCGCAGCTTCCGCCCGCTGCTGCGCGGGGAGGAGGTCGCGGACTGGCCGGACGCGGCGTACTACCGCTACTGGGAGCACGACGACCCGATCCACCACGCGCCGGGCCACTACGGCATCCGCACCAAGGACCACAAGCTGATCTACTACTACGGTGCCGGTCTCGGCGTCCCCGGCGCGTCCGATCGGGTGTTCGAGCCCGAGTGGGAGCTGTACGACCTGCGCAACGATCCCACGGAGATCAACAACGTCGCCGACGACCCGGCCTACGCCGAGGTCCGAGCGGAGCTCGAGCGCAAGCTGGCCCAGTACCAGGAGCGCTACAGTGACCTGCCGTACACCGGGCCGGACACTCCGCACCCCGAGTGGGGCCCGTACGACCACGAGATCTTCGCGCGCATCCAGGAGTACGTCGCGAACATCGAGGCGACCGCCTGATGCCCGGCCTTCGACCGGGAGACCACAGGTGACCGCACGCCGGTTTCCCCGCGGCGTCTACGACGCCGGCGGGGAGCCGGACGTGCGGTTCTCCCTCGCGAACGAGCGCACGTTCCTGGCATGGATCCGCACCGCGCTCGCGCTGCTCGCCGGGGGCGTGGCGCTGGAGGCGCTGGCCGCGCCGCTGCAGCCCACGCTTCGCCTGGTCGCCTCCTTGGTACTGGTGCTCACCGGGATGGTGCTGGCCGCTCAGGCGTGGTTCGGGTGGATGCGCACGGAGCGGGCCATCCGCCTCGAGGAACCGCTACCCGGACCGGTATCAGCGCTGCCGACCGCGATCGGTGTCGTCGTCGCCGCCGCGCTCGTCACCGTCGCCATCCTGATCGGGCCGGCGTGACGAGCATCTGGGACCCGGGGCTGCAACCGGAGCGCACCGAGCTCGCCTGGCGTCGCACCGTCCTGGCCGTCACCACGGGGACGGTGACCTCGGCGCGCTACCTCGCGGCCGAGGTCCCCGTCCTCGGCGTCGCGCTACCCGTCCTCGCCCTGGTCGCGGGCCTCGCGCTGCTCGTCACCGGGACACGCCGGCTCCGCCGGCTGCGCCACCACCTGCTGGCGGCGGCGGGCGCGGCGGAGCCGGTCATGCCGGGGGCCGGGATGCTCGGCGCGCTGGCGATCATGTGCGGCGTCGTCGGCCTCGCAGCGGTCGCGTTCGTCATCACCGCCGCGGGGCCCTAGCAGCGTCCGGGCAGACCGCTCAGGACGTGAACCTGGTGGCGCCGAGCTCCGCAATCCTTGAACCCTGCGTCGACCAAGGAAGGCCGCGCATGATGCCCAGGAACCTTCTTACATCGGCTCACGCCGAAGTCGGCGGCCGCAACGGCAGCTACGCCAAGGGACGCGCCAAGCGCGCGGATATCCTCGACGCCGCGACGTGCGCCGTCGCCGAGCTCGGCTACCTCGGCGTCTCGCTGCGCGACATCGCCGCCAGGGCACGCATCTCGCACGCCGGGCTGCTGCGCTACTTCCCCACCAAGGGGTCGCTGCTGGACGCGGCCGTCGAGCACTGGGACTCCGTCGAGGACGCCGCCCTGGCCCGATCGCTGTCCGACGGCGCGGACCACATCGAGGCGCTCGTGCGTCACCTCGAACGCGACGAGGCGCGCCGGCCCGTCGTCGAGGCCGTCACGGGGCTGTCGGCCGCGGCCGCCAAGACCACCCATCCGGCGCACGAGCACGTCAAGCGGCGGTACCGCCGCCGGGTCGCGCAGCTCACGACGGCGTTCGAGGACCGTGCGGTGCACGGTCGACTGGCGCCCGGCGTCGAACCGGCACAGGCAGCCCGCACGGTGGTCGCGCTGATCGACGGGCTGCGGCTGCAGTGGCTCCTCACCGGCTCGCCGGGATCCGCGAGCCTCGTCGCGGCACATGTCCGCGCCGCACTCGACGGCGTCATGGCGCCGAACGGCCGCGCGACGTAGGACATCGGGAACGATCCAGGTCGTGGCTCGGGTGTACGCGGCACGTGGGAAGCAAGTGGGGGGAACACTTCGGGCCGAGCGGTTCGTCTTCGGGGGTGATCTGTCCTGTGGGGGGCCACGCCCCGCCTGCGCGCCCTCGGCCACTGCAACCGTGCCGATGCCCGCGTCGAGGAGGCGGCGGCGCGGCCCGACGATCCGGCCCCGCGCCCTACGCTGGCGCCGTGGCAGCCACCCGCCTGCGCCGCGTCGCCGTCCTGGTGCTCGAGGGCGCCAAGCCGCTCGACGTCGGCATCCCCGCGCAGGTGTTCACGACCCGGCCGAGCATGCCGTACGAGGTCCGTGTCTGCGGGCCCGCGCCCGGCCTGGTGCGCGGCGGCGACGGCCTGTCGTACCACGTCGCCGACGGGCTGGACGCGCTCGCCTGGGCCGACGTCGTGTTCGTCCCCGGCTACCGCTTCCCCGACCGCGAGGACCCGCCCGCCGCGGTCGTGGACGCCCTCGTGGCGGCGCACGACCGCGGCGCGGACCTCGCCGCCATCTCCACCGGGGCCTTCGCCCTCGCGGCGACGGGTCTGCTCGACGGGCGTCGCGCCACCACGCACTGGCACTACACGCGGGCGTTCGCGGCGCGGTACCCGCGCGTCACGGTGGACGAGAACGTCCTCTTCGTGGACGAGGGGCGCGTGCTGACGTCCGCGGGCGCGGCGTCCGGCATCGACCTGTGCCTGCACATGGTCCGGCGCGACCTCGGCGTGGCGGCGTCCAACCACGCCGCCCGGCGCCTGGTCGCTGCGCCGTACCGCAGCGGCGGGCAGGCGCAGTACGTGCCGCGCAGCGTGCCCGAGCCGCTGGGCGAGCGCTTCGCCGCGACTCGCGAGTGGGCGCTGCACCGGCTCGACAAGCCGCTCACCCTGGAGGTGCTGGCGCGGCACGCCGCGGTGTCGCCACGCACGTTCTCGCGCCGCTTCGTCGAGGACACCGGCTACACGCCGATGCAGTGGGTCCTGCGCGCTCGCATCGACGTGGCCCGCGAGCTCCTCGAGCGCTCCGAGCGCTCCGTCGAGCAGGTGGCGGCGGACGTCGGCCTCGGCACGGGCGCCAACCTGCGGCGCCACTTCCAGCGCGTGCTGGGCACGACGCCGAGCGAGTACCGGCGCACCTTCGCCCGAGGGGAGTAGCGCGCCGGCGGCGGAGGCGTGGCGGAGGCGCGGCCGGTGGCGCGATCCTTGCGGACCGTGGCGCCGTCGCCGCTGTCCGCGCCGGGGCGGTCCCGGACATCCTCGTGGCGTCCCACAGGAACCACCGGGAGGAACCATGACCCGCATCGCCATCAACGGCTTCGGCCGCATCGGCCGCAACGTGCTGCGCGCGCTCCTCGAGCGGGGCAGCGACCTCGAGGTCGTCGCCGTCAACGACCTCACCGAGCCGGCGGCGCTGGCTCGGCTGCTGGCCTTCGACTCGACGGCCGGCCGGCTCGGGAGGCCGGTGGACGCGGACGGCGACGCCCTCGTCGTCGACGGCCGCCGCATCGCCGTGCTCGCCGAGCGGGAGCCCGCGAGCCTGCCGTGGGCCGACCTGGGCGTCGACGTCGTGCTGGAGGCGACCGGGCGCTTCACGAAGGCCTCCGCGGCCCGCGCCCACCTCGAGGCCGGCGCGCGCACCGTCCTGGTCGGGGCGCCGTCGGACGGCGCCGACGTCACGATCGCCTACGGCGTCAACACCGACGCGTACGACCCCGCCGCGCACACGATCGTGTCCAACGCCTCGTGCACGACCAACGCGCTGGCGCCGCTGGCGCTGGTGCTGCACGAGCTCGCGGGCATCGAGCACGGCTTCATGACGACGGTGCACGCCTACACCCAGGAGCAGAACCTGCAGGACGGCCCGCACCGCGACCCGCGCCGGGCCCGCGCCGCCGCCCTGAACATCGCGCCGACGACGACGGGCGCCGCCAAGGCGATCGGGCTGGTGCTGCCGCAGCTCGACGGCAGGCTGTCCGGCGACTCGATCCGCGTCCCCGTGCCGGTGGGCTCGCTGGTGGAGCTCAACACGACCGTGGCCCGTGACGTCACGCGCGACGACGTGCTCGCCGCCTACCGGGCGGCGGCCGCGGGGCCGCTGAAGGGCGTGCTCGAGTACTCGGAGGACCCGCTGGTGTCGTCCGACATCGTCGGCAACCCGGCGTCGTCGATCTTCGACTCGCTGCTCACCCGGGTCGAGGGGCGCCACGTCAAGGTGGTCGCCTGGTACGACAACGAGTGGGGCTTCTCCCACCGCGTGGTCGACACCCTCGAGCTCATCGCCCGCTCCCGGCGCTGAGCCCCGGGCGGGCGTCGGTTCAGCTGCCGCGCCCGCCCGGCTGCGGCGCGCTGGTCGCGTGCAGGGACGCCAGCAGCTGCAGCTTCTCGGCGCTGGGGGAGCCGGGCGCGGCCTGGTAGACGATCAGCTGGCAGCCGGGGGAGTCCTTGACGTCGAACGCGTGGTAGTCCAGGACCAGGTCGCCGACGTCGTGGTGGCGCAGCTCCTTGGCGTCGTGCGTCTTGCCGCGCACGTCGTGCTTGGCCCACAGGTGGCGGAACGCGGCACTGGCCCGGGAGAGCTCGACCACCAGCCGGCGCACGGCGTCGGCGGAGCCCACGTGCCCCTGGGCCAGGCGCAGGTTGGCCACGCAGGACTCCGCGGCGCGGTCCCAGCGGGCGTAGAAGCGGGCGCCGGCCGGGTCGAGGAACGTCATGCGCGCCAGGTTGTCGATGCGCTCGAAGCCGGAGTACAGGGCACCGGCGAGGGCGTTGTGCGCGAGCACGTCGAGCTGCCGGTCGATGATCATCGCGGGCGTGTGCGGCCACGCCTCGAGCAGGTCCAGCAGGGACTGCGACGGTGCCTCGGTGCGCGGCGCCAGGGCGGTGGGTGCGAGGTCGGCCAGGCGAAAGAGGTGCTCGCGCTGGTCGGGGTCGAGGCACAGGGCGCCGGCGATCGCGTTGAGCACCGACGGCGACGGGTTGCGCTCGCGGCCCTGCTCCAGGCGGGCGTAGTAGTCCACGCTGACGCCGGCGAGCATCGCGACCTCCTCGCGCCGCAGCCCGGGCACGCGGCGGGTGGTGTGCCCGGTCAACCCGACGTCGCCGGGCTGGACGTGCCCGCGGCGGGCCTTGAGGAACGGGCCGAGATCTGAGGTGCTCACGCTCCGACCGTAGGGGCCGCGCCCGCGGGCAACCAGGACCTGGTGCTCCCTGGCAGCCGTCGGCAGGGCGCGCCGGGCCCGCGTGGGCCCGGCGCGCCGCCTGCTCAGCGTCGGGTCATCACGAACCCGGCGTGGTGCAGCACGCCGTCGACCAGCTGGCCGAACGCCCAGAAGCCGGAGTCGTCGAGGTAGGTGATCCGGTCGGCGTGGACCCAGTAGCGGCCGGTGTACGCGTCGGCGCGCCCGCCCCGGGTCTCGGAGTAGCGGCCGTCGGGCCGCAGGTGCTGCTGCAGGCCGCGGTGCGGGTCGTGCCAGGTGCCGACCCACGTCGCGTGGACGGCCGGGTCGGCGACGTCCTGCCCCGAGGGCCGGGTCGGACCGCCGTCCCATGCCTCGAGGTGTCCGGCCACCCACACCGCCAGCAGGTCGCGCGGGTCGACGACCAGCATGCGGCGCACCTGCGCCTCGGTGACCGGGCGACGCACCACGGCGAAGGTGGCCGGGTTGCCGGGCACCAGGTCGTACCCGTCGCGCCGTGTCGGTGGCAGCTGTACCACGGCGCTGTCCACCAGCAGCGGGACGGCGTACGCGCCGTCGGCGGCGACCGCAGCCGTCCCGGGGCGGGCAGGCTCCGCGGCCAGACGCTCCCCGACGACGTGAAGGTCCCCGGGCGCGACGGTGCCGGGCGTCGTGGTGACCCGCGCGCCCGTGACGACGAACGCGTCGGCGCTCGGCGGGGTCATCGGCGCGCTCCGGTGGTGGCGAGGCGCTCGGTGATGGCGGCGACCGAGTCGTGCACCTGGGTGCGCAGGGCGTCGACGTCCACGCCGACGAGCGCGCCGGCCCACTTGCGCACCTGGCCGGCCACCCACACCGAGGTGATGTTGGAGCGGTCGGCGCCCAGCACGAGGGTCCCGACGGCGTCGTGCAGCGGCATGGTGTTGATCGCCTCGGCGTCCACGACGATCAGGTCGGCCTGCTTGCCCGGGGTGATCGAGCCGGTGCGGTCGTCCAGCCGCAGCGTGCGCGCGCCCGAGAGGGTGGCGAAGTCGAGCACGTCGCGGGTGGTGATGCGGGTGGCGCCCTGCCCCGTGCCGTAGGCGGCGTTGACGGCGCGCATGCGCTGGAGCGTCAGCAGCGCGCGCATCTGGGTGAACATGTCGGAGGCCAGCGCGACCTCCACGTCCACCGACAGCCCGGGCCGGATCCCGTGGGCGAGGGCCTCGTCGACCGGCGGGACGGCGTCCTCCAGCCCGATCTGGGCGTCGGAGGTCGGGGCCAGCGAGACGGTGACGCCGTGGTCGCGCATCGCCGCCCAGGCGTCCGCGGACAGCGCGGTGGAGTGGATGGACTCGAGGTGCGGGCCGAGCAGCCCCTGCCGCTGCCAGTCGAGGATCGCGGCCGAGGCGGCCTGGCCGAACATCACGTCCAGGCTCACGCCGAGGTCCAGGTCGGCCGCGACCTCGGCCAGCTCGGGGCCGTAGGCCAGGTGCCCGGCGATGTCTCCGGTGGCCAGCGCCGCCATGCGCAGCGTGACCAGCCGGTCGTCGGTGGGGACGTAGGTCGAGCGCAGGCGGGCCAGGTCCGCGGGCCACTGGCCGTCCCACTCGCCGAAGTGCGGGGCCATGGAGGCGTGCACGCCGCGGATGCCGGTGTCGATCAGCGCGGTGATCGCGGCGTCCGAGTGGGCGGTGGTGCGCGAGTTGTGCGAGAAGTCGAGCATCGTGGTGATGCCCCCGTCGAGCGCGGTCAGCGCGGCCAGGCGCGTGCCGAGGTACACGTCGTCGGCGGTGTAGGCCGGCGCCACCTGCGCGAGCGTGGACCGCAGGTAGTCGGCCAGGTCGTCGACGTCGGGGATCGTGCGGCGCATCTGCGCCTGCCAGGCGTGCCGGTGGGTGTCCACCATGCCGGGGGCGACGATGCTGCCGGTCGCGTCGACGACGATCGCCCCGGCGTCCGGCAGGTGCCGGCCGACCTCGACGATGCGTGCCCCGCGGACCAGCACGTCACCGGTGTCGAGGGTGCCCAGGGTGGGGTCCATCGTCACGACGGTGCCGCCGCGCAGCAG
This sequence comes from Isoptericola variabilis, assembly GCF_001750215.1. Taxonomy (GTDB): domain Bacteria; phylum Actinomycetota; class Actinomycetes; order Actinomycetales; family Cellulomonadaceae; genus Puerhibacterium; species Puerhibacterium variabilis_A. Next base: position 3,202 of record NZ_LWGM01000045.1, on the reverse strand, counting down.
GACGAGGCGGTCGGGGTCGGCGGCGGAGCGGGTCAGCGCGTCCAGGGTGGGGTCGGTGCTCATCGGGCGTCCTTCCGGTGCATGGTGTAGCCGGCGTGGTGCAGGGCGTCGCCGGCGAACCGGCCGAAGGCCCAGAAGCCGAGGTCGTCGAGGTAGTCGATGCGGTCGCCGTCGATCCAGTAGCTGCCCTGGAAGGCGTGGGGCCGTCCGCCACGGGTCTCGTCGTAGCGGCCGTCGGCGGTCAGCTCCTGGTGCAGGAAGTCCTCGGTGTCGACCCACACCCCTACCCGGCTCGGGTCGACCGCGACCCGGTCGGGCTGCAGCCCGGTACGGGTCGACGTCGCGCCCACAGGGCCGCCGCCCCAGCGGACGGGGCGTCCCTCGTGCAGCACGGCCAGCAGCAGCTCGGGCCGGGCGAACGCGGTGTGCAGCGCCGCGGGCAGGTCGGCGGCGTGCTGGTCGGGCACCACGACGAGGGTGGCGTCGGCGCCGGGGGCGAGCGTGCCGGTGCCGGTGCCGCGCGCAGCGGTGCCGGGGCCGCTGGTCGCGTCGAGGCAGCCCGGAAGGATCGTGGTGCCGGTGGCGTCGATGACCACGGCACCGTCGTCCTCGGCCGCGGTGACGATGCCGGGCCCGACGCCGACGACCAGCGTCCCACCGATCAGCACGTCGGCTCCGCGCATGGTGCCGATCAGCGGGTCGAGGGTGTGGACCGTGGCGTTGGTCAGCAGCAGCGGCCGGTCGGTGCCGGCGCGCACGGCCGCCAGACCATCGGCCGTGAAGGTGGGAAAGGTGCGGGAGGTGCTTGGCATGGCTCCACCCTCGTGCGGCCCGGCGCGGCGCAGAAGGCCGGGACGCACCCAGGGAGTGGCGCACCCCGGCTGCACGGATGCCTTCGCTTCTGCGGTGAAAGTGCGTGCCACCTGCGCCTGCACCACGGTGGAGCCCTCGAAGGAGGGAGTGGGACATGGTGCGCCGGCGACGGGGGGAGCGGCCGCTGCCGGGCCACGGCGCGAAGCCCAGGCGGCTCGGCCATGCGCTGCTCGCGGTCCTCGTGGCCGCGTGCGCCGGGTGCGGGGGCGGCCTGCCCCGGGACCCCGAGGGCACGCTCGACCGGGTGCGGGGCGGCGAGCTGCGGGTCGGCGTCTCGGCCGATCCTCCGTGGACCGAAGTCGCGGCGCCGGGAGCCACCGAGCCCGCCGTCACCGGGATCGAGCCGACGCTCGTCGCCGACTTCGCGCGCTCGCTCGACGCCGAGGTGGTCTGGACCGTCGGTGGTGAGGAGTCGCTCGTCGGCGACCTCGCCGACGGCAGGCTCGACCTCGTGGTCGGCGGGCTGACCGAGGCGTCCCCGTGGGCGGAGCAGGTGGCGCTGACGCGGCCGTACGTCACGGTCCCGGACGAGGTCGGCGACGCCGAGCCCCACGTCATGGCCGCGCGGATGGGAGAGAACGCCTTCCTCGTCGAGCTGGAGACGTTCCTGCTCGCGCACGACGTACCGGAGGTCGGCTCATGACCCACTTCGGACGCACCGAGCTGCCCGAGGAGCAGACGACCGCGCTGCGACGAGCGGTGCGCCTCGAGTGGCTGAGCATCGCGTTCCTTGTCAGCGCCGTCACGGTGATGTACCTGACGTCGGGCAGCTCGCAGGCGATGAAGGCCGCGTGGCTCGAGGACATGCTGTCGTTCGCCCCTCCGATCACCTTCCTGGTCGCCGCCCGCATCGCCCGCCGCGTCCCGACGCGCGAGCACCCGTACGGCTTCCACCGCGCGGTGGGCGTGGGCCACCTCATCGCCGGGACGGCGCTGGTCGCGATGGGCCTGTTCCTCGTCTGGGACTCCGGCTCGGGCCTGCTCAAGGCCGAGCACCCGCCGGTGGGGACCGCCGAGATCTTCGGGACGCAGATCTGGGCCGGCTGGCTCATGGTGGCCGCGCTCGCCTACACCGCCGTCCCGCCCGTCCTCCTCGGACGAGCGAAGCTGCCGCTCGCCGACACGCTGCACGACCGTGTGCTGTACGCGGACGCGGACATGAACAAGGCGGACTGGATGACCGCCGTGGGCGGCATCGTCGGCGTCCTCGGCATCGGGGTGGGCCTGTGGTGGGCCGACGCCGTCGCCGCGCTCTTCATCTCGGGCAGCATCCTGCGGGACGGGGTGCGCAACGTGCGCACGGCCGTCGTCGCGCTCATGGACGCGCAGGCGCGGACCGTCGACGGACAGTCTCCGCACCCGCTCCGGAAGCAGGTCGACGACGCCCTGCGCGCGCAGCCGTGGGTCGGCGCGGCCCAGTCCCGGGTGCGCGACCAGGGCCACGTCTTCCACGTCGAGTCCTTCGTCGTGCCCCGTTCCAGCGAGGCTCCCACGTTCGAGGAGCTCGAAGCGGCGCGCCGAGCCGTCGTCGACCTGGACTGGAAGGTCGAGGACCTCGTCCTCGTGGTCGTCCCCGAGCTGCCCGAGAGCCAGCTGCCCGGGCTCGGCGAGCAGCCCCACGGGGCGAGCCCCTCGCGCCACTCGGCCGAGGCCGGCTGACCGCTCGCGAGCCTGCGTCGCGGCGGCCTCGCGTCGCTCCCCCGAGCTGGGGCGCCTGGACGGCGCATGGTGCAGGTGAGCGCGCGTCCGTACGGCGCAGGGCGTGCCGGCCGGTACGCCGCGCGGCGCTACGCTGCGGCCGTGAGCCAGCAGGGGGAGCGGCACGCCGGTGCTGAGCGCACGGTCGAGCGCACGGTCGAGCAGACGGTCGAACGCGGGGACGGCGGCGAGGGCACCAGCGGCAGGGACGGGCGCGGGCCGCATGGCACTGGACGCCCGCTTGCCGCCGTCTTCGTCGCCCAGACGGCGACGTACGTGGCGCTCGGTGGAGTCGTCGCCGTCGCGCTGCCGCTGCTGGTCGCCGCCGCCGCACCGGAGTCCAAGGAGAGCACCCTCGGCGTGCTGGCGGCCCTGTCGTCGCTCGTCACCGCGGCCTGCATCCCGGCGCTCGGGGCGCTCGCCGACCGGTCCCGCTCCCCGTGGGGGCGCCGCGCGCCGTGGGCCGTCGTGGGCGGCGCGGTCGGCGGGCTCGCCGTCGTGGCGCTGCCGCTGGTCCAGTCCGTCCTGTGGCTGGCCGTCTGGTGGGTGCTGGCGCAGGTGGCGCTCAACGCCGTCGACGGCGCGGTGGGCGGCGCGGTCGCCGACGACGTCCCCGCCGGCCGCCGCGGCA
>NZ_LWGM01000439.1 GCF_001750215.1 Isoptericola variabilis | reverse complement strand
GCGACGCCGGCGCCGCCGGCGACGCCGGCGACGAGGCCGACGCCGGCGACGGCGCCGTCGTCGCGACCGTGATGGCCGGCCTCGACGGGCACCGCGGCTGGCTCTACTACGTCGCCGTGGCACCGGACCGCCAGGGCTCCGGCCTGGGCCGCGCCGCCGTCGCGGCCGGCGAGGCGTGGCTGCGCGCCGCGGGCGCGCGCAAGGTCCAGCTCATGGTGCGCAGCACCAACGCGCAGGTGCTGGGCTTCTACGAGCGCCTCGGCTACGGCGACCAGCAGACGACGGTGCTGGGCCGCTGGTTCTGACGCGGTCCCCAGCCCGTCCCGAGCCGGTCCCGCGTCAGCCCACCAGCCGCCCGACCACCCGTCCCAGGGCGTCGACGCCAGCGTCGAGCGTCTCGCGCTCGACCGTGAGCGCGGGCCGGAACCGCACCGAGCGCTCGCCGGAGCCGAGCATGAGCACGCCCTCGTCGCGCAGCCCGGCGAGCACGCGGTCGCACAGCCCGGCGTCGGGCAGCGAGACCGCGCACATCAGCCCGCGCCCGCGCGGGTCGGTCACGACGCCCGGGAACCGCGCGGCCAGCTCCTCGAGCCGGCCGAGCAGGTGCGCACCCAGCACGCCGGCCCGCTCGACGAGCCCGTCGGCCTCGTAGACCTCGAGGATGCGCCGCGCCCGCACCATGTCCGCGAGGTTGCCGCCCCAGGTGGAGTTGAGCCGCGAGGGCACGTGGAACACGTTGTCGGGCACCTCGTCGACGCGGCCGCCGGCCATGATCCCGCACACCTGCGTCTTCTTGCCGAACGCGACGACGTCGGGCGCCACGCCCAGCTGCTGGTAGGCCCAGGCGGTGCCGGTGAGCCCGGCGCCCGTCTGCACCTCGTCCATGACGAGGAGCGCGTCGTGCTCGCGGCACAGCGCCTGCATCGCGCGGAAGAACTCGGGCCGCAGGTGGTGGTCGCCGCCCTCGCCCTGGATCGGCTCGGCGACGAAGCACGCGACGTCGTGCGGGTGGGCGGCGAAGGCGGCGCGCGCCTCGGCGAGCGCGCGGGCCTCGAGCGCCTCGACGTCGCGCGGCGTGCCGTCGGCCTCCTGGCCCACCCAGGGGCACGTGATGCGCGGCCAGTCGAGCTTGGGGTAGCGCGCCACCTTGACCGGCTCGGTGTTCGTCAGGGACATCGTGTAGCCGGTGCGCCCGTGGAAGGCGTGCCGCAGGTGCAGCACCCGGGTGCCCAGCGCCGGGTCGATCCCGTGCGCCTCGTTCCACCGCGACTTCCAGTCGAACGCCACCTTGAGGGCGTTCTCCACCGCGAGCGCGCCGCCGTCGATGAAGAACAGGTGCGGCAGCGCCGGGTCGCCGAGCACCCGGGCGAAGGTGGCGACGAACCGCGCCATCTCGACGGAGTAGACGTCGGAGTTCGACGGCTTGTTGAGCGCGGCGGCGAGGAGCTCGGCGCGGAACCGCTCGTCCTCGGCGAGCGCTGGGTGGTTCATGCCGAGCGGGCTGGAGGCGAAGAACGTGAACAGGTCCGTCCACCGGCGGCCGTCGCGCGCGTCGACGAGCACGGAGCCGTGGGACCGGGCCAGGTCGAGCACCAGGTCGAACCCGTCGACCTGCAGGTGCTCCCGCAGCGTGTCGAGGACGGCGTCGGCCTCGACCGAAGGCATGATCGCGGTCATGACGTCACGCTAGAGGAGATTCTCCGGCGTGACGAGAGCCCGGGCGTAGGATCTTCGCCGTCACCGCGCTCCGGCGGGAGATCTCACTCGAAGTAGGTCTGCAGCACGATCGTGGAGTGCGTCGAGACGCGCGCCTCGCGCCGGATCTCCCCCAGCAGCTCCTCGAGCGCCTGTGGCGAGGCGACCCGCACGACCAGCACGTAGTTGGCCTCGCCGGCCACCGAGTAGCAGGCCTCGACGCCGGCCACCGCGCGCACCCGCTGCGGCACGTCGTCCTCCTGCGCCTGGTCGAACGGGCGCACCTCGACGAACGCCATGAGCGGCAGCCCCAGCGCCGCGGGGTCGACGACGGCTCGGTAGCCGGTCACGACGCCGCGCGCCTCGAGCTTGCGCACGCGCGCCTGCACCGCCGACTGGGACAGCCCGGTGACGCCCGCCAGCGTCGCGAGCGTCGCCCGCCCGTCCTCGCGCAGCGCCGCCACCAGGCGGGCGTCGACGTCGTCGAGCCGCACCGGCCCGTCCCCGGCGGGCGGCCCGCCGC
>NZ_LWGM01000438.1 GCF_001750215.1 Isoptericola variabilis | reverse complement strand
GACGGCGCCGCCGAGCCGGGCGAGGACGGCGCCGGCGAGCCGGGCGAGGACGGCGCCGGCGAGCCGGGCGTCGCCGTGCTGAGCTCGGACGAGGGCCACGACACCGGACTGACGGACGGCACCTTCACCGTGACGGCCACCCTGTGGTGGGGCGAGAACGGCGACCGGTTCCGGCTCTACCGCGACGGGGTGCTGGTCGACTCGGTGCGGCTGACCGCCAGCTCGCCGCGCGCCCAGGTGGTCTCCGTGCCGGTCACCGGGCTGCCGGACGACACGTACACGTTCACCGGCGAGCTGGAGAACGCGCACGGCGTCACCGCGACGACGCCGCTGACCGTCAGGGTCACCGACGCCACTCCCGGTGTGCCCCAGCTGAGCGTCGCCGACCAAGCCCACGACGGGTCCTACACCCTCACCGCCAGCATGTGGTGGGGCACCAACGCCACGGCCTACAGGTTCCTCGAGGACGGGGTCGTGGTGGGGTCCGGCACCCTCACTCCGCGGACGCCGGGCGCCCAGCACGCGAGCGTGCGGGTGACCGGGAAGGCGCCGGGCTCGTACGCGTACACCGTCGAGCTCCTCAACACCGCCGGCACCACGGTGAGCACGCCGCTGGTCGTCGACGTGGGGCGCTGACCCCGCCTCGATGACTCCGCCTCGAGCGCCGGGTTACGGTCAGCCGCCGACGGCGACCTCGCCCGCGCCGAGCGCCTGACGCGCCAGCGCGACGCCGACGCGCGTCGGGAAGTCGCCCGGGTACCCGCGGCCGTCCGGGTGGAAGCCGCCGAGGCGCTCCAGCAGCACCCGGGTGGGCCGCGCCGCGGCGCGCACGTCGGCGAAGTCGACCTCGTCCAGGTGCGCCGCGTCCCCGCCGAGCGAGGCGAGCGCCCGCCCGGTGCGCTCGTCGCGGTCGACGAGGAAGCCGCGCTCGGCGAGCGCGTCCTGCGGCCCGGTCGCGCGGGCCGCCGCGCCGAACGCCGCCCCGGTCCCGGCGCCCGCC
>NZ_LWGM01000044.1 GCF_001750215.1 Isoptericola variabilis | reverse complement strand
CCCTCGCCGCTGACCGCACCCCCGGACGCGGCGCCCGGCGTCGCGCCGCCCACGCCCGACCAGCGGGTGACGGCCGCGGTGCTGGCCCTCGGGGCGCGCGCCGTCGTCGTCACCCACGGCCCCGGGCCGGTCGACCTGACCACGACCGCGTTCACCTTCCCGGACGGCAGCCCCTACGGGCAGGCCACCCAGACCTCCGGCGTCACCGCCGTCGACACCCTCGGCGCCGGCGACGCCTTCCACGGCGCGCTGACCGCGGCGCTGGCGGCGGGCCGCCGGCTCACCGCCGCCGTCGAGACCGCCGCGGCGGTGGCCACCGAGCGGGTCCGGCACATCGGCCCGCGCGGCTGGCTGTCCGCCGTCCGCCCCCTCACCGAGACGAAGGAGCCCTGATGCCCCGCGCCCTCGTCCTCGCCGGCCGCGGCCGGTACGAGGACCCCTGGCACGACCACGCCGCCACGTCGCACCGGCTCGCCCTGGTGCTGTCCGCCCTGCCGGACCTCGACGTCGAGGTCCGGTCGGCGTTCCCGGGCGCGCTCGACGACCTGGACGGCGTGGACCTGCTGGCGGTCAACGCGGGCACGTCGCAGCCGGGGTACCGGGAGGCCGGGATCGACGACGACGCGGACTGGGCGGCCTTCCACGCCCGGCTGGCGGCGTGGGCCGGCGACGGCGGCCGGCTGCTCGCCGTGCACCAGACGGCCAACACGTTCGAGCCGGCGTTCGAGGCCGTCCTGGGCGGACGCTGGGTGGAGGGCGTCTCGGGGCACCCGCCGATCGGCGACGCCACGCTGGAGCTCGCCGTCGGCGCCCACCCGGTCACCGAGGGGCTGGCGCGCGTCGAGGCGTTCGACGAGCGGTACTGCGGCATGCGCGTGGCACCGGCCGCGCAGGTCCTGGGCTGGGTCCGCGACGACGACGGCGCGCGGCACCCCGCGCTGTGGGTGCACGAGGCGCACGGCGGCCGCACGGTCTACTCGGCCCTCGGCCACGACGTGCGCTCCTACGACGCCCCGGGCCACCAGGACCTGCTGCTGCGCGCGGCGTCCTGGCTCCTCGCGCCCTGACGAGCGGCCTCTGCGGCGCCCGCTCGGACGAGGGTGTCAGAACGAGGGTGCGCTATGGCCTGCGCTGCTTCTGACAGCCCGCGAGCACCGCGGCGGTGTCAGAACGAGGGTGCGCTATAGCCTGCGCTGCTTCTGACAGCCGGGGGAGCGGTGGTCGGGCGGATCGGACCGCGGGGGCCGGCGGGTCAGGCGCCCGCGAAGCCCTGCTGCCGCCAGGCCTCGTAGGTGACGATCGAGGCGGCGTTCGTGAGGTTGAGCGACCGGCGGCCGGCCAGCATCGGGATGCGCACCCGGTCGGTGACCCGCGGGTGCGCCATGACCTCCTCGGGCAGGCCGGTCGGCTCGGGCCCGAACAGCAGCACGTCCCCGGGCCGGTACGCGACGTCGGTGTACACCGTGTCCGCGTGGGCGGTGAACGCGAACACCCGCGCGTCCGGCAGCGCCGCCATCGCGGCGTCGAAGTCCGGGTGCACGTCCATGACCGCGAGGTCGTGGTAGTCCAGGCCGGCGCGCCGCAGCTTCGACTCCTCCAGGTCGAACCCCAGCGGCTCCACGAGGTGCAGGCGCGCGCCCGTGACCGCGGCGAGGCGGATCGCCGAGCCCGTGTTGCCGGCGATCCGCGGCTCGAAGTAGACGACGTGCGCGAACGCGGCCGACGGGGCGGGCGGCGCCGTCGGGTGGGGGTTGGCGGCGGGCTGCGGCGTCAGCGGGTCGGTGGGCACGACGGCGATTCTCCCACCGCGCGGCGGCCCGCCGTCAGCCGGAACCGGCGTCGTCAGCGGCCGGGCGCCTCGCCGGCGGCGTCGTGCCGCTGCACCGGCGCGGCGCCGGCCTGCGCGGCGCGGCCCGCACCGTGCGCCTCGCCGTGCCCCTCGCCGTGCCCCTCGCCGTGCCCCGCGCCGTGACCGTCGCCGTGACCGGCACCGTGGCCCTTGCGGCCGAACGGCAGCACGTGCATCACCGCCACCACGACGGCGCCGACGACGACGCCGACGATCGCCGAGCACAGCGTGTTGAACAGCCAGGCCAGCACGCCGCCGACGCCGGCGACGGCGTGGTGGATGTCCTCCTCGACGTGGTGCACGAGCTCGTAGGGCGCGTGCAGCCCGAGCTCGTCGGCCCCCACCAGCAGGATGTGGCCGCCGACCCACAGCATCGCCACGGTGCCCACGACGGAGATGAAGGCCAGCAGCCTCGGCATCGCGGACACGAGCCCGCGACCGAGCCGCTGCGCGCCGGGCGACCGGCGCTGGGACAGCGCGAGGCCCATGTCGTCCATCTTCACGATGAGCGCGACGACGCCGTACACGACCACGGTGATGACGATCGCCACCACGACGAGGATTGCCAGGCGCGACCAGAAGCCCTCGTCGGCGACCTCGTTGAGCGCGATCACCATGATCTCGGCCGACAGGATGAGGTCGGTGCGCACGGCGCTGGAGATCACCGACTTCTCGGCCTCGGGGCCGACCGCCGCGGCGGGAGCGGCGTGGTCGTCGTGCCCGCGGATACGCTCCCAGATCTTCTCGGCGCCCTCGAAGGCGAGGTAGGTGCCGCCGAGCATGAGGATCGGCGTGAGCAGCCACTCCGCCCACTGGCTCAGGATCAGGGCCGCCGGCAGGATGAACAGCAGCTTGTTGCGGATCGAGCCCGTCGCGATCTTTCTGACGATGGGCAGCTCCCGGTCCGCGGTCACGCCCTGGACGTACTGCGGTGTCACCGCGGTGTCGTCGACGACGACGCCGGCCGCCTTGGCGGTGGCGCGCCCCGCGGCCGCGCCGACGTCGTCGATGGACGCCGCCGCCAGCTTCGCGAGGGCGGCGACGTCGTCGAGCAGGCCGAGCAGGCCGGCGCTCATCGGACCGCTCCGGTCGTCGTGGCGGGGCCGGTCGAGTCGGGGCCGGTCGTGTCAGGGCCGGTCGTGACGGGCCCCGTGGTGGCCGCCGGGGCGGGGAAGAGTGCCATGCACGAAAGCGTAGAAGAAATGCGCGGCACCCGTCCGGGGAGCGGCCCGACCGGGGCGCCGGCGGCCCCCGGCCGGCCCTGGCAGGCCGCCCGAGGCGCCGGCGCGCTCAGCCGGCCGCGGCCTCGAGCCGTGCGCGCAGCGCGGCCAGCTGGTCGCGCAGCCGCTGCGGGACGCGGTCGCCGAAGGTGTCGAAGAACTCGGCGGTCAGGTCGGCCTCGGCCAGCCACGGCCCGACCGGGACGTCGAGCAGCGCGGCGAGGTCCTCGGCCGGCAGGTCGAGGCCGTCGACGTCCAGCGCGCCCGGCGCGGGCAGCAGCCCCACCGGTGACGCGACGGCGCCGGGACGGTGGGTGCCGTCGGCCGGCCGGGCACCGCCGGCCGGGGCGCCCTGCGGCCCGCGCGCCGCCTCCAGCCGGTCGACGATCCACGCCACGACCCGGGAGTTCTCGCCGAACCCCGGCCACAGGAACCGGCCGTCGGTGCCGCGGCGGAACCAGTTGACCTGGAACACCTGCGGGCGGGCGTCGGCGTCGAGGCCGTCGCCGACCTCCAGCCAGTGCGCCCAGTGGTCGGCCATGTTGTAGCCGCAGAACGGCAGCATCGCGAACGGGTCGCGGCGCAGCTCGCCCAGAGCGCCCTCGGCCGCGGCCGTGCGCTCCGAGCTGATCGTCGCGCCGAGGAACACGCCGTGGTCCCAGCCGTCGGCCTGCACCACGAGCGGCACGTTGGAGGCGCGGCGGCCGCCGAAGACGATCGCGTCCACCGGCACGCCCGCCGGGTCCTCCCAGTCCGCGGCGATCGTCGGGCACCGGGCCGCGGCCACGGTGAACCGGGAGTTCGGGTGGGCGGCGGGGCGGCCGGCGGCGCCGTCGGCGGGCGTCCAGTCCTGCCCCGTCCAGTCGACCAGGTGGGCGGGCGGCTCGGGCGTCAGGCCCTCCCACCACACGTCGCCGTCGTCGGTCAGCGCCACGTTGGTGAAGATGACGTCGCGCTCGAGCGTGGCGACGGCGGTCGGGTTGGTGTCGACGCCGGTGCCGGGCGCGACGCCGAAGAAGCCGGCCTCGGGGTTGATGGCGCGCAGCCGGCCGTCGGGGCCCGGCCGCATCCACACGATGTCGTCGCCGAGGGTCTCGACCGTCCAGCCGGGAATGGTCGGCTGGAGCATCGCGAGGTTGGTCTTGCCGCAGGCGCTGGGGAACGCCGCCGCCAGGTGGTACGTGCGCCCCTGCGGCGAGGTGACCTTGACGAGCAGCATGTGCTCGGCGAGCCAGCCCTCGTCGCGGGCCATGGCCGAGGCGATGCGCAGCGCGAAGCACTTCTTGCCGAGCAGGGCGTTGCCGCCGTAGCCGGAGCCGTACGACCAGATCTCCCGGGACTCGGGGAAGTGGACGATGTACTGGGTGTCGTTGCACGGCCACGGCACGTCGGCGGTCCGCCGGCCGTCGTCGTCCACCAGCGGCGCGCCGACCGAGTGCACCGCCGGCACCCACGGGCGCCCGGCGTCGACCAGGTCGAGCACCCGCGGCGAGACGCGCGTCATCACGTGCATCGACACGACGACGTACGGCGAGTCGGTGATCTCGACGCCCACCTGGGAGATCGGCCCGCCCACCGGCCCCATGGAGAACGGGACCACGTACATCGTGCGCCCGCGCATCGCGCCGGCGAAGACGTCCCGCAGCTCGGCCCGCATGCCGGCCGGCGCGCGCCAGTTGTTGGTGGGCCCGGCGTCCTCCGCGCGCCGCGAGCAGATGAAGGTGCGCGACTCGACGCGCGCGACGTCGGACGGGTGCGACCGCGCCAGGTACGACCCGGGCCGCCTGGCCTCGTCCAGCCTCGTCAGCGTGCCGGCGGCGACCATCTCGTCGAGCAGGCGCTGCTTCTCGGCGGCGGAGCCGTCGCACCACACCACGCGGTCGGGCTCGGTGAGCGCGGCCACCTCGGCCACCCACGCGCGCACGTCCGCACCGCCGGCGGGCAGGCCGCGCGGCGCCTCGCTGCCCGCGCCGGCGAGGTCGGTGGCGTCACCGACCAGCTCGGCGACCAGGCGGGTGCGGTGGGGGAGCGGGCGGAACGACATGGTGGGGCCTCCGGTCGGGCGGTCTCGCGGGCGAGGCGGGCTCTGCCTCACGGCTCTCTTCCACCTTCCGGCCTCGTGCGTCCGCATTTCCACCGATCGAGCCGTGAAGATCGCGGGTTCTTGACGTAGCGTGAATCCATGACGCCGCGGACGACGACGGAGCGCCCCGCCAGGGACGGCGCGGGGCCGGACCTGCTCACGCTGGGGCGGCGCATCCGCCACCTGCGCACCGCCCGCGGGCTCACGCTGGACGCCCTGGGCGAGCGGGTGGGCAGCGCCCCGAGCCTGCTGTCGCTCGTGGAGAACGGGCGCCGCGAGCCACGCCTGTCCCTGCTGCGCGACCTCGCCGAGGCCCTCGGCGTCGGCGTCGGCGACCTGCTGTCCGACGAGGCGCCCGACCGGCGGGCCGAGCTGGAGATCGCCCTGGAGCGCGCACAGCGCGGCCGACTGTTCGCCGAGCTGGGGCTTCCCGCGGTGCGGCCGAGCCAGCGCCTGCCCCTGCCGGTGCTCGAGCAGCTCGTCGGGCTGCACGAGGAGATCGCCCGCCGCGCCGAGGAGGCGATCGCCACGCCCGAGGAGGCGCGCCGCGCGAACACCGAGCTGCGCCTCGAGCGGCAGGCGCGGGGCAACTACTACGGCGAGATCGAGGACCTGGCCGAGGACCTCATCGGCCGCGCCGGGTACGCCGGCGGCGGCGCCGTGACCCACCGCACCGTGGCCCGCCTGGCGGAGTCGCTCGGGTTCACCATCCTGCACGTCACCGACCTGCCGCGGTCGGCCCGCACGGTCACCGACCTGAAGAACGGCCGCATCTACCTGCCGCAGGCCTCGATCCCCGGCGGTCACGGCCTGCGGTCGCTGGCGCTGCAGGCGATCGCGCACCGGGTGCTCGGCCACGAGCGGCCGCGCTCGTACGCCGAGTTCCTGCGCCAGCGCGTCGAGATCACCTACTTCGCCGCGGCCTGCCTGGCGCCGCGCTCGGCCGCCGTCGCGTTCCTCCAGGCGCGCAAGCGCGAGAAGGACCTCGCCGTCGAGGACTTCCGCGACACCTTCGGCCTCACGCACGAGGCCGCGGCGATGCGGCTGACGAACCTCGCCACGGAGCACCTCGGGATCCCGCTGCACTTCCTGCGCGTGGGCGACGACGGCGCGCTGTTCCGCGGGTACGCCAACGACGGCCTGCCGCTGCCGCAGGACGTCACCGGCGCCATCGAGGGTCAGCTGGTGTGCCGGCGCTGGGCCGCGCGCGAGGCGTTCGCCCGTCGGGACCGGGCCACGGAGTTCTACCAGTACACCGACACCCCGAACGGCACCTACTGGGACGCCGTGCAGACCGGCACGCGCGGCACCGACAGCGCCGGCACCTCGGCCGGGTTCGGGACGGGGGCGTTCTCCATCACGGTCGGCGTCCCCTTCGCGCACGCCAAGTGGTTCCGGGGCCGCGACACCGCGGTGCGCCGGCTCTCCCGCTGCCCCGACCCCGCCTGCTGCCAGCGCCCGCCCGCGAGCCTCGCCGAGCGGTGGGCCGCCGGGTCGTGGCCCAGCGCGCGCATGCACCAGCAGGTGCTCGCGGCGCTGCCGCGCGGGGCGTTCCCGGGCGTCGACGACACCGAGGTGTTCGCGTTCCTCGAGCGGCACGCGCCCCGCCCCGAGGAGGGCTGAGGGCGAGCCTAGGGCTGTCGGCTCAGCGGAACCGCTGCGCCGCCAGCGGCGCGGCCTCGGCGAGCCCGCGCACGGCGGGGTGGGCGTCCCCGTCGACGGACAGCACGTCGCCGATCGCCCCGGACGCGACGAAGACGCCGTCGGCCAGGACGTGCACGGTGGGGCAGAGCCGGCCCACGAGCTCGACGTCGTGCGAGACGAGCAGCACTGCGGTGCCGTCGGCGCGGGTGGCGTCGGTGAGCCGGCGGACGATCTCGCCGCGCATCCCGGGGTCGACGGCGGTCAGCGGCTCGTCGAGCAGCAGCACGTCCGGCCGCGTGGCCAGCGCCAGCGCCAGGGCGAGGCGCTGGCGCTCGCCGCCGGACAGGGACTGCACGGTGCGGCCCGCGAACCGCGGCTCGAGGGCGACGTCGTCGAGCAGGTCGGCGACGTCGCGCCCGCCGGTGCGGCCCGCCTTGCGGGCGTCCGCGAGCGCGGCGGCGAGGGCCCGCTCCACCGTCCAGCGCAGGTCGACGTCGAGCCCCTGCTGGGCGACGGTGCGCACGGCGGCCCGGAACCGCCGCTTGTCGCGGCGCCCGAGCCGGCTCACCGTGCGGCCCTCGAACGTCACGTGCCCCGCGGACGGCCGCACCTGGCCGAGCAGCGCCTGCACCAGCGTCGACTTCCCGGCGCCCGACTCGCCCAGCACCCCGACGGGCGTGCCGCCGGGCACCAGGTCGAGGCTCACCCCGCGCAGGACGGCGGGCCCGCCGTAGCCGGCGACCAGCCCCTCGGCGCGCAGGACGGGGGTGGCGGTGGTGCTCATGGCATCGCTCTCCGTGGTCGTGGTGGCGCCGGTCGTGCGGCGTAGGTCGTGTGGCGTCGGTCGTGCGGCGCCGGTCGTGGTGCTGCGGCGTCCGCGGCGCGCGGCTCGGGCCAGTATCCGACGAACGGCGGCCCGCCGAAGTTCCCGGCCAAGGTCGCGCGCCGGCGTGTGATCGCTCACAAACCAGTCCCTCGAGGTGTTTTCGCGGCGGGGCCTCCTTAAGGTGCTCTGCGGCCCCGGAGGGACTGGGCCCCGGGGTGCCGGCGCCCCGCGGAGACGGTCCCGTCCTCCCGGTCGTCGACGGCCCGGTCGACACTAAGGAGGAGCGGGCCACCGTGGTCACCGCTGAAACCGCGGGCAGCACGATCATCGACGCTGCCTGGATCGACTACATCCCGCTGGCGATCTACTTCGCCTTCGTGCTCGGGGTGGGTGTCCTCGTGCGCAAGCGGGCGCGCAACGCCGTGGAGTTCCTGACCTCGGGCCGCTCGCTGCCGGCCTGGGTGACGGGTCTCGCGTTCATCTCCGCCAACCTCGGCGCCGTGGAGATCATGGGCATGTCCGCCACGGGCGCCCAGCTCGGCATGCCGACGGCGCACTACTTCTGGATCGGCGCCATCCCGGCGATGCTGTTCCTCGGCCTGGTGATGATGCCGTTCTACTACGGCTCCAAGGTCCGCTCGGTGCCGGAGTTCATGCTCAGGCGCTTCGGCGTGGGCGCGCACCTGGTCAACTCGATCTCGTTCGCCCTGGCGCAGCTGCTCATCGCCGGCATCAACCTCTACCTGCTGGGCTCGGTGGTCAACGCGATGCTCGGCTGGCCGATGTGGGTGACCCTGCTCGTGGCGGCGGCGATCGTGCTGTCCTACATCACCCTCGGCGGGCTGTCGGCGGCCATCTACAACGAGGTGCTGCAGTTCTTCGTCATCGTGGCCGCCCTGCTGCCGCTGACGCTGATCGGCCTCAACCGGGTCGGCGGCTGGGACGGCTTCGTCGAGCGCGTGACCGCGTCCCCGGGCGGCGCCGAGCAGCTGTCCACGTGGCCGGGCGAGGCGCTGTCCGGCCTGCCCAGCCCGTGGCTCAGCGTCGTGGGGATCGTGTTCGGCCTCGGCTTCGTCACCTCGTTCGGGTACTGGACCACCAACTTCGTCGAGGTCCAGCGCGCCATGGCCTCGGACTCGGTCCGCTCGGCCCGCCTGACGCCCATCATCGGCTCGTTCCCCAAGATGTTCGTGCCGTTCATCGTCATCGTCCCGGGCATGATCGCCGCCGTGCTGGTGCCCGAGATCGTCGAGTACAAGGCGGCGGGCGGCCCGGCCGGCAGCGACGTCACGTGGAACCAGGCGCTGCTGTACCTCATGCGCGACGTGCTGCCCAACGGCCTGCTGGGCCTCGCGATCACGGGCCTGCTGGCGGCGTTCATGGCCGGCATGGCCGCGAACGTCTCGGCGTTCAACACCGTGTTCACCTACGACATCTGGCAGCGCTACGTCCGCAAGGACCGCGACGACGCCTACTACCTGCGCATGGGCCGGCTGGCCACGGTCATCGCCACCGTCGTCGCGATCTTCACCGCGCTGATCGCGGGCGGCTTCGACAACCTGATGGACTACCTGCAGACGCTGTTCGGGTTCTTCAACGCCCCGCTGTTCGCCACGTTCATCCTCGGCATGTTCTGGAAGCGGATGACGCCGGCGGCCGGCTGGTCCGGCCTGGCGAGCGGCACGGTCGCGGCCGTGATCGTGTTCGTCCTCAACGAGGTCGGCGTGCTCGACCTGCCCGGCCAGGGCGCCGCGTTCCTCGCCGCGTCCACCGCGTTCGTCGTCGACATCCTGGTGTCCGTGGTGGTCACCCGGTTCAGCCGGCCCAAGCCGGAGGCGGAGCTGGTCGGGTTCGTCTACTCGCTGACGCCCAAGGACCGCCTGTCCGACGCCGAGGCCCGGCAGCACCCCTGGTACAAGCGGCCGCTGCCGCTGGCCGGCGTGGCCGCCGTGATGACCGTCGCCCTCAGCGTGATCTTCGCCTGACCGGAAGGAGCCGGACATGTCTGCTGGCAAGCGCGCGGGTGGCTTCGACATCCGCACATTCATCGGTGCCGCCGTCGGCATCATCGGCGCCTACCTGCTGGTGGTCGCCTTCACGTGGGACCCGGAGCTCGACAAGACGGGCGGGGTGCACGCGAACCTGTGGACCGGCGTCGCCATGGTCGTGGTCGCGGCGCTGTTCTTCCTGTGGGCCCGGGTGCGGCCCCTGACGCCGCCGGTCGAGGCCGACGACGCGGCGGCCGAGCGCGCGGAGCGCTGAGAGCCGCCGCCGCACCGCCGTCGACGGCGCCGCACCCCCCGGGTGCGGCGCCGTCGGCGTGTCAGGCGCGGGCGCCGCCGCGGGCGTCCATCCGCTCGAGCAGGCGGGCCAGCACGCCGCCGAGGCGCAGCCCGTCGTGCTCGAGCTCGTTGGTGACCCAGGCGCGGACGTTGCCCACGCGTGACGCCGTGTCGAGCGACAGGCCGGCGTCCACGTACATGTCGTCGAAGTACACGGCGGCCTCGACCGGCACCTCGTTGGCCGCCAGCGCGTCGACGTCGTACAGGTCGCCCCAGTCCTCGCGCGCCGCGAGCGCCTCGGCCGCGGCGCGGAACCCGCGCAGCTCGGCCTGCTCGAACATCCAGGGGTAGATCATCTCGCCGGTGAGCTCGAGCGGGCGGGCCGACGGCGCGAACGCCGGGTCGGCGTCCTTGGCCCGCTGCGCGGCCCACGCCGTCGCGCCGGTGCCCGACTGCGCGTAGATGGACTCGTGCAGCACCGCGTACAGCGGGTTGGTGGCGAACGACGTCGCCGCCTGCACCTCCGCGAGGAAGGTGTCGGTCAGCTCGTCGGAGCCGGGGGAGTCGAACGCCTCGTCGACGATCCAGTGCACGCGCTCGAAGCCCGGCTGCATCCCGAACGCCATGCCGAGCGACTGGAACCGCTCGACGGTCAGCGGGTCGCCGTTCGGCAGCACGACGTCGCCGGCGGCGAGGCGGTCGGCGACCCGCGCGATCGTCGCGACGTCGTGCGGGTAGCGCTCGCGGTAGACGGCGTTCTTGGCGGCGACGCGCGGCTGGGTGCGCGCGTAGACCTCGTCGGCGGTCGCGGTGAGCCCGGCGAGCCCGCCGGTGACGTACGACGCCGCGACGCCGTCGGGCGCGAGCGACAGGTAGGTGAGCGTGACGAACCCGCCGTAGGACTGGCCCAGCGTGGACCACCGCCGGCCGCCGTACACCGTGGTGCGCAGGTGCTCGGCGTCCCGGACGATCGCGTCGGCGCGGAAGTGCGCGAGGTGGTCCGCCTGCGCGGCGGCGTCCCCGAGCGCCTGGAGCGCGCCGGCGCGCACGGCGCTGGAGCGGCCGGTGCCGCGCTGGTCGAGCAGCACCACGCGGAAGCGCTCGAGGGCCGTGCCCAGCCAGCCGTCGGGGCCGGTGGGGCGCGGGCCCTTGCCGCCGGGGCCGCCCTGGAGGAACACGAGCAGCGGCAGGTCCTCGTGCCGGCGGTGCGGCGCGACGCACTCGCGGGCGAAGACGCTGATGGTGCGCCCGTCCTCGGGCCGCGCCCAGTCGAGGGGCACCTCGACGGTGCGGTCGGTGACGTGGACGCCGGGCAGGGTGTAGGACACCTCGGAGGAAGGGCTGCTCACGCGCAAACCCTAGCCACCGCCGCGGGCACCGCTGCCCGCACCCCCCTGCGGCTGGCTGCGGTCAGGACCACGCACCGACGGACAGCGAGGAGCAGAGCGCAGGGACCGAGGTCTCGGTGCCGGGAGCGGACGAACTACTGCACGTCCTCGTCCACCCAGTCGAACGTCTTGGTGACCGCCTTCTTCCAGTTGCGGTACAGCCGGTCGCGCTCCTGCTCCGGCATGGCGGGCGACCACCGCTTGTCCTCGACCCAGTTGGCCGTGACGTCGCCCTCGCCCTCCCAGAAGCCGACGGCGATGCCCGCGGCGTAGGCCGCTCCGAGCGCCGTCGTCTCGGCCACCTTCGGGCGCACCACGTCGACGCCGAGCTGGTCGGCCTGGAACTGCATGAGCAGCTCGTTGGCCACCATGCCGCCGTCGACCTTGAGCTCGGTGAGCTCGACGCCCGAGTCGGCCTTCATGGCGTCCATGACCTCGCGGGTCTGGTACGCCGTCGCCTCGAGGGAGGCGCGGGCGATGTGGTTGCGGGTGACGTACCGCGTCAGGCCCACGAGCGCGCCGCGGGCGTCCGGCCGCCAGTACGGCGCGAACAGGCCGGAGAACGCCGGCACGAAGTACGCGCCGCCGTTGTCCTCGACCTTGCGGGCCAGCCACTCGACGTCCGGCGCGTCGGCGAACAGGCCGAGGTTGTCGCGCAGCCACTGCACCAGGGAGCCGGTGACGGCGATCGAGCCCTCGAGCGCGTACACCTGGGGCGCGTCGCCAATCTTGTAGCAGACCGTGGTGAGCAGGCCGTTCTTGCTCGGCACCTTCTGCGTGCCCGTGTTGAGCAGCATGAAGTTGCCGGTGCCGTAGGTGTTCTTCGCCGTGCCGACCTCGAAGCACGCCTGGCCGAAGGTGGCGGCCTGCTGGTCGCCCAGGATGCCCGCGATGGGCACCCCCGGCACCATGCCGCGCGGCCGGCCGTGGCCGTACACCTCCGACGACGAGCGGATCTCCGGCAGCATCGACAGCGGGATGCCCATGTCGGCCGCGATGTCCTCGCGCCAGGAGAGGGTGTCGAGGTCCATGAGCATGGTGCGCGAGGCGTTGGTGACGTCGGTGACGTGCACGCCGCCGTCGGGCCCGCCGGTCATGTTCCACAGCACCCACGCGTCGGTGTTGCCGAACAGCAGGTCGCCGCGGTCGGCCGCCTCGCGGGCGCCCTCGACGTTGTCGAGGATCCACTTGATCTTCGGGCCGGAGAAGTACGTGGCCAGGGGCAGGCCCACCACGTCCTTGTACTTGTCCGGCCCGGTGCCGCCGCCCAGCTCGTCGACGATCGCCTGCGTGCGGGTGTCCTGCCAGACGATCGCGTTGTAGACCGGCTTGCCGGTGGTCTTGTCCCAGACCACGGCGGTCTCGCGCTGGTTGGTGATGCCCACCGCGGCGATGTCGGAGTGGTTGATGTTCGCGCGGGTGAGGGCCAGCCCGACGGCCTCGCGGACGTTGTTCCAGATCTGGTCCGGGTTGTGCTCGACCCAGCCGGCCTTCGGGAAGATCTGGTCGTGCTCGAGCTGGCCCGTGGACACGATCCGGCCGGAGTGGTCGAAGACGATGGCACGCGAGCTGGTCGTGCCCTGGTCGATGGCGAGGACGTAGTCAGCCATTTCGATGAGTTCCTTCACGTCGTCGTTGTCGTGCGGAGGGGGTGCCGGCCCGGGGCCGGCGTGGGGCCGGGCGGGCGCGCCAGGGCGACGCGCCCGCCCGCACCGTCACAGGTAGATGCGGCCCAGCAGACCGCCGAGGACGCCGCCGATGAGCGGGCCGACCACGGGGACCCACGAGTACGACCAGTCGCTGCTGCCCTTGCCGCGGATGGGCAGCACGGCGTGGGCGATGCGCGGGCCGAGGTCACGGGCGGGGTTGATCGCGTAGCCGGTGGGGCCACCGAGCGAGGCGCCGATCGCGACCACGACGAGGGCCACCGCCAGCGGGCCGATCTGGGTGGGCGTCTCGCCCTGGATCACGATCCAGAAGATCAGCACGAACGTGGCGATGACCTCGGTGACGAGGTTCCAGCCGTAGGAGCGGACGGCCGGCCCCGTGGAGAACACCGCCAGCTTGGTGCCCGGGTCGGCGTCCTGGTCGAAGTGCCGCTTGTAGGCCAGGAAGGCGGCGACCGCGCCGAGGAACGCGCCGAGGAACTCGCCGGCGAAGTACACCAGCGCGTTGACGAAGCTCGGCTCGATCGTGCCGAAGTCGTTGTCCGCGAACGGCAGGTCGGCGGCCCACAGGCCGACGGTCACGGCGGGGTTGAGGTGCGCGCCGCTGCGGTACGCCGCGTACACGCCGATGAACACGGCCAGGCCCCACCCGAAGTTGATGAGGAGCCAGTCGGGGCCGAAGCCCTTGTTCTTCGGCAGGATGACGTTGGCGACCACACCGGCGCCCAGGAGGATCAGGAGCCCGGTCCCCAGGACTTCGGACCAGAAGGCTGTCAGCAGCATTGAATCCATGTCGGTTCCTCTCTCTGAGGCGCTGTCGGGACTTCGTCGTCCGCACCGACGCCGGCGCTACGTGCGCAGCGGGACCATCCCCGCCACGTCCGCGGCCTGCAGGCGGGCCTGCGCGGCCGCTGCGTCGTCGGGCTGCTGGGCCGCGGCCTCGTACGCGGCCACCCGGTCGCGATAGGCCGCCGTCTCGGCCTGGCGCGTGGCGTCGTCCCAGCCCAGGGCGGCTGCGACGACGTCGGCGATCTCGGGCAGGGCAGCCAGGCCGCTGTCCGAGATCTCGTAGACGAGGCGCGTGCGGTGCAGCAGCACGTCCTCCAGGTGGAGGGCGCCCTCGTGGGTCACCCCGTAGTGCACCTCCGCGCGCAGGTAGGCGGGAGCGTGCTCGAGCGGGCGGGCCAGCGACGGGTCGGCCTCGCACAGCTCGACGATCTCGGACAGGTTGGACCCGTACCGGTGCAGCAGGTGGTCCACCATGGGCGGCGTCCACCCGAACCGCTTGGCCCAGGTGCGCGCCTGGCGCCGGACGGCCCGCAGGCCCACCGCGCCCTCGAGCGGGATGTCCTGGGTGATCGAGGGCAGCGCGGCCGCGCGCTGCCCGATCGCGTGGTCCACGGCGTCCTTGGCCATGATCCGGTAGGTGGTGAGCTTGCCGCCGGCGATGACCGACAGCCCCGGCGTCGGGCTCGCCACGGTGTGCTCGCGGCTCACCTTCGCCGAGCTCGTGCCCTCCTTGGTGCCGGGCTGCAGCAGGGGCCGCAGGCCGGCCCACGTGCCGATCACGTCCTCGCGGGTCAGCGGGTGCGCCAGCACCGCGTTGGCGTGGTCGAGCACGTAGTCGATGTCCGCGGCGGTGGGCACGGGGTGCACCAGGCCCTCGGTCCACGGCGTGTCCGTGGTGCCGATGACCCAGTAGCGCGACCAGGGGATGACGAACAGCACCGACTTCTCGGTCTGCAGGATCAGGCCGACGTCGCCGCGGATCCGCTCGCGCGGGACGACGATGTGCACGCCCTTGGACGCGAGCACCCGCAGGCCGCCCTCGGACCCGGCGAGCGCCTCGGTCTCCTCGGTCCACACGCCGGTGGCGTTGATGACGTGGCGGGCGCGCACGGTGATCTCGCGCCCGGTCTCGAGGTCGACGACGACGGCGCCGTTGACCGCGCCGGACGAGGTCTGGGTGAGCCCGACCACCTGGGTGCGGCTCGCGGCGTGCGCGCCGTAGCCGGCCGCCGTGCGCACCAGGGTGGCGACCAGGCGCGCGTCGTCGACCGACGCGTCCCAGTACTGCACGGCGCCGATCGCCGCGTCGTGCGCCAGGTCGGGGAACTTGTGCTCCATCCGGCGGCGGGTCAGGTGGCGGTGCAGCGGCATCGCCCGCTTGCCGGGCGAGACGGCGGCGAGCGTGTCGTACAGCGCGATGCCGGCACCGACGTACGCGCGCTCCCACACGCGGTGCTCCAGCGGGTAGAGGAACGGCACGGGGCGCACCAGGTGCGGCGCGATCTCCTTGAGGAGCAGGTCGCGCTCGGTGAGCGCCTCGTGCACCAGGTGGAAGTCGAGCATCTGCAGGTAGCGCAGCCCGCCGTGGACGAGCTTGCTGCTGCGGCTCGAGGTGCCGGATCCCCAGTCCTGCGCCTCGACGATCGCCGTCGACAGGCCCCGGGTCACGGCGTCGAGCGCGATGCCGGCGCCGGTGACCCCGCCGCCGATCACGAGGACGTCCAGCTCGCCGCTGGGCGTCGTGGAGGCCTCGAGCGCGGACAGTGCCTGTGCCCGCGACTCGGCCGTGAGTCGGTTGGACGCCATCGGGTTTCCTTCCTCGCGGTGTCCGGCTAACGTCACACCTCTGGAACGTTCGCGCAACCGTTGTGCACAAACGTGCAGCGGTGTGACGCGCGCCGCACGGGACGATCCGGGACAGGAGGCGCGAGAGCATGA
Source organism: Isoptericola variabilis (assembly GCF_001750215.1). Classification (GTDB taxonomy): domain Bacteria; phylum Actinomycetota; class Actinomycetes; order Actinomycetales; family Cellulomonadaceae; genus Puerhibacterium; species Puerhibacterium variabilis_A. The sequence goes on along the minus strand of NZ_LWGM01000044.1, from coordinate 2,730 downwards.
CCGACCGCGACCGCGAGATGGTCATGGCGGCGACCATGTACTACCTGCAGGACCTGACGATGGAGACCATCGCCAAGCACCTGCGCACCTCGCGCTCCACCGTCTCGCGGCTGATCAAGCGGGCCCGCGAGGAGGGGGTCGTCGAGATCACGCTGCGGCCCGCGCACTCGCGCGCGCCCGGCCTCGGCCAGCAGATCGCGGCGACGTACGGCATCGACGCCTACGTGGTGCCCGTGGCCGACTCCGCGACGCTCGAGGACCGGCTCGAGCAGGTGGCCATGGCCACGGCCCGGCTGCTCACGCGGTGGTTCGACTCCGAGATGGTGCTCGGGGTCGCCTGGGGGACGACGCTCGCCGCGATCGCCCGCCACCTGCCGCGCAAGCCCACCCGCGGCTCGGAGGTGGTGCAGCTCAACGGCGCCGCCAACACCCGTACCTCGGGCGTGAGCTACGCCGGCGACCTCATCGCCGGGTTCGGCGCGGCGTTCGACGCCCACGTGCACCACTTCCCGGTGCCCGCGTTCTTCGACTACGCGGAGACCAAGGCCGCGATGTGGCGCGAGCGGTCCATCCGCCGGGTGCTCGACGCCCAGGCGCGGGCCGACATCGCGCTGTTCTCCGTGGGCGCGCTCACCGGCGGGCTGCCGTCGCACGTCTACGCCGGCGGCTACCTCGAGCCGGAGGACCTCGCCGTGCTCGACGCCGCGGGCGTGGTCGGCGACGTGTGCACGGTGTTCCTGCGGGCCGACGGCACGTACCGCGACATCCCCATCAACCGGCGCGCCACCGGCCCGGCCCCGCACCAGCTGCGCCGGATCCCGCGGCGGCTGTGCGCCGTGGCCGGCGACAACAAGGTGGCGGGCCTGCGGGCGGCGCTCGCGGCGGGCGTCGTGACCGACCTGGTCATCGACGAGCGGACGGCCGCCGGGCTGATGCGCGGCGTGCGGGCCCGGCGGCCCGAGGCGCTGCGCTCCGAGGTGGTGCCGGCCGAGGGCCTGCCGCTCGTCCACCGGGCGACGCCGTCGCGGCCGGTGGACGCGGACGTACAGTGACGCCCGTGCCCGACCCCAGCAGCGCGCCCCGTCCCCTGACGATCCCGGCGGCGGCGCGGTCCGGCCCCGGCGGCGTCGTCGTGCGCGCCGCGCTGCCGGCGGACGTGCGCGCCGTGCGGGCGCTGGTGGAGCCGTACGCCGAGCGGCGGATCCTGCTGGCCAAGGAGATGGTCGGCTACTTCGAGGCGGTGCAGGAGTTCGTCGTCGCCGAGGCGCCGGAGCCCGCCGGGCAGCACGGGGCGGCCGACGGCGGGGCGGCCGACGGGGGCCGGGCGGGCGGCGTCGTCGCCTGCGGCGCGCTGCACGTCATGTGGGACGACCTGGCGGAGATCCGCACGCTGGCCGTGCACCCCGACTGGCTGGGCCACGGCCTGGGGCACGCGGTCGTCGAGGCGCTCCTCGACCGGGCGCGGGCGCTGGGCCTGTCGCGGGTGTTCTGCCTGACGTTCGAGGTCGAGTTCTTCCGCCGCCACGGGTTCGAGGAGATCGAGGGCACGCCCGTGGCGCCCGAGGTCTACGCCGAGCTGCTGCGCTCGCACGACGACGGCGTCGCCGAGTTCCTCGACCTGGCCCGCGTGAAGCCCAACACCCTCGGCAACACGCGGATGCTGCTCACGCTCTGACCCGCGCGGGCGCGGGACGATCGGACCGACCGTCGGCGACCCCGCCGGCGTCGCCCGCCCCACCCGACGGAGGTCCCACCATGCGCAGCGAGCTCTTCGCCGCCCGGCACGCCGAGCAGAACCTCGACCAGCGCTGGACGCAGCAGTCGCCCCGGATGCTGCGCGGGCTGGTCACCCCGGACGCGCCCATGATCGCGACCAAGGGCGCGATGGTGGCCTACCAGGGGAACGTCGCGTTCCGCCACCAGGGGTCCGCGTCCATGGGCCAGCTGCTCAAGAAGGTGGTGACCAACGAGGACACGCCGATGATGCGGGTCGAGGGGCACGGCGAGGTGTTCTTCGCGCGGGCCGCGGCGAACATCTTCCTGATGTACCTCGAGGGGCCGCAGGACGCCCTGACCGTGAACTCGGCCAACCTGCTGGCGTTCGACGCGGGCCTCGCGTGGGACATCCGGCGCGTGCGGGGCGTCGGCTCCCTGGCCAGCGGCGCGGGCCTGTTCAACCTGGAGATCTCCGGGCAGGGCGTGGTGGCCATCTGCTGCCAGGGCGAGCCGATGATCCTCGACTGCGCCACGCCGACGTTCGTCGACCCCCAGGCGGCCGTGTGCTGGTCGGCGTCGCTGGCGCCGGGGATCCGGACGGACGTCAACCTCGGCACGCTCATCGGCCGCGGCTCCGGCGAGAGCTTCCAGATGGCCTTCCACGGTCAGGGCTTCGTGGTGGTGCAGCCCGCCGAGATGTGAGGCGCCGGACGGCCGGGTCCGGCACGGGCTCGCGAAGCTTGACCGGTCCGGTCAGTCCCGCGGGAGGTGGTAGGCGCCCGCGGCGTCCTGCTCCACCAGGCCGTCCTCGACCAGGCCCGCCAGGCAGCGGGTCACCTGCGCCGCGTCCGGCGCGGCCGTCGTCGGCGGCCCGGCGACCCGGGACTGAGCGGGCGGGGACTGGGCGGGCGGAGCGGCGAGCGCCGCATCGAGCGCCGCGCGGTCCACGGCGCCCGCGGCGTCGCGCAGCACCGCCATGATCCGGCCGCGGCACTGGCGGTCGGTGCCGTGCCA
>NZ_LWGM01000437.1 GCF_001750215.1 Isoptericola variabilis | reverse complement strand
GGCGTCCGCGAGCTCGTCGGCGCCCGCGGCGGACGCCTCGGCGCCGTCGGCGAGCTGCCCGGCGCCGTCGGCGAGCTGGTCCGCCCCGGAGGCGGCCGACCCGGCACCCGAGGCGAGCTGGGTCGCGCCGTCGGACGCCTGCCCGAGCTGGTCGTGCAGCGTGGTGAACCCGACCAGCACGTTGTCCACGTAGGTCTCGGTGATCGAGGAGCTCATGACGTCGGTCGCGGTGGTCGCGACGATGCCCGCGAGCGCCTCGTCGACCACCCGGCCGCCCGGCGGCGTCGCGACGTCGATCGTGGCCTGCTGCGCGGCGGACGGGTCGTCGCCGCCGACGGACGTGGCCGCGGCGGAGAAGTTCTCCGGGATGGTGATGACCGCGGCGTAGGTGCCGTCCTCCAGGCCGGCCGCCGCGTCGTCGGCGTCGGTGATCTGCCAGTCGTAGCCCTCGTCCGACGCCGGCACCGCCCGCGCCGTCGGGTCGGTCGACGGCGCCTCGCCGCTGACCAGCCCGGCCACGAGCTGGCGGCCGAGCGGCACCGTCTGGCCGCCGACCTCGACGGGCTCGTCGAGGTTGACGATGGCGGCGCGCACCGTGTCCAGGCGCTCCTGCGGGTTCCACAGCGCGGCCAGCAGCAGCGCGAGCGCCAGCACCGGCAGCAGCGCGACGGCCACCACGCTCCAGGGGTTGCGGCGGGTCATGCCGGCACCTCGTTCCGTGCGGTCTGCGGGTCGGGACTCTCGGGGCCGCCGAGCGCGGCGGGCTCGGGCGCGGGGTCGGTGGCGGTCACGTCGAGGACGGCGGCCCGGACCGGGGCGATCTCCTCCGCCTCGGCCACCGCGACGTCGTCGCCCACCACGCCCAGCAGGACCGCGGCACCGGCAAGGGCGGCCTGCGCTTCCACCCGTCCGTCGACATCGACGAGGTGCGCGCGCTGGCCATGTGGATGACGTGGAAGTGCGCCATCGTCGACCTGCCGTACGGCGGCGCCAAGGGCGGCGTCGC
>NZ_LWGM01000436.1 GCF_001750215.1 Isoptericola variabilis | reverse complement strand
GGCGTGGTGGGCGACGACGTCGGCCACCGCGGCGGCGAAGGAGCGGATCGCGGGCGCGTCGAGCGTGCCCGACCGCACGCCGCGCTCCTGGCCGCCGCCGTGCAGCACCGCCTCCAGCGGCAGGTCGCGCCGGGCGAGCAGGGCGCCGACGCCGATCGGGCCGCCGAGCTTGTGGCCGGAGACCGTCATGGCGTCGACGCCGCTCGCGGCGAAGTCCACCTCGAGCTGGCCGACCGCCTGCACCGCGTCGGTGTGCACCGGCACGCCGTGCTGGTGGGCGAGGCGGACGACGTCGCGCACCGGCTGCACCGTGCCGACCTCGTTGTTGGCCCACATGACCGACACCAGCGCGATCTCGTCGGCGTGCGCCGCGAGCTCGGCGCGCAGCGCCTCGAGGTCGACGCGGCCGTCGGCGTCCACGGGCAGCAGCACGATCTCCGCCCCGGCGTGCCCGGCGAGCCAGAAGGCCGGGTCGAGCACCGCGTGGTGCTCGACGGCGGAGACGAGCACCCGGGTGCGGTGCGTGGCGCCGCGCCGGCGCCCCCAGAAGATCCCCTTGATCGCGAGGTTGTCCGCCTCGGTGCCGCCCGCGGTGAAGATCACCTCCGACGGGCGTGCGCCCAGGGCCGCGGCGACGGTCTCGCGCGCCTCCTCCACCACCCGGCGGGCGCCGCGGCCCGCGGCGTGCAGGCTCGAGGCGTTGCCGACCCGTTGCGCCTCCGCCACGTACGCCGCGAGGGCGGCCGGCGACATCGGGGTGGTCGCCGCGTGGTCGAGGTAGGCGCCGGCGTCGGGCTCGGGCGAGCCGGCCGGCAGCACGGGGGTGGTCACCGGCCCAGTCTACGAACCGCGCGGGGCGGCGGCGGGCGGCGGGGATGGTTCCCGGCGGTGACGGACGGCACCCGGGAGCGGCCGAGAGCGACGCGAGAGCGGCCCCGGACGGCACCGGACGGCACCGGCCCCCGCCGCAGCGCGACGGGGGCCGGCGTGGCTCGGGCGACGGGTCAGCG
>NZ_LWGM01000435.1 GCF_001750215.1 Isoptericola variabilis | reverse complement strand
GGACGGCGGCGCGGACGGCGGCGGGCCCGACGCCGGGGCCGAGGTCGGGCGGCGGGTGGCCGCCGCCGTCGAGCAGGCCCTGCTGTGGGACGGCGGCGAGCCGGGCGCCCCCGCCCTGCGCACCGCGCCCGGGCTGGGCGAGGTGCTCGGCCCCTACCCCGCCGGCCTGGGCCCGCACCGCGAGGACGGATCCCGTCAGGGGTCGTCGCGGAACCCGGTCGAGAACGCGACGGACCCCGACGCGATCCGCACGGGGGAGGCGCTGCGCGACCTGCCGCCCGGCGCTCGCGAGGTGCTCGACGCGCTGACCTGGGGGCCGCCGGTCGGCGTCGTCCCGCCGGACGGCTCCGCGCCGCGCCGCGCCGTGGACGCCCTGGTCGAGGCCGGGCTGCTGCAGCGCACCGACGCCCGCACCGTCGTGCTGCCGCGCGAGGTGGCGCTCGCGCTGCGCGGCGGGCGCACCCACCGCGACCCGCGCCTGGAGCCGCCGCGCGTCGAGGCCCGCGAGGTCCCGGCGGCCGCGGCCGACGCCGAGTCCGCGAGCGCCGCCCTGGAGCTGGTGCGGCTCGTCGGCACGCTGGTGGACCTGTGGGACGACGCCCCGCCGCCGGTGCTGCGCGCCGGCGGGCTCGGGGTGCGCGACGTGCGCCGGGTCGCCCAGGCGCTGGGCGTCGACGAGGCGACGGCGGCGGTCGTCGTCGAGCTCGCCGCCGCCGCGGAGCTGGTGGCCGACGACGGCGAGGCGCCGCCGTCGTACGTGCCCACGACCCGGGCCGACGCGTGGGCCGAGGCCGACGACGCCGACCGCTGGGCGACGCTCGCCACCGCCTGGGCCGGCTCGCGCCGCACGCCCTGGCAGGCCGGTTCGCGCGACGACAAGGGCACCGTCCGGGCACCGCTGTCGCCGGACCTGCACCGGGCGTGGGTGCCGCGGCTGCGCGCGCAGGTGCTCGAGGCGCTGGCCGGGCAGCCCGGCGCGCCGCTGACCGCCGCCGACGTGCTGGCGGTGCTGG
>NZ_LWGM01000434.1 GCF_001750215.1 Isoptericola variabilis | reverse complement strand
CGTCGCCCTCGCGCTGGGCGCCGCCGGGCTCACGCCGGGCCGCGCCCTGGCCGGCGCCCTGGGCCTCGGCGACCCCGGCGACGTCTTCGTGGTGCAGCGCCTGCGCCTGCCGCGCGTGCTCGCCGCCCTGTTCGCCGGCGCCGCCTTCGCGCTCGCCGGGGCACTGTTCCAGTCCACCCTGCGCAACCCGCTCGCGAGCCCCGACATCCTCGGCGTCTCCACCGGCGCCAGCCTCGGCGCCGTGTGGGCGCTGCTCGGCCTGGGCGTGCAGGGCGTGGCCGTGGCCGGCTTCGCGTTCGGCGGGGCCCTGGCCGCGGCCCTGGCGATCTGGCTGCTCGCCTGGCGCCGCGGTCTGCACTCGATCCGCTTCGTGCTGGTCGGCGTCGGCGTCGCGTACGTGTGCGGCTCGCTGCTCGCCTGGCTCATGGCGCGGGCCGAGGTGCGCGAGGCGCAGACGGCGCTGATGTGGACCATTGGCTCGGTGGCCGACGTGCGCGGCACGTCCCTGACGCTGCTCGCGGTCGGCGTCGTCGTCCTGGGCGCGGCCGCCGTCGCGGTCTCCCGCACCCAGCCCGCCCTCACGCTCGGCGACGACAACGCCCGGGCCCTCGGCGTGCGCGTCGACGCCGCCCGCGTCACGACGCTGCTGGTCGCCGTCGGGCTCGTCGCCGTCGCGACGAGCGCCGCCGGGCCGATCGCCTTCGTCGCCCTCGTCGCGCCGGCCATCGCCCGCGGGCTGCTCGACGACGGCGGCTCCGACCTGGTGGCCTCCACCGCCGTCGGCGCCGTGCTCGTCCTGGCCGCCGACGTCGTGGGCCAGCACGCCCTCGGGCCCCTCGTCGCGCCCGCCGGCGTCGTGACCGGCATCGTCGGCGCCCCGTACCTGCTGTGGCTGCTCAGCGGCCGCTCGTCCTCCGGAAGGAAGGTCCGCGCGTGACTCGAAGCCCGTCCCCGTCGGCCGTCGGGCCGTCCGCCGCGCACGCCACGGCGCCCGCCGACCCGGCCGCACCCGGCCCCG
>NZ_LWGM01000433.1 GCF_001750215.1 Isoptericola variabilis | reverse complement strand
GCCCTGGCGGTCGTGGCCCTGCAGCGCGGCCGGCGCCGGGCGGCGCTGGCCGCCGTCGCCGGCGTCGGGCTCGTCACCGTGCTCGTGGACGGCCTGCCCGCGCTCGGCGCCGACGCCGGCGGCATCGTCTCCCTCGTCCCGGCCTTCGTGGTGCTGGGCGTCGCCGTGGCCGGGCGGCGCGTGCGGCTGCGCCACCTCGCGCTCGCGGCCGGCGCGGCCCTCGTGGTGGTGGCCGTGATCGCCGTGGCCGCGTGGCTGCTGCCCGGGCCCGCGTCGCACCTGGGCCGGTTCGTGCAGCGCCTCGCGGACGGCGACGCCGCCGCCGTCGTGGCGGCCAAGGCCGCCGGCGCGTGGAGCACCGTCGCCAGCGTGCCCGGCGCCGCCGCGACCCTCCTGGTCGTCGCCGCCGCGTGGGCCGTCCTGGCACCGGCCCGCCGCCCGTGGTCGCGGGTGCCGGCGGTGCGCCGGCTCGCCGCCGCCTACGGCGAGCGCCCGGTGCTGCGCGCCGGCGTGGTGGCGCTGGTCGTCGTCGCCGGCGTGGGCTCCCTGCTCAACGACACCGGCGTCGCCGTCGCGTTCGTGGTGCTCGTGCTGGCCGCCGCGATGCTCGGCACCGGCCTGGCGGCCGAGGCGCCCGCCAGCGTGCCCGCCTCCGCCCCCACCGCCTTCGCCCCCACCACCTCCGCCCCGTCTGACGTCGGCGCGCCCGCGGCCGCGCCGACGGCGTGGGACCCGGACGCGACGGGGCTGGTCCGCCGCGCGCCGACCACGATCGTCACCGTGGGCGGCGGCGTGCTCGTCGCGTTCCTGCTGGTGGTCGGCATGGTGCCGCCGAGCTCCGGCACGGGCGTCGCGGGCGGCCAGTCCACCGCCCTCGGCGACCCGGAGGCCACCGCCGTCGCCGCGCCGGGCTCGTCGCTCGTCGTCGTGGGCACGGCGGGGATGCGCTGGTCCGACGTGCGGCCCGACGCGCCGGTCGCGCCCACGCTCGCCGGGCTGCTCGCTGACGGTGCCGACGC
>NZ_LWGM01000432.1 GCF_001750215.1 Isoptericola variabilis | reverse complement strand
CGCCGTGGTGTCGGGCGACCTGCCCGGCCTGGACCGCGAGGCGGTCGCGCGGCTCCACGGCGCCGGCGTCCGGGTCGTCGCGCTCGCCGACGCCGTGCCGGCCGACCGGCTGCACGCCCTCGGGGTCGACGTCGTGCTGGACGGGCGCCTCGATGACGACGCCGTGGTCGCGGCGGTCCGGCAGGCCTCCGGCGTGGCAGCCTCGGCAGAGGGGGCCACGCCGGCGCCCGGTGCCGACACCGCCCGCGCCGTGGCAACCGACGACGCCGACACCGACGACGCCCGTACCGACGACGACGCCCCTCGACCCGACCCGGCGCCACCCGGCCGCGTGGTGGTCGTGTGGGGGCCGGTCGGCGCCCCGGGCCGCACCACGGCGGCGCTCGAGCTCGCCCACGAGCTCGCGGGCGTGGCCGCGGCGGGCCGGGGAGGACGCCGGGCGTCCCGCCGCGCGGGGGCGCCGGAGCCGCCCGCCGACGCGCGCCCCGTCCTGCTCGTGGACGCCGACACCTACGGCTCGTCGCTGGCGGCCCGGCTCGGGCTGCTCGACGACGCGCCCGGCCTGGCCGCCGTCGCCCGCGCCGCGGGCCAGGGCGCGCTCGACCTGGCGACGCTGGCCCGGCACGCCCCGCTGGTGGCGCCGCGGATGCGCGTCCTGACCGGCCTCACCCGGGCGGCGCGCTGGCCGGAGGTGCCCGGGTCGGCGCTCGAGGTCGTGCTCGAGCGCGCCCGCGAGCTCGCGGCGTGGACCGTCGTGGACACCGGCGCGGTGCTCGAGGCCGACGAGCTGCTGATGTACGACACGCAGGCGCCCCAGCGCAACGCCGCGACGCTGGCCGCGCTGGCCGCCGCCGACGACGTCGTGGTGGTGGGCGCCGGCGATCCCGTGGGCGTCCAGCGCCTCGTGCGCGGGCTCGAGGACCTGCGCGAGGCGCCGGTACCGGTCGCGCGGCCGGCGGCCGTCGTCGTCAACCGCGTGCGCGCGGCGGCGGTCGGCCCGCGGCCGGAGGCGGCGGGCCGAC
>NZ_LWGM01000431.1 GCF_001750215.1 Isoptericola variabilis | reverse complement strand
CAGCGGCGCGCTGCGACCGAGCGCGGCGACCGTGGCGGCGCCCAGCCCGGCGCCGAGGGCGAGGCCGAGCGCTGCGGCCAGGGCAGCCACGAGCGCGGCCTCGGCGCGCACCATCCACCCGACCTGCCGGCGGGTGGCGCCCACCGCGCGCAGCAGGCCGATCTCGCGGGTGCGTTCGACGACCGACAGCGCGAGGGTGTTGGTGATCCCGAGCAGCGCGATCACCACGGTCAGCGCGAGCAGCACCGTGACCAGGCCCAGGACCTGCTGGACCGTGTCGCCGCGTGCCGCCGCGGCCTCGGCCAGGTCGCGCACCGCCGCGGTGGGGTGGTCGCGCAGCACCTGCTCGACCGCCGCCCGGACGGCGTCGGGGGCGACGCCGTCGGCGGCGCGGACCAGGACGCTGGCGTCCACGTCCTCGGCGAAGCTCCGGGCGTAGGTGTCCAGCGAGACGTACCAGCTGGTCGCCAGGGCCTGGGCGTCCGCGGCGTCGATGATCCCGACCACCTCGAGGGGCTGGTCGCCGGTGCGGGAGAAAGTCATCGTGACGGTGTCGCCGACGGCCAGGCCACGCTCCTCGGCGACGGACTGGGCGACGACGACCCCGCCGCCGGCCAGGGCGTCCAGCGAGCCCGTGACCATCCGCACGTCGGTCACCTCGCGCAGGGTGGCCGGGTCGACGGCGGACAGGGCGCTCGTCTGCCCGGCGTCGAGCCAGTGCCCGTACCGGATGCGGGACGCCGTGGCGACCTCCGGCAGCTCGGCGACGTGCTCGGCGACGTCGGGCGACAGCCCGCCGAGCATCTCGCCGCGGGCGCTCTCCACGACGACGTCGGCGGTCACGGTCTCGCGGTAGGTGCCGGCGATGCCTCGCTGGAGGGACGTGGCGACGACCGTCACGAAGGCGATCAGGGCCAGGCCGAGGGCGAGGGCCAGCACGGTGGAGGTCGTGCGGCGCGGGGCCCGGGCGGCGGCCTCGCGGGCCAGCTGGCCCGGGACGCCGGCACGCCGGAGCGGCGCGCCG
>NZ_LWGM01000430.1 GCF_001750215.1 Isoptericola variabilis | reverse complement strand
GCCCTGGCTCGCCGCGACGCTGCCGGCCCTGCACCTGGCGCTCGGCTCGGTGGAGGCGGTGCGCCGGGCGGCGGTCCGGGCGGGCGCGTCGGGCCCGCTGGCCACCGCGCCCCTGGAGGCCGACCGCATCGCCGCGGCGTTCTCCTCCGAGCGCCTGTTCCGGCTCGACGGCCAGGAGGTCGAGGCCTTCGCTCCCCTGTCCGGCTTCTTCCGCACCGCCGACGGCTGGGTGCGCACGCACGCCAACTACCCGCACCACCGCACCCGGCTGCTCGCGCTGCTCGGCCTGCACGACGGCGCGAGCCGCGAGGAGGCGGCCGCCACGATCGCCCGCCGCTCGGCGCAGGCGCTGGAGGACGGCGCCGCGCAGTCCGGGGCGATCGTCGTGCGCGTGCGCACCGAGGAGGAGTGGCGAGCCTCGGACATGGGCCGCGCCGCCGCCGGCGGGCCGCTGGTGCGCGTCGAGGCCCGCGACGACGGGCCGCTCGAGCCGGGCCGGCACGAGTCGGACCGTGCCTGGGACCGCACCGACGACGCCGCCGGCACGGCCGAGGAGGCCGGCGGCGTCGCGCGCCACGCGGAGCCGCGGGACCCGCGGCGGCCGCTGGCGGGCGTGCGCGTCCTCGACCTGACCCGCGTCCTCGCCGGCCCCGTGGCCACCCGCACCCTCGCGCTGCTGGGGGCGCAGGTGCTGCGGGTCGACCCGCCGGTGCCCGCCGAGATCCGCTGGGTGCACCTCGACACCGGGCACGGCAAGCGCACCGCCCTGCTGGACCTGCGCGGCGAGGGCGACCTCGAGCGCGCCCACCGGCTGCTGGCCGACGCCGACGTGCTGGTCACGGGGTACCGGCCGGGGTCGCTCGAGGCGCTGGGCCTGCGCGTGCCGCCGGGGGTGGTGCACGCCCGCGTCGACGCGTGGGGCGGGCAGGGCCCGTGGGCGCAGCGGCGCGGCTTCGACTCGATCGTGCAGGCGGCGTCGGGCATCGCCGTCGTCGAGGGCGGCGCCGCGGCCGTCGAGGGCGGCCGGCC
>NZ_LWGM01000429.1 GCF_001750215.1 Isoptericola variabilis | reverse complement strand
GGGTGCGGCGCACCGCGCTGCGGGCCGCCGTCGTCGTGGCCGCCGTCGCCGGCCTCCTGGGGTGCGCCGTCGTGCTCGACCGGCTGCTGGACGCCGCGCGCGCCGCCGACGTCGCGGTCGAGCCGCTCCCCCGGCCGGACCCGGTGCCGGCACCCGACACCACGGTGGCGTACACGACGCAGGACGGGGAGCCGGTCGAGCTGTCGGTGTGGGCGCCGCCCGGCGCCGACGGCGACGCCCCCGTGGCCGTGTGGCTGCACGGCGGCGGCTGGGTGGGCAGCTCCCGGCAGGCGCCGGTGGGTCTCGCCCACCTGGACCACCTGCGCGAGCGCGGCTGGGTGGTGGCGAACGTCGACTACAGCCTCTCCGACGCGGCCGTGCACCGGTGGGACGCGGCGGAGCCGCAGGTGGCGTGCGCGCTGGCCTGGCTGGCCGAGCACGCGGGCGACCTGGGCGGGGACACCGAGCGCCTCGCGCTCCTGGGCGCGTCCGCCGGCGGCAACCTGGCCCTCAACGTCGCCTACCGGGCCGCGGCCGGCACGCTGGAGCCGTCCTGCGGCGGCCGGTTGCCCGTGCCCGACGCCGTCGTGGTGACCTCGCCCATCGCCGACCCGGTCGGGTTCCACGACAACCCCGACCCGGCCCTCGGGCCCCTCACCCGGTGGATGGCCCGCGCCTACACCGGCGGCAGCCCGGCGGAGCACCCCGACCGCTACCGCGCGATCTCGCCCGCCACGCACGCGACCCCCGCGGCGCCGCCCACCCTGGTAGTGGTGCCGGAGCACGACCAGATCGTGCCGCCTGCCGGTGCCCGGGCCTTCGTCGACGACGCCCGCGCGGCCGGCGTCGACGTCGAGCTCGTCGAGGTGCCGCAGGCCGCGCACGTGGTGGACCTGCCCGGCAGCCTCGGCGCGCAGCTCGTCGACGCCCTCGCCGTCCGGTGGCTCACGGCGCACGGCGCGGGGCCCGGCTGAGCCGGGCCCCGCGCCGTGCGCGAGGTGGAGCGGGCGGGCGCGGGCCTCAGCCGCGCAG
>NZ_LWGM01000428.1 GCF_001750215.1 Isoptericola variabilis | reverse complement strand
CTGGTCGGCCGCGCGCAGGCGGACGCCGTGCGCAGGCCCGATGCCGCGACCGTCCGCAGGGCGACCGGCACCGGGATCCGCGGGCTGGTCCCGCTCCAGGCGGCGCTCACCGCGGCCGCGGGCGCACCGCTCGTCGGTGCCGCGCTCCTGGTCGCCGGTGCCGCGGCCCGCCGCGGCACCCGGATCATCTCGGCGACATGAGCCTGCGCCTCGCCTACGGCACCAACGGGTTCGCCGACCACCGCCTGCCGGACGCCCTCGCCGTCCTGGCCGACCTGGGCTACGAGGGGGTAGCCCTGACCCTCGACCACCAGCACCTGGACCCGTTCGCCCCCGACCTGGCGGCCCGGACCGCCGCGGTCGCGGCGCTGCTCGAGCGGCACGGGCTCGCCGTGGCCGTCGAGACCGGGGCCCGGTACGTGCTCGACCCGCGCCGCAAGCACGAGCCGACGCTCGTCTCCGACGCGGGACGCGAGCGCCGGGTCGAGCTGCTGCGCCGTGCCGTGGCCGTCGCCGCCGACCTGGGCTGCGACGTCGTCTCCCTGTGGTCCGGCATCCTGCCGGCGGGGGCCACGCCGGCGCAGGGCTGGGACCGGGTCCTGTCCGGCCTGGACGCCGTCCTGCCGCACGCCGAGCGCGCCGGCGTCACCCTCGCGGTCGAGCCGGAGCCCGGCATGTTCGTCGAGCGGCTGGCCGACGTCGCGGAGCTGCGCCGCCGGCTCGGCGACCCGGAGCGCGTGCGCGTCACGATCGACGTCGGGCACCTGCGCTGCAACGAGGACGCCGCGCCGGACGCGTGCGTGCGCGGCGTCGGGGACGCCCTCGCGCACGTGCAGGTCGACGACATGCGCCGCGGCGTCCACGAGCACCTCGAGCTCGGCCAGGGCGAGGTGGACCTCCCGCCCGTCCTCGCCGCCCTGCAGGACGTCGGCTACCGCGGCCTGGTCGCCGTGGAGCTGCCCCGCCACTCCCACGCGGCCCCGCTCGTGGCGGAACGCTCGCTCGCCGCGCTGCGCGCCGGGCTCGCCGCGGCCGGGCCGCACCG
>NZ_LWGM01000043.1 GCF_001750215.1 Isoptericola variabilis | reverse complement strand
CTGGCCGCCGCCTGGCGCGCGGCGGTCGACGCCGGCCGCTCCGGCGCCGAGTCCACGAAGGACATCGCGGCCCGCCGCGGCCGCTCCCGCGTGCTCGGCGACAAGAGCCTCGGCGTGCCCGACCCGGGCGCGACGTCGCTCGCGATGCTCCTGGCCGAGGCCGGCGCCGCGCTCGGCGCCGCCGCTGACGAGACGAAGGTGGGTTCCTGATGACCGACACGCTGCGCCTGGTGGTCGGCTCCGACGACGCGGGGTTCGACTACAAGGAGATCCTCAAGGCCGAGCTCGAGAAGGACGAGCGCGTCGCGTCGGTGGTCGACGTCGGCGTCGGCTCGGACGAGCACACGCACTACCCGTACGTCGGCGCCGCCGCGGCCCGCATGGTCGCCGCGGGCGACGCCGACCGGGCCCTGCTGGTCTGCGGCACGGGCCTCGGCGTGGCGATCAGCGCCAACAAGGTGCCGGGCGTGCGCGCGGTGACGGCGCACGACTCCTTCTCCGTCGAGCGCTCGGTGCTGTCCAACGACGCGCAGGTGCTGTGCCTGGGCCAGCGCGTCATCGGCATCGAGCTGGCCAAGCGCCTGGTGCGCGAGTGGCTCGGCTACCGGTTCGACCCGTCCTCGTCGTCCGCGCCGAAGGTCGCGGCGATCGGCGAGGTCGAGGCCGCCGCCGGCACCGCTCCCGAGGCCGCCGGGTCCTGCTGATGTCCTCGACGCCGGAGCCCACGCCGGAGCCCATGCCGACGCCCATGCCGACACCGCGTCCGCCGCTGGTCGCCGTCTCGCTCAAGGCCTACCTGGGCGCGGCGGCCACGGCGGACTGGCTGGCCGGGGTCCGCGACCTCGCCGTCGGTGGCGCCGTCGACGGCGCCTCGGGCGCCGGGGCGGTCGAGCTCGCGGTGCTGCCGTCGTTCCCGCTGCTGCCCGTCGCGGCGCGGGTCCTGGAGGGCACCGCGGTGGCGTGGGGCGCGCAGGACGTCGCGCCGTCCGACGCCGGGGCCCAGACCGGCGAGGTCACCGCGCCGCTGCTGGCCGAGCTCGGCTGCCGGTACGCCGTCGTCGGCCACGCCGAGCGGCGGGCCCGGTTCGGCGACACCGACGAGGTCGTGCGCGCCAAGGTCGCGCGTCTCGCCGAGGCCGGCGTCGTGCCGCTGCTGTGCGTCGGCGAGACCGAGCGCCTGCCGGCGGACGAGGCCGCCGACGTCGCCGCCGCCCAGCTCGCCGACGCCCTGACGGGCACCGGTGCCACGGACGTCGTCGTCGGGTACGAGCCCGTGTGGGCGATCGGCGCGCCGGAGCCCGCCGGGCCCGAGCACGTCGTCGCCGTCGCGGACCGGCTGCACGCCGCCCTCGCCGGGCTGGGGGTGCCCGGCCGGGTCGTCTACGGCGGGGCGGCCGGCCCCGGCACCCTCACGGCGCTCGCGCCCGCGGTCGACGGCGTGTTCCTCGGCCGCTTCGCCCACGACGTCGCCGCGCTCGGCGATGTCCTCGCCGAGGCGCGCCGCGTCGCGGCGCCCGGGGCCGCGGTCACGCGCTGACGCGTCGCGCCCCACCCCCTGTTCCTTCGCACCACCGCACCATCCCTAGGAGGACCATCGTGGTCACCAGCATCAGCACCGTCGCCGTCGTCGGGGCGGGCTACATGGGCGGCGGGATCGCCCAGTCCCTCGCGCTGGCCGGGCTGCCCGTCACCATCGCCGACGTCTCCGCCGACGCGGCCGCGGCGGCGCTCGAGCGCCTGCTCGCCGAGGCGCGCGAGTTCGAGGACGCCGGCCTGTTCGACACCGGCGCCACCGAGACGATCCGGAAGAACCTCACCGCCGCCCCGTCGATCGAGGAGGCCGTCGCCGACGTCGACTTCGTCGAGGAGGCCGTCTTCGAGCAGGTCGAGGTCAAGCATGACGTGCTGGCGCGCATCTCCGCCGCGGCGCGGCCGGACGCCATCATCGGCTCCAACACCTCCACGATCCCGGCGCGCACGCTGTCCACCGCGGTGCAGAACCCCGAGCGGTTCCTCACGGTGCACTTCTCCAACCCGGCGCCGTTCATCCCGGGCGTCGAGCTGGTGCTCGGCGACCGCACCGACGAGGCCGTCGTGCCCGTGGTCAAGGAGCTGCTCGCCCGCGCCGACCGGCAGGCCGCGATCGTCGCCGACGTGCCCGGCTTCGTGCTCAACCGCCTCCAGTACGTGCTGCTCAAGGAGGCCATGTCGATCGCCGAGGAGGGCATCGCGAGCCCCGAGGACGTCGACACGATCGTGCGCACCACGTTCGGGTTCCGCCTCGGCTTCTTCGGCCCGTTCGCCATCGCCGACCAGGCCGGCCTCGACGTCTACGCCGGCGGCTTCCGCACCTTCGAGGAGGCCTTCGGCGAGCGCCTGAGCACCCCGCAGCTCATCAAGGACGCCGTGGCCGACGACCGTCGCGGCGTGAAGAACGGCAAGGGCCTGCTGCGCGACTACACCCCGGAGCAGGTCAAGGCGCTGGTCGCCTACCGCAACAAGGCGTACAGCGAGATGGGGCGCCTGGTGCGCACCCTCGGCCCGGCCCCGACGGCCTGACGCGCCCCCGTCCCTCTCCCTCCCGCCAACTCCCTGGCCGGGCATCGCTGCCCGGCGCCGAAGACACAGGAGTCTTTCGTGGTCAACGAAGCCGCCCTCGTCAAGCGCATCACGACGAAGCTGCTGCCGCTGCTGGTCATCCTCTACACGGTCGCCTACGTCGACCGCTCCGCCGTCGGGTTCGCCCAGCTGCACATGGGCGCCGACGTCGGCATCGGCGACGCCGCCTTCGGGCTCGGCGCCGGGCTGTTCTTCATCGCGTACTTCCTGTTCGAGGTGCCGAGCAACGTCCTGATGCAGAAGTACGGGCCGCGCATGTGGTTCGTGCGCATCCTGGTCACCTGGGGCCTCATCACGATGGCGATGGCCTTTACGCAGGGGCCGATCAGCTTCTACGTGCTGCGCTTCCTGCTCGGCGTCGCCGAGGCGGGCTTCTACCCGGGCGTGATCTTCTACCTCACGACCTGGTTCCCGCACCGGCACCGCACGAAGGCCACGGGCACGTTCGTGATCTCCGCGCCGCTGGCGTTCCTGATCATGTCGCGCTGGCCGGCTGGCTGCTCGGCGTCTCCGGCCTCGGCATGGTGGGCTGGCAGTGGCTGTTCCTCGTGGTCGGCGCGGCCGCCGTGGTCATGGCCATCCCGACCTGGAAGCTCCTGCCCGAGAACCCGCGCTCGGTGTCGTGGCTGTCGGCCGACGAGGTCGCGTGGATCGAGGGCGAGCTGGAGAAGGACAAGCGCCAGCGCGGCCAGGAGGACGGCAAGAACCCGCTGCGCACCCTGCTCGACAAGCGCGTGCTCACCTTCGCCCTGCTGTTCTTCCCCTCCACCGTCGGCGTCTACGGCCTGTCGTTCTGGCTGCCGCAGGTGGTGGACCGGTTCTCCACGTCGAACATGCAGACCGGTCTGCTCACCGACATCCCGTACGTCTTCGCGCTCGTCGGCGTGCTGGTGACCTCGCGCTGGGCGTCCAAGAAGTTCTCCGAGAACTGGGTGCCCCTGGCGGTGCTGTTCGTCGGTGCCGGCCTCGGCATGGGCGCGAGCGCGTTCTTCACCTCGCCGGTGGCGCAGCTCGCCGCGCTCTCGCTGGCGGCGTTCTGCGTGTACTCGAACGCCGGCGTGTTCTGGGCGCTGCCCAGCGGCGTGCTCGCGGGGGCGACGGCCGCCGTCGCCATCGCCGGCATCAACTCGTTCGGCAACCTCGGCGGGTTCATCGGCCCGTACGTGGTCGGCATCTTCACCGAGGCCTCGGGCAGCACCGCGGCGGGCATGTACTTCCTCATGGCCGTGCTGTGGCTCGGCGCCGTCGGCACCTTCGCCGCGCGCGGCGTGGTGCAGCGCATCCAGCGCCGCGCCGTCGGGCAGCCCGAGGCGGCCCCGGCCACCGGGACCGCCGCGCGCTGACGCGTCGACGCAGCCGCGCGGGTGACCGCGCAGGGCTCAGGAGAGAGGGCGCCCCGCCGGCCGGCGGGGCGCCCTCTCGCGTGCCGAGCCCGTCCCGGTGGGTGCTCAGGCGCGCTCGGCGAGCGAGCGCGCCTTGACGCCCTCGATGTGCCGCGCCATGAGCTCGCGAGCGCGGTCGGCGTCGCCGGAGCGCAGCGCGTCGAGGACCGCGCGGTGCTCGCGCACCGCGACCTCCTTGTCGGTGACGCCGCGGCCGGAGAACTGCCGGAAGCGCTGCAGGAGGCCGCCGAGCGCGGCGTACGCGGCGTGCAGGTAGGCGTTGTCGGCCGCCTCGGCGACCAGCTCGTGGAACCGCTCGTCGGCCGCCCAGTAGTCGCGGAACTCCTGGTAGGTGGGCCCGTTCGGCGCCGCCTCGAGGTCGGCGACGGCCTGCTCGAGCGCCGCGAGGAACTCCGGCCCGCCCCGCTGGCAGGCGTACCAGGCGTTGGCGGGCTCGACGGTGAGCCGGGCGTCCATGAGGTCGGCCAGCTCCTTGGTGGTCGGCTCCGGAGCCACCGAGTAGCCCCGCAGCGCCACGCGCCGCACCATGCCCGTCGCCTCCAGGCGCGCCAGGGCCTCCCGCACCGGGGTGGGGGAGACGTCGAGCTGGCGCGCCAGGCCGTCGATGTTGAGGTTGCTGCCGGCCGGCAGGGTGCCGTCGAGCAGCATCGTCAGCACCTGGTCGAACACGTGGTCGGCCAGCACCCGGCGCCTCAGGGGGCCGACGGCCGCGGCGGGGCGGGGGGAGGACACGCCTCCGATCCTATCGGTGCAGGCCACCGCACCGGGTGGCGAGCCGGGCGTGCGGGTCGGGCGTGCGGGTCAGACGTGCAGCAGACGCCTGCCCGCCCCGCGGTGGGCCCGCTCGAGCACCGCGCCGTAGCCCGCCAGCATCCGCACGTGGCTGAACCGCGGGCGGGCCGCGGCGAGCGCCGGCGTCAGCTCGCCGCGGCGAGCGGCGGCCTCGATCCACGTCTCGGCGATCTCCGCGGGGTCGAACCCCGTGACGAACCCGATCCCGTGCACGATCCGCGCGCTGTCGCCCACCGGTGTGGTCACGGGCACGGCGCCGCACATCGCGCCCTCGATGAGGCACAGCGGCGCGGCCTCCCCGAACAGCGAGGTGAGGGCGACGACGTCCGCCATCGCGTAGACGAGCTCCATGTCGGCGCGCACGCCGAGCGGGTGCACGCGCTCGAGCAGGTCGGGCCGGTCGCCGAACGCGAGCTCCAGCTCGGCCACCAGGTCGGGGTTGGCCGGGCTCATGCCGGCGCCGCACATCACCACGTGCCCGCGCCGGTCGCGCTCCAGGTACTGCCGGGCGGCGGCCACGAACAGGCCGGGGTTCTTCATGGTGTCGTAGCGGGCGGCGTAGACGACGACCTCCGCGTCCACCGGCAGCCCGGCCGCCCCGCGCAGCGCCAGGCGGCGCGCGCCGGAGACCGGCCGGAACCGGGCCAGGTTGATGCCGTTGGGGATGACGCGCAGCAGGCTCGCCGGCACGCCGGCGCGCAGGTACGCGTCGCGCGTGGACTCGGCGCAGCACACGACGGCGGCGAGGCGGCCGGTGTCGGCGGCCACCAGCAGGTCGTCGAGCGCCGAGCCGGAGTTCTCCGGGTCCGACCGGTGCAGGCACGCCACGACGGGCCGCTCCGGGAAGCCGGCGTGGTTGACCAGGCGCAGCGGCTGCTCCTTGAGCGACATCACCACGTGCGCCGAGCGCGCCTGCCGGGCGGCGACCTCCATCTCCGCCGGCGTGAACGACCGGGGGTCGTCGTCCGAGTCGGCGGTGCGGCCGAGCGAGGCGACCCGCACGCCGGCGGCGCGCAGCGTCTGGTAGCGCTGGTCGTCCTCCATCCGCTGCAGCGTGGCCTCCCGGCGCACCTCGCGGTGGATGCTCAGCGCCGAGTGCTGCTGTCGCCCGCCCGTGTGCAGGCCGGCCACCACCGTCGTGTGCAGCTGGCGGGCACCGCCGGAGAAGAAGCCCTCGTACAGGGACAGGATCCGCAGGGCACCGGCCCCGGGCGTGCGCTGGGTCATCGAACCACCTCCGCGCCCAGCGTCATGGCACCAGGTGAGGAGGGCATGACCGTGCTGTTAACTTCCGATGACGTTCTCCGGGGGTGTCACCCGGGCGAGCGCGCGGATGTCCCGCTCCGCCTGCACGGGCGTCGTCGGGCGGCAGCCCTGCGCCGCCCAGCGCCCCACCATCGCCGGCTCGGCCCGAAGCAGCGCCCACCCCCGGCGCATCAGCGTCGGCAGCGGCTTGCGGGCCTCCGCCACGTCCCGCAGGAACCGGAACCAGAACGTCACCAGCCGCGGGCGGCGCAGGCAGATCGCGTCGGCGAGGAACCCCTCGGCCCGGCAGGCCGCCACCAGCTCCGCCGCGAACACGCCCTCGGCGACCACCAGCGGCGCCCCGGCCGTGTCGAGCACGGTCGTGCCGGTGCGGCGGTTGGTCGGGATGTCGTAGACCGGCAGCTCGGCGCGACCCGTCGTCGCCAGGGTGCGCAGCGCCTCCAGCGCCCCGTCCTGGTCCCAGCTGCCCGCGTCGTCCCAGTCCACGATGCCGAACCGCCGCGGCAGCCCGGGGTGGTCGCCGTCGAGGTAGAAGTCGTCGAGCATGACGGCGGGCAGGCCGAGGCGGCGCACCAGCGCGGACTTGCCGGAGCCGGACGGGCCCGTCAGCAGCACGACGCGCACGCGGGGGCGGCGGGCCTCGGGCGGGACGTCGAAGAGCGCGTCGGGCTCGGAGGAGATCGCGGCGGAGTCGGTCACGGGTGTCCATTCTCCGTGATGCACCGGGGTGCCCGCCCGGCGCCGGGCCGTGCGGCACCCACCCGTGCGGCACCCACCGGTGCGGCACCACCCGGCGGGGCACCCCGTAGCCTGACGCCGTGCGCGCTCACGAACTGGTCCTGGCCCGCGTCGAGGCCGATCTCGCCGCCGGCCGGTGGGCGCTCGGCGAGCGCCTGCCGGGTGAGCGGGCCCTCGCCGAGGAGCTGGGGGTGTCGCGGCCGTCGGTGCGCGAGGCCATCCGCGTGCTCGAGGCCATGGGCATCGTGCGCACCGCCGTCGGCTCGGGCCCCGGCGCCGGCGCGACGGTGATCGACCGGCCGGCCGCCGGCCTGGGGGCCGCCGTCCGCCTGCACGTGGCCTCCGGCACGCTGCCGGTCGCCGACGTGGTCGCCACCCGCGCGGTGCTCGAGACGTGGGCGGTGGGGCAGGCGGCGGCGCGGTGGTCCGACGGCGGGGACGGCGACCTGCGCGAGCTCCTCGACGCCATGCGTGCGCCGGGCCTCGCCGTGCCCGACTTCGTGGCCCTGGACCAGGACTTCCACCTCGCGCTCGTGCGCCGCTGCGGCAACCCGCTCGTCGAGGCGATCCTCGCGGGCCTGCGCGCCGCCGTCGGCTCCTACGTCGCGGCCGGCGCGCAGCGGCTCACGGCGTGGCCGGAGCACGCCGCGCGGCTGGCCGAGGAGCACGGGCAGATCCTCGCCGCGGTCCGCGCGGGCGACGTCGCGGCCGCCGAGCAGCACGCGCGCCGGCACATCTGGGGGTTCTACGAGCAGACCGGCCTCGCCCGCGAGGACCGGGGCGAGGGCGCGCGGGGCCGCTGAGGCCGGTGCCGGCCCGCGCCGTCAGCCCGCGGCGGGCGTCGCGGCCCGCGCGACGACGGCGCAGCGGTCCTCGTCGTGCGCGACGGCGTCCGCGGCCCGCTCCAGCAGCGCCCGCAGCGCTGCGCGCTCGTCCTCGGCCAGCCCGCCGAGCAGCTCGGCCTCCGCCGCCCGGACGCGGGCGTCGACCGCCTCGAGCACGCCGCGGCCATGGTCGGTGGCGACGATGCGCCGGGCGCGGCGGTCGGCCGTGTCCTGCCGGCGCTCGACCAGGCCGCACCCCACGAAGGCGTCGATGAGGTACGTCATCACGGTGCGGTCGATGCCCAGGCGGGCGGCGAGCGCCGCCTGCGTCGGCGGCGCGTCGTGCACCACCGCGGCGAGCACCTGGTACCCGCGCGTGCCGTGCGGCAGCTCGCCGGCCACGCGCTCGACGCGCGTGCTCCACTCCCGCAGCAGCGCGGCGAGCGACCAGCCGAGCGCCGAGGGGCGGTCGACGGCCGCCGGGGCGGCGGCGGGGCGGGCGGAGGTCACGCCTCGATCGTAGTCGGGAACACGTCGCCCGGCAGAAGGGTTGTCGCTGATATCGTCTGTGACACAGACGATCTCCGTCCGAGCGAGGAAGCGACGCGCATGCCCGACTACGGCCACGACCTGGTGTTCGGCACCTTCGTCACGCCCACGAACGCCGACCCGCAGGCCCCCGTGCGTCTCGCGCGGCTCACCGAGGAGGCCGGGCTCGACCTCGTCACCTTCCAGGACCACCCGTACCAGCCGGCCTTCCACGACACCTGGACGCTGCTCACCTGGGCCGCCGCGCAGACGTCGCGCGTCACGCTGGCGGGCAACGTGCTCAACGTGCCGCTGCGCCCGCCGGCCGTCCTGGCCCGTGCCGCCGCGAGCCTCGACCTGCTCTCCGGGGGCCGCGTGGCGCTGGGGCTGGGCGCCGGCGGGTTCTGGGACGCCATCGAGGCCATGGGGGCGCCGCGGCTCTCCCCGGGGGAGTCGGTGGACGCCCTCGCCGAGGCGGTCGAGGTGATCCGTGCGCTGTGGGACACCGGCACTCGCCTGCCGGTGCGCGTCGAGGGCACGCACCACCGCGTCGTCGGCGCCAAGCGCGGGCCCGCGCCGGCGCACGACGTGCCGATCTGGCTCGGGGCGTACAAGCCGCGGATGCTGCGGCTGGTGGGCACCGCCGCCGACGGCTGGCTGCCGTCGGAGGGCTACCTGAAGCCCGGCGACCTGCAGCGCGGCAACGCCGTCATCGACGAGGCGGCCCGCGGCGCCGGCCGCGACCCGGCCGAGGTGCGGCGGCTGCTCAACGTCACCCCGCCGGAGGGCTCGACGCAGGAGTGGGTCGACCGGCTCGTGCGCCTGGCGCTCGAGGACGGGATCGGCACCTTCGTCGTCGCGACGGACGACCCGGACGTCGTGCGCCGGGTGGGCGAGGAGGTCGCCCCCGCGGTGCGCGAGCGGGTCGCCAAGGAGCGGGAGGCCGCGGGCACGACGCCGGCGGCAGCGCGCCGCGGCGCCCGCGCCGTCGCCCTGCGACGGCCCGGCATCGACTACGCGGCGGTGCCGCCGGCGCTCGCGGGACGTGCCGTCGAGCCCGGCGACCGGGCCTACGCCGGCCTGCGGCACAACTACCTGCGCAGCGGCGCGCCGGGCCTGGTGCTGCGCCCACGCGACCCCGAGGAGGTGGCGCAGGCGCTCGCGTACGCCCGCGCCCAGGACGTGCCGCTCGGCGTCCGCTCGGCCGGCCACGGCATCAGCGGCCGCTCCACCAACGACGGCGGCGTGGTGGTCGACCTCGGCGCGCTGGACCGGATCGAGGTGCTCGACGAGGCCACCCGGCGGGTGCGGGTCGGCGCCGGGGCGACCTGGGGGCGCGTCGCCCAGGAGCTCTCGCCGCGCGGCTGGGCGATCACCTCCGGCGACTACGGCGGCGTCGGCGTCGGCGGCCTGGCCACGACGGCGGGCATCGGGCTGCTCGGGCGGCTGCAGGGGCTGACCATCGACCACGTCGTGGCGGCCGACGTCGTCACCGCCGACGGGCGGCTGGTGCGGGCGTCCGCCGACGAGAACCCCGAGCTGTTCTGGGGCCTGCGCGGCGCCGGGGCCAACCTCGGGGTGGTCACGTCCTTCGAGCTCGAGGCCGGCCCGGTGGGCGACGTCGTCTTCTCGCAGATGGCCCTGGACGCGACCGACACCGCGGGCCTGCTCGAGCGCTGGGCGGCCGCGGTCGAGGACGCCCCGCGCGAGCTGACCAGCTTCCTCATGATGTCGCCCGGCGGCGGGCGGCGCGGCGGGGGCCCGGTCGCGCAGCTGATGACGGTGTGGGCGGACGACGACGCGACGGCCGCGGTGGCCGAGCTCGAGCGCCTGGCCGACGCCGGGCCGGTGCTGCAGCACCAGGCGTACCTGCTGCCGTACTCCGCCGTCGTGGCCCCGGCCGAGCGGCACCACACCGGCGGCGGCGACCCGGTGGTGCGCTCCGGCCTGGTGGACCACCTCGACCGGGACGTGGCGCGGGCCCTGGAGCGGGTGGCCGGCTCGGGAGCCGCCTACCTGCTGTCGCTGCGCGCCACCGGCGGCGCGGCGCACGACGTCGCTCCGGACGCCACGGCGTACGCCCACCGCCACCAGAACTTCCTGCTGTCGGCCATGGGCTCCTCGCACGAGCACCTGGACCCGCTGTGGGACGGCGAGATGGGGCCGCGCACGGACGGGCTGTACCTGTCGTTCGACACCGACACCCGGCCGGAGCGGCTGGGTGACGCGTTCCCGGGCGAGACGCTGACGCGGCTGCGCCGGCTCAAGCGCGACTGGGACCCGGACAACGTGTTCCGGGCGAACTTCCCGATCCCGCCGGCCGAGGACTGAGCCGGGGACTGGGCCGAGGTCTTTACCGAGGACTGAGCCGAAAACTTTGCCGAGGACTGAGCCGGGGGACTGAGCGGGCGCGGCCGCCGGCCGCCGGGCGGCGTCGGCGGCGCCGGGTACGGTGCCGGGCGTGGAACTCGACGCCGCCGCCGCGCTGGCCCGCCGCCTGCTCGACGAGCACGGTCTGCACGGGTGGGCGTTCGCCTGGGACCGGGCCCGCCGCCGCGCGGGCCAGTGCCGCCACGACCTGCGGCGCGTCACGCTGTCGCGGGAGCTGACCGCGCTGCACGCCGAGGCCGAGGTGCGCGAGACCGTGCTGCACGAGGTCGCGCACGCGCTGGTCGGGCCGCGCCACGGGCACGACGCCGTCTGGCGCGCCACCGCGGTGCGAATCGGTGCGACCGGACGGCGCACCGTGGACCCGGCCGCGCCGGCCGTCGAGGGCGACTGGGTCGGCGTGTGCCCGGCGGGCCACCGCGTCACCCGCTTCCGGCGCCCCTCGCGACCCCTGTCCTGCGGGCGCTGCGCCGGCCGGTTCGACGTGCGGTACCTGTACGCCTGGACCTACCGCGACGAGCCCGTGGTGCCGTGGCGGGACGGGGCGCGGCGGTAGGAAGCGCCGCGCCGCCGTCCCGGCCGGTCAGGCCCAGGCGCCCAGCTCGGCGAACGTGCGCTGCTCGCGCGCGGCCCGCTCGCACCAGGCCTCGACGTCGGCGACCACCGCACGGCGCTCGTCGCCCTCGCCGCGCCAGGTGACGGCGGCGGCGGGCAGCGGGGCGGGGTCGGGGGCCGTGCGCACGGCCTCGAGCACCCGCATGAACGCCCCGGTGGACCGCGCGTCGCAGCGCAGCACCGCCGTCCGCCCGGCCTCGCGCTCCGCGCGCGCGTCGAGCAGGTCGTCGAGCAGCGGCGTGCGGCCGTACGTGCGCTCGGTGACGCCGTCGGGCGTGCGCACGGTGACCCGGTCGGTCTCGTAGGCCAGCTCGATCTCGCCCCGGGTGCCGAGCACCAGCACCCGGGCGGGGGAGGAGGCCTCCGGGGCGCACAGCGTGAGCCCGAAGCCGAAGCGGGAGCCGTCGCGGGCGGTCACCCGTCCGGACGAGGTGTCGTCCGCCTCGATGGGGTGCGCCCGGCGCAGGTCGAGCACCACCTCGGCCACGTCGTCGGCCGCCAGCACGCCGCCGACCGCCAGCGCCGTCGCCACCGCGTGCGCGAGGGGGTTGGTCACGACGCCGTCGACGACGTCGCGGCCGTCGAGGCGCCGCCGCCCGGCCCAGTCACGCGGGTGGCGCCGGACGCGATCCGCTCGGTCACGTGCTTGATCGTGCGGCGCACCAGGGCGAGCGCCAGCACGCCCACCGCCACGATGATCGCGACCTGCAGCGGCCACCCGGTCAGCCACTCCCAGGAGTCGTTGGCGAGCTGCTGGCTCTGCTCCACCACCTCGTCGAGCCCGTCGGAGGGCCCGGGCGACGGGTTCGGGGCGGCGGCCGCGGCGTGGAGGCGGGCGGTCAGGGTGGTCGGTCCGAGGTCGATCACGCGGGCCACCGTAGCGGCGGCGTGTGGAGGTCGCGTGAGACCGACGGGGACGGCTGCGGCGGACCGGCCGTGGGATGCGCCACGCCGGGGGGGCCGCAGCGGGTGGAACTAGCGGCGCCCCGCGGCCGTGACCTGCTGGGAGACGGCACAGGTGGCAGGATCGTCCCGTGACCCAGGAGACGACGACGCCCGACGAGGTGCCCGCGGAGCTGCGCGAGCTCGCCCACCTGCACGGGGTGCGCACCGAGTACGAGGGCTTCGACGGGACGACCAAGCACGTCAGCGGTCCCACGCTCGTCGCGGTGCTCGAGGCGCTGGACGTGCCGGCCTCGACGCCGCAGCAGGTCGAGCTGAGCCTGGTCCGCGAGCGGGACGAGGCGTGGCGGCACGTGGTGCCGCCCAGCGTCGTCGTGCGCGAGGGCGAGGAGGCGACCGTGCCCGTGCACGTCGCCGACGGGGCCGAGGTCACCGTCTGGGTGGAGATCGACGGCGCCGAACCCGGCGCCCCCGCGCGCGCCCGCCGCGAGCGGCGCGAGCTGACGCAGCTCGACCTGTACGTCGAGCCGCGCACCGTGGACGGCCGCCGCGTCGGGCGGGCGACGTTCGCGCTGCCGACCGACCTGCCGCTGGGCTGGCACTCGCTGCACGCGGCCACCGACGGCACGGAGGCCCGCGGCACGCTCGCCGTCACGCCGGCGCGGCTGGACCCGCCGCAGCTGCGCGAGGGCCAGCTGTGGGGCCTGCTCGTGCAGCTGTACTCCGTGCGCTCGCGCACGTCGTGGGGCATGGGCGACCTCGCCGACCTCGCGGACATCGCGTGGCTCGCGGCCCACCAGGGCGGCGCCGACTTCGTCGCCGTGAACCCCCTGCACGCGGCCGAGCCGGTCACGCCCGTGACGCCGTCGCCGTACCTGCCCACCAGCCGCCGGTTCCTCAACCCTGCGTACGTGCGGGTGGAGGACATCCCGGAGACGGCCTACCTGTCCGCCGCCGACCGGTCCCTCGTGGATTGGGCCGCCGACCCGGTGCGCGACCTCGACACCGACCCGGGCCCGATCGACCGCGACGCCGTGTGGGAGGCCAAGAAGGCCGCCCTCGAGGTGGTCTTCACCGCGCCCCGGCGCGCCGCCCGCGAGGCGGCGTACGAGGCGTTCGTCGCCGAGCAGGGCAAGGGCCTGCGCGACTTCGCGACCTGGTGCGCGATCGTCGAGCGCCTCGGCGGCAAGGCGTGGCCGGCCGACCTGGACGGGCCCGACGCCCCGGGCGTCGAGGCGCTGCGCGAGGAGCTCGCCGAGCGCGTCGAGTTCTGGACGTGGGTGCAGTGGGTCTGCGACGAGCAGAAGCGCACCGCGCAGCGGGTGGCGCGCGAGGCCGGCATGCGGGTCGGGATCATGCACGACCTGGCCGTCGGCGTGCACCCCGCCGGCGCCGACGCGTGGGCCAACGGCGCCTACCTCGCCCGCGGCGTCGCCGTCGGCGCGCCGCCGGACATGTACAACCAGCAGGGCCAGGACTGGTCGCAGCCGCCGTGGAACCCGCGGGCGCTGGCGCGCGCCGGGTACGCGCCGTACCGCGACATGCTGCGCACCGTGCTGCGGCACGCCGGCGCCCTGCGGGTCGACCACATCCTCGGCCTGTTCCGCCTGTGGTGGATCCCGCGCGGCTCCGGCCCCGCGAACGGCGCCTACGTCACCTACGACCACGAGGCGCTCGTGGGCATCCTGTGCCTGGAGGCGCAGCGCGTCGGCGCGATCCTCATCGGCGAGGACCTCGGCACGTTCGAGCCGTGGGTGCGCGAGTACCTCGCCGACCGCGGCGTGCTCGGCACGTCGGTGCTGTGGTTCGAGCAGACCGACGGCGCCCCGACGCCGCCGGAGGACTACCGGCACCTGACGATGGCCACCGTCGGCACGCACGACATGCCGCCGACCGCCGGCTACCTGGCCGGCGAGCACGTGGACCTGCGCGAGCGGCTGGGGCTGCTCGACGAGCCGGTCCCGGTGGTGCGGCGCAAGGCCCGCGCCGAGCGCGACATGTTCGTGCAGGCGCTGGCCGAGCGCGGCCTGGTCGGCGACGACCCGTCCGAGCGGGAGATCGTCGAGGCGATGCACCGCTACCTGCGCCGGACGCCGGCCGCGCTCGTGGGCGTGCAGCTCGTCGACGCGGTGGGGGAGCGGCGCTCGCAGAACCAGCCGGGCACCGACACCGAGTACCCGAACTGGAAGGTGCCGCTGGGCGACGCCAACGGCAACCCGATCCTGCTCGAGGACCTCTTCGGCCTGCAGCGCCTGCGCAGCCTCCTGGCGGCGATGGACGACGAGCGCTGACCGCCGTCTGACGAGGTCCCGCCCGCCCCGCCGAGATAGAGACCCCTCTCGCCGAGATAGAGCGGTCCTCGGCCGAGATAGAGACCGTCGGCGGGCCGGGCGTGGGTCGCCGCGGCTGGGGTGCGCCGCCGGAACGCTGTGCACAGACGGCACGGCGGGACGGCGGCGCACAGCGATCGCTGGCGCCGTCGTCCGTGTCGACCCGTGGCGGCAACGTGTCGTCGCATGGCGATCCGCACACCTCCCGAGCCGCTGGTCCCGCCCGCGCTGCCGACGCTCCTCACGGGAACGACGGCCGAGGCGGTCGATCCTCTCGCCGCCGCTGACGAAGGCCTCCAGCGGCTGCGGCCCGGCTTCTACGCGACGTCGGACCCGGCGGCCCCGCCGGCCGCGACCCGGCGCGAGCTGGTGCTGGCCCGCGTGGCCGCGACGTACCGGACGCTCGAGAGCGAGTACTGGTTCAGTCACGAGACGGCGGCGCTCCTGCACGGGCTGTGGACCTACCGGCTCCACGACCGGGTCCACCTGACGCAGCTCTACCCGCCCCAGGTGCGGCGGGACGACGCCTCCTACGAGCACCGGTATCGGCTCACGCGGCACTGGACACCGTTGCCCCGACGCGACCGTACGACCGTCGCCGGGCTGCCCGTGACGACCATCGAGCGCACCGCCGTCGACTGCGCGCGCTCGCTGCCGCCGGCGGCGGCGCTCGTCGTGCTGGACTGCGCGCTGCGCCACGGGGCGGACCTGCGGCTCCTCGAGCAGATGCTCGAGGAGTCGCGGGGGAAGCGCGGCGTCGTGCAGGCGCGGCGGATCGTCGCGCTCGCCGACCCGGGTGCCGAGTCACCCGGAGAGAGCCTGGCGCGGTTCCTGCTCCTGGAGGCCGGGCTGCCTCGGCCGCAGACCCAGGTGCAGGTCCGTACCGCGCTCGGCGACCGGTGGATCGACGTCGGGTGGCCGGAGGCCCGGGTCGGCGTCGAGTTCGACGGCGAGGTGAAGTACACCGGTCTCGCCGGTGGCGACCCGGACGGCGTGCGACGGCGCGAGCGCGAGCGGCAGGTGGCGATCGAGGACGAGGGCTGGCGCATCGAGCGCGCCGGGTGGAGCGACGTCGACGAGCCGACGGGGTACGTCCTCGCCGTGCGCCGGGCGCTGCACGGCCGGTGGGGGCGTCTCGCCGCGTAGCTGCGTGCGAGGCAGGGCGAGACAGCGAGGGGCTCCGAGGACGACGTCCTCGGAGCCCCTCGCTGTCTCGCGAGGAGAGCTCTCCATCTCGCGAGGAGAGCTCTCTATCTCGCCAGAAGAGCTCTCTATCTCGGCGTCAGGAGGTGGCGGCCGCCGCATCGACCTCCTGGGCGCGCAGCGCCCGCTCGGTGTCGGCCAGCGACTCGACCACCAGTCGGCGCAGCGCGGGGGCGGCGTCGGCGTGCGCCTCGAGCCAGCCGGCGACGGCGTCGCGCAGCTCGGCCGACGCGACCGGCGCCGGGTACAGGCCCTCGATGAGCTCCTCCGACATCTGGTACGTGCGCGACTCCCAGATGGGCAGCAGCGCGTCGACGTAGCGCTGCACGAGCGGTGCGAGCACGGCCGGGTCGGCGACGCGGCGGAAGCCGGCCGCCGTGGCGCGGATGATCGCGTTCGGCGCCGAGTCGTCGTCGACGATGGAGGCGAACGCCGCCTCCTTGCCGGCGGTCGTCGGCTTGCTCGCCCGCACGCGGGCCGCGGCTTGGCGGCCCGAGGCGGTGTCGTCGTCCTCCAGCTGCGCGTCGATTTCGGCGTCGTCCGCGAGCCCGACGGCGACGAGGCCCTGCAGCAGGTCCCAGCGCAGGTCGGTGTCCACCTGCAGGCCCTCGAGCGGCGAGGAGCCGTCGAGCAGGCCGCGCAGCGCGGCGCCGTGCTCCTGCGTGGCGGCCACCGTCGCGAACGCCCGCACCAGCTGCAGCTGCAGGTCGGAGCCCGGCCGCGCCTCGCGGACCAGGTCCCACAGCCGGTCGGCGACGCGCTCGGTCTGCGCGGCGCGGCGGGCGGGGTCGGCGTACACCGACGACGCCGTCGCGAGCTGGGCCAGCACCATCGTCACGGTGGTCGACTCGGTCTCGGCGAGGATGTTGTTCAGCACCAGGTCGATGAACGACGACGCCGGCGTCTCGCCGTCGCGCACCGCGTCCCACGCCGAGCCCCAGATGACGCCGCGCGCCAGGGAGTCGGCGATCTTCGACAGGTTCGCCACGGCGAACGCCAGCGAGTCGGCGTCCAGGCGCACCTTGGCGTAGGCCAGGTCGGCGTCGTTGAGCAGCACCAGGCCCGGGCGCTCGCGCCCGACGAGCTCGGCGACCTCCGTGCGCTCGCCGTCGACGTCCACCACGACCTGGTGCGTGCGCACCACGGCGCCCGAGCCGTCGGTGTCGTAGAAGCCGATGCCGAGGCGGTGCGGGCGGATGGTCGGGTAGTCGGCGGGCGCGGACTGCAGCACCGCGAAGCCGGTGATGGTGCCGTCGGCGTCGACCGTGATCTCCGGGCGCAGCGTGTTGACGCCGGCCGTCTCGAGCCAGGCGGCGCTCCACGCCTCGAGGTCGCGGCCGCTGGTGGCCTCGAGCTCGACGAGCAGGTCGCGCAGCTCGGTGTTCGACCACTCGTGCTTGCGGAAGTAGGCCGCCAGGCCCTTGAGGAACTCCTCGCGGCCCACCCAGGCCACGAGCTGCTTGAGCACCGAGGCGCCCTTGGCGTACGTGATGCCGTCGAAGTTGACGAACACGTCCTCGAGGTCGTTGATCGGTGCCACGATCGGGTGCGTCGAGGGCAGCTGGTCCTGGCGGTAGGCCCAGGTCTTCTCGGAGGCGGTGAACGTGGTCCACGCGCCCTCCCACTCGGTGGCCTCGGCGGTGGCGAGCGTGGACGCGAACTCGGCGAACGACTCGTTCAGCCACAGGTCGTTCCACCACTTCATCGTCACCAGGTCGCCGAACCACATGTGGGCCAGCTCGTGCAGGATCGTGACGACGCGGCGCTCCTTGCGGCCGTCGGGCACCTGACCGCGGAACACGTACGCCTCGGTGAAGGTCACGCAGCCCGGGTTCTCCATCGCGCCCATGTTGTACTCGGGCACGAAGAGCTGGTCGTACTTGTCGAACGGGTACGGGTACTCGAACGTCTTCTCGTAGAACTCGAAGCCGCGGCGGGTGGTCTCGAAGACGTAGTCGGCGTCCATGTACTGCGACAGCGACCGGCGGCAGAACACGCCCAGCGGGATCGTGCGGCCGTCGGCGGAGGTCAGCTCGTTGCGCACGACGGCGTAGGGGCCGGCCACGAGCGCCACCAGGTAGGTGGAGATCCGCGGCGTCGCGCCGAACGTCCAGGTGGCGGCGTCCTCGTCGCCCTCGACGGCGGTGGCCGGCGTCGGCTCGGGCGTCGGCTGGTTGGAGACGACCTCCCACCGCGCCGGGGCGGTGACCGTGAGCTGGAACGTCGACTTGAGGTCGGGCTGCTCGAACGTCGCGAACACGCGGCGGGCGTCCGGCACCTCGAACTGCGTGTACAGGTACACCTCGCCGTCGACCGGGTCGACAAAGCGGTGCAGGCCCTCGCCGGTGTTGGTGTAGGCGCAGTCGGCGACGACGGTCACCTCGTTCTGCGCGGCGAGGCCCTCCAGGCGGATGCGGGAGTCGGCGAACACCGCGGCGGGGTCGAGCTCGCGGCCGTTGAGCGTCACCGAGCGGACCGCCGGCGCGACGAGGTCGAGGAAGGTGCTGCCACCCTCGACGGCCGCGAACCGGATCGTGGTGGTGGACGCGAACGTGGTGGGACCGGTGGTCAGGTCGAGGGCGATGGCGTAGGACTCGACGGCGGTGACGACGCTCGCGCGCTCGATCGCCTCGGCGCGGGTCAGGTTCTCTCCGGGCACGGGTTCTCCTCGGTGTGTGCGCCGCGGGCTCGCGCCCGCGGGGCGGCGTTCGGTGGGTCGCCGGCGACCCGCGGTCGATCCTCTCACCTCGGGCAACCCGATTCGCGACCCGCGGCGCGGGCCCGCCGCGGCGGCCCGAGGCCGGCTCGACGCACGTGACCGAACCGTGACATCCTGCCCGCTGCGCTGCCGCGCCCCGGCGCGCGACCGCGCCCGTCCGGCCCCGCGCCGGACCGTCCCGGAGGGAGATCGCATGTCTGGCCCGCACACCCCGGGCTCCGTCCCGCCGCCCCCGCCGCCATCTGCCGCAGCAGCGGCACGTCCATCGACCCGGTGAAGTGCAGGTGCAGGTGGGCCTTGGGCAGCAGGGCGAGGTCACGCATCTCGGCAG
>NZ_LWGM01000427.1 GCF_001750215.1 Isoptericola variabilis | reverse complement strand
GCCGGCCACCGCCGCGCGGCCGCCACGGCCCTCACCGCGTCCGTCGTGGCCGTCGCGGCCCTCCTCGCGGGCACCGGCGCCGGGGCGCTGCCGGGCGGCTCCGGGTCGTGGACCGACGCCTTCACCACGGCCGCGCGCACCGTGCGCCTCTCCGAGGACCTGGACATGTACCGCAGCCTCACCACGCGCTCGGACGAGGTGGTGCTGCGGTACACGAGCTCGACCGGCGACGACGTCGGCCCGCTGCGGATCATGACGCTCTCGGCGTTCGACGGCCGGGACTGGGGCCGCGGCCCGCAGCGGGAGGGCGAGGCCTTCGACCCCGAGGACGTGCTCGCCCCCGCCGAGGCGCCGCTCACCGGTGATCGCGTGGAGCTGGAGGTCACGGTGGGCACCCTGCGGGAGGACCAGCTCCCCGTGTCCATCGAGCCGCGGGACGTCGCCGGCCCCGCCGAGGGGTGGCGCTACGACGCGGGGCGCGACGAGGTGGTCGGCGGGCCGCGCACGCAGGAGGGCGACCGCTACGAGATCGGGGTGCACCCGCGGGCGCTGAGCCCCGACCGGCTGCGCGGCGCCCCGGAGGCCACCGACGTCGACGACGCGTTCCTCGCGGTGCCGGACTCGGCGCACGCCGCGGACGTCGCGGCCGTGGCGGCCGAGGTCGCCGGCGACCAGCCGACGCGGTACGACCAGGCCGTGGCCCTGCAGACCTACCTGCGCGACACCACCCGGTTCGCCTACGACACCGAGGTGCCGCGCGGCCGCACCGGTGACGCGGTGTGGGACTTCCTGCAGCAGCGCACCGGCTACTGCGTCCAGTTCGCCACCACCATGGTGGTCCTGGCCCGGTCGCTCGGGATCCCGGCCCGCCTGGCGGTCGGCTTCCTGCCGGGGCAGGCGGACGACGACGGCGTGTGGGAGGTCACCGGCCAGGGGTCGCCCGCCGCGGCCTACGGTCTCGGAAAGCGCATTCCAGCGCACCACCACGCGCGGCGGACGGCGTGTCCCGGCCGCGCCGCCGCCCGACCGGACGAAGGAGTCCCGATGACCCGCACCCTGCG
>NZ_LWGM01000426.1 GCF_001750215.1 Isoptericola variabilis | reverse complement strand
GCCGCGGCGACGGCGCGCGGGCAGCCGGCCCTCGGCCTCGAGCCGGCGGCCGATGTCGCGGGCGCCCGCCCAGCACAGCGCCGCGACCAGCACCACCCACGCGACCTGGGCCACGGCGCTCGGCGCTGCGGGCAGGTCGACGGTGAACAGGAGCACGGTCAGCGCCACGACGGCGACGATCCCGACGGGGTAGAGCACGGCCGACCTCATGGGCACCATTCTCCGGCACGGGGAAGCCGCGAGCGGGCACGGGGAGGCCGGCGACGGACCGGCGACGGCGGCCGTCAGGCCTCGCGCGCCTCCACCTCCGCGACCAGGTCGGCGACCGCCGCCGTGACCTGGTCGAGCACCTCGAGCGACCGGCGCCAGTCGCCGCGCACCTCCATCGAGTGGTTGGCGCCCTCGACCTCGAGCACGCGCACGCCGGACGCCTTGGCCACGTGCGTGTCCCACAGGGCGTCGGCGGTGCCGCCCACGAGCAGCGCGGGCACCTGGTGCGCGCCGAGCCCGAGCGTCGCCTCGCGCACGTCGAGCGTGCCGTGCTCGGAGATCAGGGGCGTGAGCCACACGCCGGGCACGCCCATCCGGGCCGCGACGGGCATCGCGAGCGTCCCGAGCGACTTGCCGACCACGAGGTGCCTCGACCCCGGCAGCGACGTGACGCCGTCGCGCACCACGTGGCCGTACACCTCCCGCGCCTCGGACCGCCCGCGGCACTCGCCGTCCCAGACGAGCGTGCGGATGGTCCAGCCGGCGTCCCGCAGCACCGTCGCGGCGTAGTGGAGCAGCGGCCCCTGGGCGGTGTACCCCTGCCCCGGCAGGATCGTCGCCACCCGGTCGTGGTCCCCGTCGTCCACCCACAGCTCGAAGGCCGTCATGGATCCAGCATGCCCCCGGCCGGCGCTACCGTCAGCACCGTGACCGGATCCACCCGATCGGCGTGCCGTGCCGCGTCCAGCCGAGGAACGGCGCGGCGTTGCGCCGTGCGGCGGTCTCGGTGACCGCCTGCGCGAGCAGCTCCGCCGCCCGGGCGGTCTCGCCCAGCGCGTCGAGCACCTGCGCCGCGCAGGCGCGGGCGAGGGCCCGCGTCGCCGGC
>NZ_LWGM01000425.1 GCF_001750215.1 Isoptericola variabilis | reverse complement strand
ACGACGGCCGCCGCCCCGGCGCCCGCTCCCGAGCCGGCCCCCGAGCCGCTCGCCGAGCCGACCCCGATGCCCGCCCCGCCGGCCGCCGACCGGCTCGACACCGAGCCCGTCGAGCCGGTCGACGTGGTGCTCGCGATCGGCGCCAACCTCGGCGACCCGCAGACCACGCTGCGCCAGGCCGTGGTGGACCTCGACGCCCGGCCGGGGCTCCAGGTCGTGGACGTCTCCCCGCTGGCCCGCACCGCGGCGGTGGGCGGTCCCGACCAGCCCGACTACCTCAACGCCGTCGTGCTGGCCCGCACCACGCTGTCGGCGCGCGGCCTGCTGCACGCCTGCCAGGCGGTGGAGGACGCGCACGGCCGCGTGCGCGAGGAGCGCTGGGGCCCGCGGACGCTCGACGTCGACGTCGTGGCCTACGGCGCCCTCGTGGCCGCCGACGACGAGCTCGAGGTGCCGCACCCGCGGGCGCACGAGCGCGCCTTCGTGCTGGTGCCGTGGACCGAGGTCCAGCCCGACGCCGTGCTGCCCGGCCTGGGCGGCGGGCCGGTGGCGCGCCTGGCGGAGACCGCGCCCGACCGCGCCGGCATCCGCTGGATGGCGCTCGACTGGCTCACCGAGCCGACCACGCGCAGCGGCATGCTGCCCGCCGCGCCGGTCGAGCAGGTCCCGGCCGAGGAGGAGCCCTTCGACGCAGCGCCCGCGGCCGAGCAGTACCCGGGCGACGAGCTCGCGGCCGACGCGGCTCCGCAGGACGCGGCCGAGCCGTACCCGGGCGACCAGCCCGCGGCCGAGCAGTACCCGGGTGACGAGGGCCCGGCCGACCGGGACGACACCGAGCACCGCTCCGGCGCCATGAAGGCCGACGCCGTCGAGCGCGGCGAGACCGAGGGGCCCCACGTGCCGCCGGTCACGGGCGTGCCGGCGTCCGAGGCGGCGGCCGCGCCGCAGGCGACGCCCGGCTCGCTGGTGGAGGAGTCCGGGATCCTCGCTCCGCGCCCCTTCGTCGAGCCGGTGGGCCGGGTCGACGACGCGCCGGCCGCCGAGCGCGCCGACGACGCGCCGGTCGAGCACCTGGTCGCGCCGCCGGCGCCGTCGGAGC
>NZ_LWGM01000424.1 GCF_001750215.1 Isoptericola variabilis | reverse complement strand
GGCGCTCGCGGCGCAGGGCCTGCACCGCCCGCGCCCGACCTTCGGCGCGGACGGCCCGGGCCTCCGGCAGGTCACCGCGGCGGTGCGCCGGCTCGGGCTGCTGCAGATCGACTCCGTCAACGTGCTGGCCCGCGCCCACCTCGTGCCGCTGTACTCGCGGCTGGGGCCGTACGACGTCGGGCTCCTCGACCGGCTGCACGGCCGCGCGCCGCGCCGGCTCGTCGAGGCGTGGGCGCACGAGGCGTCCTTCGTGCCCGTCGAGACCTGGCCGCTGCTGGAGTGGCGGCGCCGCGCGTACCGCGACCACGCGTGGGGGTCGATCTCCAGCGCGCCCGAGCGTCACCCCGCCGAGCTCGCGGCCGTGCGCACCATCGTCGCCGAGCGCGGGCCGGTGACCGCGGCGCGGGTGCAGGCCCTGCTCGAGGAGCAGGGCGGCCCCGCCCGCCCGGAGAAGGTGGAGTGGGGGTGGAACTGGTCGGCCGCGCGCCGCTGCCTGGAGTACCTGTTCTTCACCGGCGAGGTGGTCGCGGCCGGGCGCGACCTCGCCTTCCAGCGGCTGTACGACCTGCCCCAGCGGGTGCTGCCGCGCGCCGTCCTCGACGCGCCCGTCCCGGACGACGTCGACGCCGTGCGCGCGCTGCTGGAGGTCGGCGCCCGCGCCCACGGCGTCGCGACCGTGCGGGACATGCGCGACTACTTCCGGCTGCGGCGCGGGCGGACCAACGCCCTGGTGGCGCGGGCGCTGCCGCAGCTCGTCGAGGACGGGACCCTCACGCCGGTGGAGGTCGAGGGCGCCGGCGGCGGGTGGTACCTGCACCGGGACGCCGCCCTGCCGCGCCGTGCCGACGGCGCCGCGCTGCTCAGCCCGTTCGACCCGCTGGTGTTCGAGCGCACCCGGCTGGAGCAGCTCTTCGGCACCACGTACCGCATCGAGATCTACGTGCCCGCCGCCAAGCGAGTGCACGGCTACTACGTG
Organism: Isoptericola variabilis; assembly: GCF_001750215.1. Lineage (GTDB taxonomy): Bacteria > Actinomycetota > Actinomycetes > Actinomycetales > Cellulomonadaceae > Puerhibacterium > Puerhibacterium variabilis_A. The sequence goes on along the minus strand of NZ_LWGM01000424.1, from coordinate 133 downwards.
CTGCCGTTCCTCGAGGGCGAGCGGATCACCGCGCGCGTCGACCTCAAGGCCGACCGGCGCGCCGGGGGCGGGGGAGCGCTGCGGGTCCGGGCCGCCCACGCCGAGCCGCACCTGGCGCCCGGCCGCCGCGGCG
>NZ_LWGM01000423.1 GCF_001750215.1 Isoptericola variabilis | reverse complement strand
CTCCGGTTTGTCACCGGCAGTCTCCTTAGAGTTCTCAGCCTAACTGTTAGCAACTAAGGATAAGGGTTGCGCTCGTTGCGGGACTTAACCCAACATTTCACAACACGAGCTGACGACAGCCATGCAGCACCTGTCTCAGAGTTCCCGAAGGCACCAAAGCATCTCTGCTAAGTTCTCTGGATGTCAAGAGTAGGTAAGGTTCTTCGCGTTGCATCGAATTAAACCACATGCTCCACCGCTTGTGCGGGCCCCCGTCAATTCATTTGAGTTTTAACCTTGCGGCCGTACTCCCCAGGCGGTCTACTTAGCGCGTTAGCTTCGCTACTCACGACTTAAAGTCACAAACAGCTAGTAGACAGCGTTTACGGTGTGGACTACCAGGGTATCTAATCCTGTTCGCTACCCACACTTTCGCACATGAGCGTCAGTCTTTGGCCAGGGAGTCGCCTTCGCCACTGATGTTCCTCCAGATCTCTACGCATTTCACCGCTACACCTGGAATTCCACTCCCCTCTCCAAGACTCTAGTCTGCCAGTTCTAAATGACCATCCCAGGTTGAGCCCGGGGCTTTCACATCTAGCTTAACAAACCGCCTGCGTGCGCTTTACGCCCAGTAATTCCGATTAACGCTCGCACCCTCCGTATTACCGCGGCTGCTGGCACGGAGTTAGCCGGTGCTTCTTCTGTAGTTAATGTCAAGATTAAGTGGTATTAACACTTAATCCCATCTTGGCTACTGAAAGTGCTTTACAACCCGCAGGCCTTCTTCACACACGCGGCATTGCTGGATCAGGGTTGCCCCCATTGTCCAATATTCCCCACTGCTGCCTCCCGTAGGAGTCTGGGCCGTGTCTCAGTCCCAGTGTGGCTGATCATCCTCTCAGACCAGCTATGGATCGTCGCCTTGGTAGGCCTTTACCCCACCAACTAGCTAATCCAACGCAGGCACATCCGATAGCGAGAGCCGAAGCCCCCTTTCCTCCGTAGAGCGTATGCGGTATTAGCAGTCGTTTCCAACTGTTGTCCCCCACTACCGGGTAGTCTCCTACGCGTTACTCACCCGTCCGCCGCTCGTCAGCAGATAGCAAGCTATCTCTGTTACCGCTCGACTTGCATGTGTTAAGCA
>NZ_LWGM01000422.1 GCF_001750215.1 Isoptericola variabilis | reverse complement strand
GCCGCCGCGGTGAGCACCGCCGTGGCCGCCGTCGTCGGCGGCTCCAGCGTGGCCGCCGCCGGCGCGGTCGCCGTGGCCGCCGTGGGCGTCGGCGTCGCGCTCTCGATGGGCTCCGGCGCCGAGCTGCCGCACCCGGCGGTGCCGTCGGCCGTCGTCGTGGACCGCCTGGGCGACGGCGTCGAGGACGGCCGGCTCGGCACGGTGCCGGCCGACCTCCAGCTCGACGCGACGTCGCCGGTCAACCTGCTGCCCGCCACGGACGACAACCCGTTCGTCGACCCGCCGGACCTCGAGGTCACGCCCGTCGCCACCGGCGTGATGGAGCCGCGTGAGCCCGAGCCGATGTCGTTCCACGTGCGCAACGTCGGCGGGTCCACGGCCCGCAGCACCACGGTGCGCCTGGCCCTGCCCGAGGGCCTGCGCCCCGTGCTCACCCAGTCCCCGAGCGGCAGCTCGGGCGCCCCGAACGACGGCACCCCCCTGAGCGTCGAGGCGCTGACGTGCACCGGCACCGACGCCGGCGACCAGGTCGTCGACTGCTTCGTGGGCGACGTCGAGCCCAGCGACACCGAGACGGTCACCGTCCAGGTCGAGGCCGAGGCCGGCGGCACCTACGCCATCGACGCGGCCGTGTGGGCCGACGGCGTGGCGGCGGCCGAGGTGCCGCTGCCGCCCACGTCCGTCGACACGTTCGGCGCGGAGCTCACCGCCACCGTGGGCTCGGTCGAGCGGCTGACCAACCCCGGGGCCGCGTGGCTGCCCGTGACCGTCCGCAGCACGGGCGACGTCGCCGTGCCGGCCGGCTGGTCCGTGGTGGCGCAGCTGCTTGACGGCGTCGTGCCGGTCGCCGTGGACGGCGACCTCGCCTGCACCCCCGAGGAGGGCGCCCTCGCCTGCGCCCCCGCCGGCGAGGACGGCGCGCCGCTCGCGCCGGGCGACGTGGTCGAGGGACGCCTGCAGGTCGCAGCGACCGGCACCGAGCACGCCGGCGTGCACGCCGTGTCCGTGCGGCCGGTGCTGCCCGGCTCCGACCACGTCCGCGCGGCCACCGGCACGGTCGCCGTCGCGCCCGCCTGGGCGGACGCCGCGAGCGGCGCCGGCGACCTGCTGGCCCGCTGCGAGGCGAC
>NZ_LWGM01000421.1 GCF_001750215.1 Isoptericola variabilis | reverse complement strand
GGCGCGGCCCGGTGCGGCCGGGTTCTTCGGCCCGCTGGGCGACCCGCTGCCGATGCCCGGCGGCGCCTGGCCGGGCTGGGCCGAGTTCTACGCCGAGGCGCGGCTGCGGCCGGTCGTCGCCCAGGGCCGCGCCCGCGGGGTCCTCGACGCCGACGACGAGCGGCTGGTGGAGCGCGTGTGCGCCCGGCTGCCGCGGCTGGCCGGGGCGTCGGCCGACGACGTGCCGGCCCGCCTGCACGGCGACCTGTGGTCCGGCAACGTGCTCTGGTCGCCCGACGGGGCGGTGCTGATCGACCCGGCCGCACACGGCGGGCACCGGGAGACCGACCTGGCGATGCTCGCGCTGTTCGGCGCGCCGCACCTGGCCGAGATCCTCGCCGGCTACGCCGCGGCGCACCCGTTGGCCCGCGGCTGGCAGCACCGCGTGCGGCTGCACCAGCTGTACCCGCTCGCGGTGCACGCCGTGCTGTTCGGCGGCGGGTACGTGGCCGAGACGCGGGCGCTGCTGCGCGAGCTCGCGGGCTGACCCGGGCGGGCCGGGCGCGCCCCGAGGCCGGTTCCGAGGCCGGGGTGTCGAGCCGGGGTGTCGAGCCGGGGTGTCGAGCCGGGGTGTCGAGCCCGGGTGTCGAGCCCAGGTGTCGGGGCCGGCCCCGGAGCCGTCAGGCCGGCTGCCCGGCCGCCCCGTCGGGCTCGAGCAGCCCGTGCTCGACGACCGCGAGCGCCAGGGTGCGGTACCCGTGGGCCTCGAACAGCACCGTGACCCGGTCGTCGGCCTCGTAGCCCATCACGGTGCCCGGGCCGAACTCGCGGTGCCGCACGCCGGCGCCCACGGCGAAGGGCCGGTCGGCGGCGTCGACGTCGTGCTCGGCCGCCGTGCCCTCGCGGCACGTGTCGCACCGCCCGCACGGCGTGTCGAGGTCCTCCCCCAGGTAGGCCAGCAGGTACTGCAGCCGGCACTGCCCGGTCTCGGCGTACCCGCGCATCATCTCCACGCGCGAGTCGTCCATCCGCCGCCGCTCCTCGGCGAGCTCCACCGCGGCGTCGGCGACGGTGGCCGGGCGCGCGCCGTCGCCGGCCAGCGCGCGGGCGTCCTCGACCAGGGACCGCAGCCGGGCGAGCCGGCGTGGCAGGCCCG
>NZ_LWGM01000420.1 GCF_001750215.1 Isoptericola variabilis | reverse complement strand
GCGCGGCGGCAAGCCACGCGTCGACGATCGCGCGCGACCGCCGGGCGGGGGCCCGCTCCGGCTCGGACGCGCTGCGCAGCCGGCGTCGCGCCCGCGAGGCGAGCTGCCGCGCGGCCTCGGGGGACCGCTCGAGCGCGTCGGCCACCTCCTCGAACGGCCGGCCGAACACGTCGTGCAGCACGAACGCGATCCGCTGGGCGGGGCTGAGGGTGTCGAGCACGAGCAGCAGCGCGGCGTTGACCCGGTCGCCGCGCTCGGCCTCGGCCACCGGGTCGCCGTCGTCCGCGACCGGCTCGTCGCGCCAGGCCTCGACCTGCCACGACAGCTCGCGCGTGCGTCGCGGGCTGCGCAGCTGGTCGAGGCACACCCGCGAGACCACGGTGGTCAGCCAGGCCTCGAGGTTGTCGATCGTCGCGGGGTCCACGCGCTCGAGCCGCAGCCAGGCCTCCTGCACGGCGTCCTCGGCGTCGGCGGGGGAGCCGAGCAGGCGCGCGGCGATCGCCCGCAGCCGCGGCCGCTCGGTGTCGAAGCGGCGGGCGAGCAGTCGGCGGTCGGTCACGTCACATCCTTCCGTGTCGGGTCGTCGGGATGTCGACGAGGGCACGTCCTCGTCCGTGACATGCGGCCGGCATGCACGCGAGCAGCCAAGGAGCAGACCCGTGAACACACCCATTCTCGTCACCGGCGGAACCGGGACCATCGGCCGGCGCGTCGTGCCGCTGCTGACCGCCGCCGGTCGTGACGTCCGCGTCCTGACCCGCCACCCCCTCCCGGGCACGCCGGGCGTCGAGCACGTCGAGGGCGACGTCGTCGCCGGCCGTGGGCTCGCGCCGGCGCTCGACGGCGTGGACGTCGTGGTGCACCTGGCCGGCGGCGCCAAGGGCGACGACGTCGCCGCCCGCCACTCCGCCGGCGCCGCCCGCACCGCCGGCGTCCGGCACCTCGTGCTCATCTCCGTGGTCGGCGCCGACCGCATGCCGATCGGGTACTTCCGCGCGAAGGCGGAGGCCGAGCGCGTCGTCGCGGCCTCGGGCGTGCCGTGGACGGTGCTGCGCGCGGCCCAGCTGCACGACTTCGTGCTGCCCGTCGCGCGCGGGCTGTCGCGCCTGCCCGTGCTGCCGGTGCCGGGCGCGCTGCGGTTCGAGCCGGTCGACGTCGCCGAGGTGGCCGCGCGGCTGGCCGAGATCGC
>NZ_LWGM01000419.1 GCF_001750215.1 Isoptericola variabilis | reverse complement strand
GGCCCGGCCCGCCGACCGGTGACCGCGCACCCCTCCGGACCTGCGCGGGCGCTCCCGGGCGGCCGACCGCCCGGGCCCGGGTGCGGCGCGCCGACCACGGGCCCTCCCGCCCCGGGCGTCTGTTCGGTGAGGGTCGTGCACGCCTGGGACAGGCGACGGCGCCTACGCGGCCGCCTGAGGTGCCCGTGCCGCTGCGCTGAGGCCCCGGCGTCACCTCTCTGAGGTGCCCGGGTACGCCGTCTGAGGTGCCCCGATGTCGCAGGACGGCCCGATCGCCCGATGCCCTGACCTGCCGCCTTACCGCGAGCGTGGTCAGCACGACACAGCACGACGCAGCACGAGGAAGCGCGACGGACGAGGGAGCGGTCATGACCAGCAGCACGTGGGACCCGAGCACCGAGGCCGAGGTGGCCTACCGGACCGAGCGCGCGCGGCGGACCTACGCCGGGCGGGCGAGCCTCGACGAGGGCCTCGACCGGAGCATCGGCAGGAGCAGCGACCGGAGCAGCGGCTGGGTGCGCGCCGCCGCCCGCCAGTGGTGGGACCTGTGGGTGCGCGGCACGGCGTGGGTGGCCCAGGGCGCCGACCGCGTCGGCGACACGCTCGACGGCGTCGCCGCCCAGCACGACGGGTCGTGGGACGAGTACGTGGCGCGCCGCGCCGCGGAGATCGAGCGAGGGATCGACGGGATGCGCCCGGAGCGCGCCGCCCACGGCACCACTCGCAGCGCGACCCGGTGACCGAACGAGCAACCGAACGAGCAACCGAACGAGCGACTGACCGAGCGGCCGACCCGGCGGCGGGGCCCCGCGGCGGCGCCCCCGCAAAGACGGCGACGCGCGTCGGTGGCGGGTGGGACGATCGGCACGTGCGCCGATCCGCATCCGTCCCTCTCGTCGGCCGGGAGGCCCAGGTCGCGACGTTCCGTCGCGCGCTCGAGCGCGCCGCAGCCGGCCGCCCGGGGGTGCTGCTCGTCGGCGGCGACGCCGGCGTCGGCAAGACCCGCCTCGTGACGGACCTGGCCCGCACCGCCGAGGCCGCCGGGGCGCGCGTCGTCGTGGCGCACTGCGTGGACCTCGGCGAGGTCGGCATCCCGTACCTGCCCTTCGCGGAGGCGCTGGGCCTGCTGCGCACCCCGGGCGGGGCGGTCGACGCCGCCGTGCGCGAGCGACCCGCCCTCGCCCGCCTGCTCGACCGGGCG
>NZ_LWGM01000418.1 GCF_001750215.1 Isoptericola variabilis | reverse complement strand
GCCTCGGCCGCGGCGCGGCCGGCGCGTGCCACCCTGCCCGCATGCCCCACGGACACGCGCACCCGCACGCCGCCCGCCCCGTGCCGGCGTCGGCCCGGACGCGGCTCGTCCTCGCCGCGGCCCTGCTGCCCGCCCTGCTCGCCACGGTCTGGGGGCTGCTGAGCCTCTGGCCGGCCGACGGCGAGGTGCCGGAGCGCGCGCCGCTCGCCGCCGAGGGTTCCCGCCTGGTCGACGCCACCGTCACCGGGCCCCTCGACGAGGTGACGAACACCTACCCGATCGAGACCGCCGACGGCACCGCGTCGCACATGCAGGCCCAGGACGGCGTCGCCGCGCCCGAGCCCGGCGACGGGGTCGTGACCCTGTACATCGAGGTGCTCGGCGACGAGCCGGCCCCGTACGCGTTCATCGACTTCCAGCGTGAGGCGCCGTTGGCGCTGCTCGCGGTGCTGTTCGTGCTGGTCGTGCTGCTGGTCGCCCGCTGGCGCGGGCTCGCGGCTCTGGCCGGGCTGGGCTTCGCCTTCGCGGTGTTCATGCTGTTCACCATCCCCGCGCTGCTCGCCGGCCACTCGGCGATGGGCGTGGCGCTGGTGACGTCGTCCGCCGTGATGTTCGTGGTGCTCTACCTGGCGCACGGGTTCACGGTGCGCACGTCGACGGCGCTGCTCGGCACGCTGGTCGGCCTGGCGCTCACGGCGGGGATCGGCGCGTGGGCGTCGGGCGCCTCGCACGTCACCGGCGCCAGCAGCGAGGAGGCGATGTGGCTGCCGTCGCTCGCGCCCGGGCTCGACCTGCGCGGGATCGCGCTGTGCGGGCTGGTGCTGGCCGGCATGGGCGTGCTCAACGACGTCACCATCACCCAGGCCTCCGCGGTGTGGGAGCTGCGCGAGGTCGCCCCGCACGCCCCGCGCCGCGTGCTGTTCGCCCGGGCCATGCGCATCGGGCGCGACCACATCGCCTCGACGGTCTACACCATGGCCTTCGCGTACGTCGGGGCGGCCCTGGCGATCCTCATGAACCTGTGGCTCATCGACCAGCCGCTGGGCAACGCGCTGAGCTCCGGCGAGATCGCCGAGGAGGTGGTGCGCACGCTCGTCGGCTCGATCGGGCTCGTGCTGGCCATCCCGGCGACGACGGCGATCGCGGCGCTCGCGGTGCCGCGCCCCGAGCCGGCGGGCGTGGCCGGGCCGGCGGCGTCGAGCGGGCCGAC
>NZ_LWGM01000042.1 GCF_001750215.1 Isoptericola variabilis | reverse complement strand
GCAGGTGCACCTTGGAGGACTTGTACGAGCAGTGCTCGGACCACATGACCGAGTACATGGCCAGCTCCGCGGCGGTGGGCCGGCGGCCCAGGATGTCGCCGGCCGGGCAGCACGCCGGCGAACAGCACCACGAGCAGCCCGGACACCGGCGCCACCAGCAGCCCCCAGCGCAGCGACGCCGCGTCGGCCACCAGGCCGACCACCGGCGGCGACAGCAGGAAGCCCAGGCGCAGGAGCCAGGAGACGATCGTCAGCCCGGTGCCGTGCCGGAGCCCGGGCAGCTCGTCGGCCTCGTGCATGGCGGCGGGGATGAGTGTCGCGACGCCGAGCCCGGCGGCCGCGAACCCGGCGATCGTGCCGGGCACCGTGGGCACGGCCAGCGCCAGGCCCATCCCCGCCGCGATGACCACGCCGCCGGCCCGGGCGACGGCGCGCTGGCCGAACCGGTCGACGAGGCGGTCGCCGAGCAGGCGGCCGACGGTCTGGGCGCCCATCAGGGCGACGAAGCCGGTGGCCGCGAGCGCCGCGGGGGCGCCGAGGGAGTCGGCCAGGTAGAGGGTGGCCCACGAGTTGCCGGCGTCCTCCACGAGCGCGCCGCCGAGGGCGATCATCACCAGGGCGCCCAGCGCCAGTGCCGTGCGCGGGCCGACCCGCGCCCGGCCCACGGTCGCCGCGCCGGCGTCGGCGGCCTCGGCACCGGCTCCCTCGTCGTCGCGCCCGGGCAGGCAGAACCGCAGCGCGGTGAGCGCGACGGCGGCGAAGACCAGCGTGGAGATCGTCAGGTGCACCCCGCGCGAGAGCCCCAGCGCGATCGCGGCGGCCGCCATGGACCCGCCGAGCACGGCCCCGATCGACCACAGGGCGTGGAAGGAGTTGATGATCGAGCGCCCGTAGCGGCGCTGCACCCGCAGCCCGTGGGCGTTCTGCGCGACGTCGGTGACCGCGTCGCAGGCGCCGGCTAGAAAGAGCGTGAGGGCGAGCACCGGGACGGACGGCGCCACGCCGGACACCAGCGTGCCGAGGCCGACCAGGACGGTGCCGGCCGTCGCGACCCGGCCCGAGCCGAACCGGCGGATGAGCATCGCGGCGCCCAGGCCGGAGACGATCGCCCCGGTGGGGAACGCGGCGACCGCCAGCCCGTAGGCGGCGTTGGTCATGCCCAGGTCGGCCTTGATCTCCGGGTAGCGGGGCAGCAGGTTGGCGAAGAGCGCGCCGTTGGTGAGGAACAGCGCGGCCACGGCGGCGCGGGCGCGGCGGTTCTCGGCCGTGGGGGTCCGCACGTCGACGGTCATGCGTACGAGCGTACACACCGCCGGGCCGCTAGGCTGGGGGCACTCAGGGAAATCCTGCGCGCCGGAGTACGGGTGGGTCGGCGCGCGGCCTCGTGCATCCCGAGAGGTCCTCTTGACCGCCCTGCCGACCACCGAACCCACCACCGCCCGCGCGGCCTACGCCGAGCTGCCCCGCCGTGCCGGCACGTGGTTCCTCCCGATCGCCTTCGGCGCCCGGCTCCCCTTCTCCATGGTGACCATCGGCGCGCTGCTGCTGGTCACCGCCACGTCCGGCTCCGTCGCCCAGGGCGGGCTCGCCTCCGCCGCGGTCGCGGTCGGCACCGCCGTCGGCGGCCCCACCCAGGGCGTGCTCGCCGACCGCACCGGCCAGCGGCCCGTGCTCCTGGTGGCCACGCTGCTGGAGACGGCGGCGCTGCTCGCGCTCGTCCACCTCGCCACGGCGGGCGCCACGGCCCCGGCCGTGCTGGCCGCCGCCGCTCTCGTCGGGCTCGCCGCCCCGCAGGTCGGGCCGCTGGTCCGCGTGCGGTGGCTGGCGCTCGCCGCCGGCGACCCGCGCACGCTGCGCGCGGCCATGAGCTACGAGAGCACCGCCGACGAGGTGAGCTTCGTGCTCGGCCCCGCGCTCGTCGGCGTCCTGGCCACGGCCGGCTCCCCCGCCACGACCCTGCTGGTCGCGGCCGGCTGCTGCCTGGTGCTGGGCACCGCCGTCGCCCTGCACCCCACCGCCATGCTGCGCGCCGCCGTCGACCACCACGACCACGCGCCGCCGGCCGCCCTGGTGCGCAGCGTCGCCCTGCCCGCCGCAGGCATGGTCGCCATGGGCCTGCTCTTCGGCGGCACGCAGACCGCGGTCACGGCGTTCATGGGCGACGCCGGGCACGAGGGCTCGGCGGGCCTCGTCTACGCCGTGATGGGCGCGGGCTCGGCCGTCACCGCCCTGGCCGTCGCCGCGCTGCCGGGTGCCTGGAGCCAGCGCGGCCGGTGGATCACCTTCGCGGCCGGCCTCACCGCCGGCGCCGCGCTCGTGCTCGGCGCCGCGTCCACCGGGTCGGTGCCGCTGCTGGTCGCCGCGGTGGCGCTGACGGGCCTGTTCGTGGGGCCGGTCATGGTCACGGTGTTCACCGTCGGTGGCGAGCGGGCGCCCGGGTCCCGCGCGTCCGCCGCGATGACGATGCTGGCCAGCGCCAACGTGCTCGGCGTGGCCCTGGGCGCGTCGGCCGCCGGCCGCCTGGCCGAGGGCGCCGGGACGGCGAGCGCCTTCGCGGTGCCGGTCACCGCCGCCGTCCTGCTGCTGGTCGCCGGGGTCGCGCTGCGCGAGCGGGTGCGGGCCGGCCGTCAGGCGGGCCCGGCCGCCACCTCCGCGGCCGCGAGGTAGACCCACGCCTGCGCGCCGGAGGCGAGCGGCCGCAGGGCACGGGCGTAGTCGGCCACCTCGTAGGCGTCCGCCGCGGCGAGCTCGGCGTCGTCGAGCCGCAGGCACGCGCCCGGGACCCGGTCGGCGGCGTCGGCGCGGACCAGGATCGGGTGCTCGGCGCTGCCGCTGGTCGCGATCACCTGCGGGTCGGTGATCCGCACGGTGCCCAGGCGATAGCCCACCAGGGCGTCCGGCGTGGTCGGCACCTCGCGGCCGAAGAGGGCGCGCTGCACCTCGGGCAGGCGCAGGGTGCCGTAGGAGAAGAGCAGGTGCATGCGCCGAGCGTGGCAGCCCGGCCGCGGCCGGCGCCACCGGCCCGCCCCCGGCCGGCAGGCGCTACCGGCCCGCCCCGGCGGGCGTGGCGACCTCGATGGCGTTGCCCCACGGGTCGGCGAAGCCGAGCGTGCGCCCGTCGTGCGCCGTGGCGATCCCGTGGTGGCGCAGGCGCTCGTCGAGGGCGCCCAGGTCGTCGTCGCCGGGCAGCAGGATGCGCACCTGGCCGAGCCCGAGGGTCGTCTGTCGGCGCCCGGCGCCGCGGCTGCGCCACGTGTTCATCGCCATGTGGTGGTGGTAGCCGCCGGCGCTGACGAACAGCGCCTGCGGGCCGAACGTCGCCGTGGTCTCGAAGCCGAGCCGGTCGACGTAGAACTGCCGCGCCGTGGCGACGTCGCCGACGCTCAGGTGCACGTGCCCGACGCGCCCGGGCCGGGCGGGCGCCGCGGCGGCGGCCTCCTCGGTGAGGTGCTCGCGCACGAACGCGCTCGGGTCGAGCATGAGGGAGTCCATCTCGACCTGACCGTGCACCCAGCTCCACGTGCTGCGGTCGCGGTCCCAGTACAGCTCGACGCCGTTGCCCTCCGGGTCGTCGAAGTAGAACGCCTGCGACACCAGGTGGTCGGCGCTGCCGGTGAACGACTGCGGGTGGCGCCGCGCGACGGAGTGCACGGCCGCGGCCAGGTCGGCCTGCGTGTCGAAGAGGATCGCCGTGTGGAACAGCCCGGCGTCGCGAGGGCTCGCGTGCCGCAGCTCCGGCGCGTGCTCGAGCACCACGATCGGCGTGCCGCCCCGCCCCAGCACCGCGCGCGAGCCGTCCGCGGCCAGCACGGCGAGGGTCACCGCGTCGCGGTAGTAGGCGGTCATCCGGTCCAGGTCGGCGACCCGCAGGGTGACGGCGCCCATCGCCGTGTCGGCGGCGAGGCGGTCGAGGGACGGGGTGGCCATGGGTGCTCCTGGCGGTTCGACGGCGCGGTCACTTGTAGGTACAACCGTCACCGTAGCAGGGAGTCCGGTCCCCGGACGACGAGCGGAGCTGCCGCCGCGCTAGCGGAGCTGGCGCGAGCTCATGACCTCCTCCGGGCGGAGGCGGAGCACGACCCGCTCCGGGTCGTGGTTCCTCGGCCGGTAGCGCACCGCGTAGCGGCGGACGGCCTCGGCGACCTCGGCGGGGTCCTCGCTGACCTCGATCGTCCCCTCGAGCGTGAGCCAGCGGCGGCCGTCGACCTGGCAGATCGCCGCGCGCGGCGGCGGGGCGCCCTCGCGGCGTCGCGCGTTGGCGACCTTGGTGGTCCTGCGCCGGGTGGTGATCCGCACGAGCCCGGCCTCCGGGTCCCAGGTGAAGGCCACCGGCACCACGTGCGACCTCCCGTCCGGGCGCGTCGTGGTGAGGGTCGCGAGGTGCTTCTCGGTGACGAACCCGAGCTGGGCGTCGCTGAGGCGGATCACCGCCCGACCCTACGTCCCGGCGAGCACGGCGTCGCGGAGCGCGAGGACCGCCGCCGGGTCGTCCGCCGTCGTGCCGCGGAACCCGCCGGAGATCGCCCGGCGCACGGCGTCGACGTCGTCGCACGGCCCGACGAACACCAGGCCGCCCCCGGCGGCGAACGCCTCCGCGGCCGGCGTGCCCGCCAGGTCCCACGGCAGGTAGAGCCGGTCGACGCCGAGGCGCGCCGCCGTCGCGACGGCGGCGGCGTCGCCGCGCGCGCAGATCAGCCCGACGTGCCACCACCGCCCGGGCGCCAGCGCGGGCGCGAGCGCGTCCGCGACGAAGCTGGTCACCACGACGGCGCCGGGCCGGTCGCGCCGCCCGGCGAGCGTCGTGAGCACGCCCGCGGTGGCGGCGGGCGCCTTCACCTCGACCTGGAACCCCGTCGCGGGGAACGCGTCGAGCACCTCGGCCAGGCGCGGGACCCGCTCCCCGTCCCCCGCGTCGAGGACCGCGAGGTCGGCCCAGTCGTGGTCGGCGACGCGGCCGCTGCCGTCGGTGGTGCGGTCGAGCGTCTCGTCGTGGATGACGACGAGCTCGCCGTCGCGCGACAGGTGCACGTCGAGCTCGATCTCGTCGGCGCCGACCTCTGCCGCCAGGCGGAACGACCGCATGGTGTTCTCCGGCGCGTGCGCCATCGCCCCGCGGTGGCCCGCGATCAGGAAGCCCATCCCCCACCCCTCGCCTCGTGGACCGCGCGACCCGCGGTCGGCGCATGCCTACCGGGCGCCGGTGACCGGCCGGTGGACGGCGGATGACGTCGAGGGTGACGCCGGGGGTGACGTCGGGGGTGACGCCGGGCTGCCTCGGGGGGTGACGTGGCGGCAGCCGGGGCGTCAGTCGTAGTGCTGCCGGAAGCGGTGGTGCAGCACCTGCTGGCCGACCTCCCGCCACGGGTGCGGCTGGAGCATCCGGGCGTAGAGGTCGGGGTCGACGTCGTAGTAGTCGTAGCTGTCGCCGCTGCGGAACTGCACGCGCAGCACCCGGGCGGCCGCGTCGTAGCCGACTGCCCGGACGGCGTCCGAGACGATGCGCGTCATCCTCATCCCCTCGATCGTGCCCCCGTCCCACGGCGCCCGCCGAGCACGCGGGCCTACGATCTGTCCGTCCGAGGAACCGGTCGGGAGCCAGGGGGACCTCGATGAACGTCGCCGCCGCAGCGCCCCGGGCCAGCCTCGGCCTCGCCGTCCTGCTGGTCGGCACGATGGTCCTCGGCGTCGTCGCCCCGGCCGAGGCGGCACGGAAGGTGAACCCGCCCCACGTCGTGCCCAGCGCGTCCGAGCGCACCTTCGGCATCTTCACCCCCGGCACCCCCGGGGACCCGGCCGCGTACGCCGCCGTCGCCGCCGAGGCCGGCGGCGCCCCGGACGTGGTGATGTGGTACGAGTCCTGGGGCACGGGCGGCGGCTTCCCGGCCGCGGCCGCCGGCGCGGTGGCCGCCCGGGGCGCGGTCCCGCAGATCACCTGGGAGCCGTGGGTCGCCGGGGCGGGCGTCGACCAGCCGGCGTACGCCCTGTCCCGCATCGCCGCCGGCGCGTTCGACGGCTACGTCACCACCTGGGCCCGCCAGGTCAAGGCCTACGGCAAGCCGGTCCAGCTGCGGTTCGCGCACGAGATGAACGGCGACTGGTACCCGTGGTCGGCCGGCGTCAACGGCAACAGCGCCGCCGACCACGTGGCCGCGTGGCGGCACGTGCGCGACATCTTCGCCGAGGTCGGGGTCACCAACGTCACCTGGGTGTGGTCGCCCAACGTGCCGTACCCCGGCTCGACGCCCCTGTCCTCGCTGTACCCCGGTGACAACGCCGTCGACACGGTCGCCCTGGACGGCTACAACTGGGGCACGAGCCGGTCGTGGACGACGTGGCAGTCGTTCTGGGACGTCTTCGGCCCTGGCGTCCGGGAGCTGCAGGCCATCAGCACCCGGCCGATCTACGTCGCGGAGGTCGGCTCCACCGAGGCCGGCGGGGACAAGGCCGCCTGGATCGACGACATGTTCGCCACCCTCGCCGCGCACCCCGAGATCCGCGGGTTCACCTGGTTCGACGAGAACAAGGAGACCGACTGGCGGATCGCCTCCTCGCCGTCGGCACAGGCGGCGTTCCAGGCCGGCCTGCCCACGTTCGGCTGAGGCCGCGGCGCCCGGGCGGGCGCCGCACCGTACGAGTCCTCCCCCCGACGGCGCGCACCCCGCTAGCGTCGCCCTCATGACGGCACGCATCGGAAGGTCGGCGGTCCTCGCCCGTGACATCTACGCCGCAGCAGCGTTCTACGAGGAGGTGTTCGGGTTCCGGACGCTGTTCGAGGGCGAGATCGAGGGCTACCCGCTCCTGCACGTCGGTCCGGGCAGACTGACCGACCCGGGCCTGTGGATCCAGCCGGCCGGTGGTGCACCTGTCGGGCGACAGGCCGGCAGGGGACCGGCCCTGGTGCTCTATCTCGACGACCTGGCTGAGCTGGAGGCGGTGCTCGAGCGCTGCGCGCGGTACGGCGTCGAGCGCAGCACGCCCATGCGGGACGACGACGAGACGACCGAACGATACGCCCACGTCAGCGACATCGACGGCAACGAGATCGTCCTCGCGGTGCTGGTGGACGAGCGCACCAGCGCGACCGCCGGCGGCTCCGGATCCGGAGGCGCCCCTGGTGCGTGAGACGACGGCACCGGCGGGTCGACCGTCCTGACCGGTCGGGCCCGGAGTCGAGCCGTCGTCACGCCTGCATGTCGACGAACCGCGAGTAGTGGCCCTGGAACGCCACCGTGATGGTGTCGGTGGGGCCGTTGCGGTGCTTGGCCACGATGAGGTCCGCCTCGCCGGCGCGCGGCGACTCCTTCTCGTAGGCGTCCTCGCGGTGCAGCAGGATCACCATGTCGGCGTCCTGCTCGATCGAGCCGGACTCGCGCAGGTCCGACATCTGCGGCTTCTTGTCGCCGCGCTGCTCGGGGCCACGGTTCAGCTGCGACAGCGCGATGACCGGCACCTCAAGCTCCTTGGCCAGCAGCTTGAGGGCGCGGGAGAACTCGGAGACCTCCTGCTGGCGGGACTCGACGCGCTTGCCCGAGCTCATGAGCTGCAGGTAGTCGATGACCACGAGCTTGAGGTCGTGGCGCTGCTTGAGCCGGCGGGCCTTGGCCCGGATCTCGGTGAGCGACATGTTCGGCGAGTCGTCGACGAACAGCGGCGCCTCGGAGACCTTGCCCATCACCTTGGCGAGCTTCTGCCAGTCGTCCTCGCCCATGTTGCCGTTGCGCAGCTTCTGCAGGTGCACGCGCGCCTCGGCCGACAGCAGACGCATGGTGATCTCGTTGCGGCTCATCTCGAGCGAGAAGACCACCGAGGTCATCCCGTGCTTGATCGACGCCGACCGGGCCATGTCGATGGCAAGGGTCGACTTGCCGATGGCCGGGCGGGCGGCGATGACGATCATCTGGCCGGGGTGCAGGCCGTTCGTCAGCCGGTCGAGGTCGGAGAACCCGGTGGGCACACCCGTCATGCCCTCGCCGCGGTTCCCGGCCGCCTCGATCTCGTCCATCGTGCCGCCGATGATCTCGGACAGCGGCAGGTAGTCCTCGCTGGTACGCCGCTCGGTCACGGCGTAGATCTCGGCCTGGGCGTTGTTGACGATGTCCTCGACCTCGCCGCCCTCGGAGGCGTAGCCGAGCTGCACGATGCGCGTGCCGGCCTCGACGAGGCGACGCAGCACGGCCCGCTCGCGCACGATGCGCGCGTAGTACCCGGCGTTCGCGGCCGTCGGCACGCCCGCCATGAGGTCGTGCAGGTACGGCGCGCCGCCGACGCGCCCCAGCTCGCCGCGCTTCTGCAGCTCGGCGGCCACGGTGATGGCGTCGGCGGGCTCGCCCCGGCCGTACAGGTCCAGGACCGCGTCGTAGATCTGCTCGTGGGCCGGCTTGTAGAAGTCGGTGCCGCGGATCTGCTCGACGACGTCGGCGATGGCGTCCTTGCTCAGCAGCATGCCGCCGAGCACGCTCATCTCCGCGTTGATGTCCTGCGGCGGGGTGCGGTCGAACGCGGTCGAGCTCCCCCGGTAGGAAGACTCGAGCTCCTCGATCGACATGCTGCTCCTCGTTCCCCGCTCCCCCTCGACGGCGCGTGCGTCGCGCCGCCGTCGTCGGTTCCTCGGCCTTCGTTCTACCGTGGACCACCGACACCCGCGCCGACGCTAGGCGCGCCGCCCCGTCTCGGGCAAGGAGCCCTGTGGACACAGGTGTGGACGCGCCTGTGGAAGGGTGGGCCGTGGTTGTGCACATGTCGTGGACAAGGCTGTGCACAACTGGGGAAATCCCCTGTGTACAGCCGTGTAAGTCGTCTCTGACCTGCGACGACGTTGCCCTCAGCCTGTGGAGGAAAAGAAGTTGGGTGAGTTGCGCCGCACCGACCGGGGCGGGACCCGGTCCATCGACCGGGAGATCCTCGCGCTCGCGCTCCCGGCCCTCGGCGCCCTCGTGGCCGAGCCGCTGTTCGTGCTGGTCGACTCCGCCGTCGTCGGCCACCTCGGCACCGCCCAGCTCGCCGGCCTGTCCCTGGCGTCCACCCTGCTCGTGACCCTCGTCGGCCTGTGCATCTTCCTCGCGTACGCCACCACGGCGTCGGTCGCGCGGCTCACCGGCGCCGGCCGCACGCGCGAGGCGCTGCAGTCGGGCGTGGACGGCATGTGGCTCGCGCTCGGCCTCGGCGTCGCGCTCGCCGCCGTCCTGTTCGCCGTCGCGCCCTGGGCGGTGGGCGCCATGGGCGGCGACGGCGCCGTCGCCGCGCACGCAGTGACCTACCTGCGCTGGTCGCTGCCGGGCCTGCCGGGCATGCTCCTGGTGCTCGCCACCACCGGTGTGCTGCGCGGCCTGCGCGACACCCGCACCCCGCTCGTCGTCGCCTCCACCGGCGCGGTCGCCAACGCCGTCCTCAGCGTCGCGCTCGTCTACGGCGCCGGCATGGGCATCGCGGGATCCGGCCTGGGCACCGCGGTCGCCCAGGTCGGCATGGCGGTGTGGCTGACCGTCGTCGTGGTGCGCGGCGCACGCCGGCACGGCACCTCGCTGCGCCCGGCGGCCGGCGGCATCTGGGCCAACGCCCGGGCTGGCGTCCCGCTGCTCGTGCGCACCGCCACGCTGCGCGCGGCGATCCTGCTCACCGTCTACGTGGCGACGTCGCTGGGGGCGGTCACGCTGGCCGGCCACCAGGTGGTCAACAGCCTGTGGGGCCTGGCGGCGTTCGCCCTCGACGCCCTCGCGATCGCCGGGCAGGCGCTCGTCGGGCACGCGCTCGGCGCCGCCGACACCGCGCGCGTGCGCACGCTGCTGCGCCGCTCGCTGCAGTGGGGCGTCGGTGCCGGCGCGGCCGTCGGCGTCGCCCTCGCCGCGGCCGGCTGGTGGATCGCGCCGCTGTTCACCCCCGACCCGGACGTGCGCGTCGCCGTCGCCGTGGGCCTGGTCGTCACCGGGCTGCTCATGCCGATGGCCGGGTACGTGTTCGTGCTCGACGGCGTGCTGATCGGCGCGGGCGACGGCCGCTACCTCGCGTGGGCCGGCGTGGTCACCCTCGTCGCCTACGCGCCGTTCGCGCTGGCGGTGCGGGCGTGGGCGCCCGACGGCCCCGCCGGGCTGGCGTGGCTGTGGGCGGCGTTCGCGGGCGTGTTCATGCTGGCGCGCGCGCTGACCACCGGGCTGCGCGCCCGCGGCGACCGGTGGATGGTCACCGGCGCCTGACGGCGGTCACCTGCCCACGCGACGACGGCGTTCCAGCTCCCCGGAGGGCTGGCTGGGGCCCAGGCGGCGGTCGCCGTGGTACAGGATCGACTGCCAGTTGGTGGTGGCCGGCGACGCCGGCGCGCGCTCCGGCGCGCGGCGGCGCGCCCGGGGCTGTCGCGGGGCGACGTACAGCCACCCGACGACGCCGAGGGCGACGTCGACGACCGAGTTCCACACGCCGATGTAGGCGATCACCGCCCACAGGCACAGCACCGCGTTGAACAGGGCGAACGCCGCGTTGCCCCAGTTCTCCGCGTGGACGTCGCGCCAGAACGTCACCGCCGAGAAGGCCACGATCGCCCACGGGGCGAGCACGTACAGGGCGGGCGCCGCGGTCCGGTCCGCCACCTTCGGGGTGCGCGCGAACGGGATCTTCTCGCCGGTCACCGCCTGCTGCAGCGACTTCAGCACGCCGGCGAGGTTCACCGCGAGCAGCACGAGGTTGAAGCCGTAGATCCGGAAGATGTCCGTGAACCGGTGGCCGGAGGCGCGCAGGTCGGCGCCCATGCACCAGAAGTACGGCACGGCGGCGAGGAACACCCACACGCTGAGCAGGCGGGAGTCGTACGGGTAGGCGAGCAGGAACAGCAGCCCGACGCTGGCCCACGCGATGGACGCGAGGTAGTTGGTGCGCAGCAGCACCTCGCGGACCAGCACGCGCTCGCGCAGCCGTCGCCGCTCGTGCAGCTGGCGCAGCAGGCTGGGGAGGAT
The DNA here is from genome assembly GCF_001750215.1 of Isoptericola variabilis. Classification (GTDB taxonomy): domain Bacteria; phylum Actinomycetota; class Actinomycetes; order Actinomycetales; family Cellulomonadaceae; genus Puerhibacterium; species Puerhibacterium variabilis_A. Next base: position 8,488 of record NZ_LWGM01000042.1, on the reverse strand, counting down.
GAGCAGCCCGCCGTTGGCCCAGCGGCGACGCTGCACGATGAGCGAGCCGAAGTCGGGCGGCGTCGCGGAGTAGCTGAGCCGCTCGGGGTAGTTCTGCAGCGTCCAGTCGTGCGAGCCGATCTGGATCGAGGACTCCGTGTCCTCGACCACCGTGCGGTCCTGGATGTAGGTGGTGATCGGGAACCCGCCCACCTCCTCGGTGGTGGCGATGTCCTGCAGCGCGCGGGTGCGGATGACGGCGTTGGCGCCGACCCAGAAGGTCGCCCCGTAGTAGCTGAGCCCCTGGTGCTGGATGTGTTGGATGTCGGTCGTCGCGCCGGCGATGCGCTCGATGCGCGTGGGTGCGCCGCGGAACGACGCGTACGGGGTCTGGGTCACCGCCACGCGCTCGTGGCCCGGCTGCTCGAGGTACTCCACGAGCCGCACGCAGTAGTCGCGCAGCAGCATCGAGTCGGCGTCGAGGGTGAGCAGGTACTCGCTCTCGGGCACGGAGAGGTGCACCTCGTCGCCCGGCCCCGCCTCGCGCAGCACCACGCCGTCCGCCGTCTCCTCGGCGGCCCAGTCCTTGCCGATCAGCGAGACGTAGGCGTTGATGTTCATCGCCTTGTTCGCCTCGTGCGAGAGCGACCGGTAGGCCTTGCGCTCGAACGACGACAGCTCGGCGGAGAAGATACAGACCAGACGGTTGTGGAGCTGGCGCGCCCGGTCCGGCTCCAGCTCGCCGCCCTGCTCGACAGCCGCTCGCAGGGCGAGCTCGGTGAGGCGCAGGTCGCTCGCGAGCCCGCCGAGCACGCGCTCGACGAAGAACTCACCGGTGTGGTCGACCACCGCCTCGGCCGCGGCCATCGCGTCGAGCCACTCGGCGGCCCACAGGTAGTGGTCGGCGAGGGCGGCCAGCTCCTCGCCGCCGACCGCGCCGTGGGGGCGCTCTGCGAAGGCGTCGGCGGCCGCGACGAAGCGTGCGCGCGGCTCGCGCAGCGCCGCCTCGATCTCCCCCGGCAGCGCCCGGCTCGCCGCCAGCGACGCCACGCGGTCGGGGTCGGTGGGGTGGGGCGGGTCGTCGACGAGCAGCACGATCCGCAGGTCGGGGAACTCCTGCAGCGCCGCCGACCACAGCGTCTGGCGCACGACGGCCGGCTCCTCGATGTACGAGGGCACCAGCACCGTGATGCGCCGGTCGTAGCCGTCGTCGAAGTGCCGGTCCAGCTCCGCGCGTGGCACGCGGCGGTGGTCGCGGAACCGGTACAGCGCGCCCTGCCGGGCGATCAGGTACATCAGCGCCGAGAAGGTCAGGAAGGTGACGACGACGAGGTAGGAGACGAGCTCGAGGGTGAGCCGCAGGTCGAAGTCGTCGTTCTCCACGATCTCGCGCAGCACCGTCGTGACGACGTAGACCGCCCAGCAGGCGACGGTCGCCAGCATCGCGAGCCGGCCCAGCGCGACGGCGTGCGGGGCGGGCTGGGGGTGCATGATCGACAGCGGCGCCGACGCCCGCTCGGCACCCCACTGCCGCCGTCGTCCCTGCTCGGGCGTCGCCTCCTGCTCGGCCTGCGCGGCCTGCTCAGCCTGCTCGGCCTGCACGTGCCGCGCGTCCTGCTCGGCCGCGTCCGTGCGCGCGCGACCGTGTCCCCCTGCTTTATTCGATTTCACGCCGGTTTGTCCATTTCCGGTTCTCTAGGCACTGAGCTGCAGCGAATATCCTTGACCAGCACCTTTCCCGTCAATTCTCCGACGAACAAGGGACCATCCGTGCCCGAAGCTTTTGCCGGCCGCCGTTTCTCGTGGGTGCGGTTCGGGATCCTCGTCCTCGTGTGCGCCGTCGTCGCCGGCCTCGGGTGGCGCGAGTACGCCTCCGCCCGCGACGTCGCCCGCGCCGAGGCCTCGAGCGACCCGTGGTTCGCGGCGTACGTCGACGTCACCGCGACCCCGACGTACGCCTTCGAGGCGCCGACCGACGAGGCCGCCGGGGACGTGGTGCTGTCGTTCGTCGTCGCGGCGGCACCCGACCGGTGCGAGCCGACGTGGGGCACGGCCTACGCGCTCGACGAGGCGGCCACGTCCCTCGACCTGGACCGGCGCATCCAGCGGGTGCGCGACCAGGGCCACGACGTGGTCGTCTCGTTCGGAGGCCTGCTCAACAGCGAGCTGGGCGACGCGTGCGGCACCGTGAGCGAGCTCGAGGACGCCTACACGGAGGTGATCGACCGGTACGCGCTCACGACGATCGACCTCGACCTCGAGGGCGACGCGCTCGAGGACGCGGCGGCCATGGCGCGGCGTGCGGAGGCGGTCGCGTCGCTGCAGACGGCTCGGCGCGCGGCGGACCAGGACCTCGCGGTCTGGCTCACCCTCCCCGTCGGGACCGGCGGGCTCACCGAGCAGGGCACCGACGCGGTGGCGGCGTTCCTGGCCGCGGGCGCCGACCTGGCCGGTGTGAACGCCATGACGATGAACTTCGACGCCGAGGGCTCGATGTCCGACGCCGCGCAGGACTCGCTCGAGTCGCTGCACCGCCAGCTCGACGCGCTCTACGCCCGGGCGGACCTCCCCCTCGGGCCCGCCTCGCTGTGGCGCAAGATCGGCGCGACGCCGATGATCGGCCAGAACGACGTCGCCGGTGACATCTTCGGCCTCGACGACGCCCGCGCGCTCAACGGCTTCGCGGTCGAGCGCGGCGTGGGCCGCATGTCGATGTGGTCGCTCAACCGCGACCGCACCTGCAGCGTGAACTACGCCGAGACGACGGTCGTCTCCGACGCGTGCAGCGGCGTCGAGCAGGGCGACGACCGCTTCGCTCCCCTGCTCGCGGCGGGCTTCACCGGCAGCCCCGCCGACTCCGCGGCCGCCGAGACGGTGGCGGAGACGCCGACCACGCCGGCGCCGGACGACCCCGAGACCAGCCCCTACCCGATCTGGGCCGAGGGCGCCGCGTACGGCGCGGGCAGCAAGGTGGTCTGGCACGGCAGCGTGTACGAGGCCAAGTGGTGGACCAGCGGCGACGTGCCCGACAACCCGGTGCTCCAGGAGTGGGAGACGCCGTGGACCCTGCTGGGCCCCGTGCTCCCGGGTGAGGACCCCGCCCCGACCGTGGAGATCCCCGACGGGCTCTTCCCGGAGTGGGACCCGGAGCGCACCTACGAGGCCGGGGACCGCGTGCTGCGGGACGACGCCGTGTACGAGGCCCGCTGGTGGACGCTCGGGGACGCCCCCGAGCGGTCGTTCAACGACCCGGGTGCCTCCCCGTGGCTGGCGCTCGACCAGAGCGCGGTGCGCGAGCTCGTCGAGGACGCGGCGAAGAAGGACGCGGAGAAGAAGGACACGGAGAAGGACACGGACCGCGGCTGAGCGACGCGGCGCCGGGGGCGCGAGCTCCCGGCGCCCCGTCCCGCGTCCGGGGACGCGCGAAGGCCCCGGCTCCCTCGCGGGAGCCGGGGCCTTCGGTGTCGGTCGGCTGTCGTCGACCGGCGTCGGTAAACCGACGTCGGGTCAGGCAGCGACGACCTTCACGGCGATCTTCGCCGACACCTCGGGGTGCAGGCGGACCGACACGGTGTAGTCACCGGTCGACTTGATCGGCTGACCGATCTCGATCTTGCGCTTGTCGACCGACGGGCCACCGGCCTCGGTGACGGCGCCGGCGATGTCACCGGTCGTCACCGCGCCGAACAGGCGGCCGGAGTCGCCCGACTTCGCCTTGACGACGACGTTGGTCTGCGACAGCCGCTCGGCGGCCGCCTTCGCCTCGTCCAGCGTCGCGATCTCGCGGGCCTTGCGGGCCTTGCGGATGGCGGCGACCTGCGACTCGTAGCCCTTGGTCCACGGGGTCGCGAGGTTGCGGGGCAGGAGGTAGTTACGGGCGTACCCGTCCTTCACCTCGACGACGTCGCCGGGCTCGCCGAGACCGGTCACCTCGTGGGTCAGGATCAGCTTGGCCATGATTCTGCGATCCTTTCCGGTCAGCGGGCCGAGGACGAGTACGGCAGCAGCGCCATCTCGCGCGCGTTCTTCACGGCACGGGCGATCTGGCGCTGCTCCTGGACGGAGACGCCGGTCACGCGACGCGCGCGGATCTTGCCGCGGTCGGAGATGAACTTGCGCAGCAGCGCGGTGTCCTTGTAGTCGACGGTCTCGATCTTGGCCGTCTTGAGCGGGTTGGCCTTCTTCTTGGGCTTGCGCACCACAGGCTTCGCCATGGTGTTGCTCCTTCTTCAGGTGCTGTCCCGCCCGGGCGCCGGGCCGCGGGAGCGGCCGGCGTCGTGCGGGACGTGATGGTCCGGGATGAGGTGCCGGTCGGTCAGAACGGGGGCTCGTCGTTGAACGCGCCACCCGACGACGCGGGGCCAGCCGTGGCCCACGGGTCGTTCTGCTGACCGCCACCGGAGGAACCGAACCCTCCGCCCTGGCCGCCGCCGTAGCCACCGCCGCCGCCGCCCTGGGAGCCGAAGCCCCCCTGGCCGCCGCCGCCGTAGCCACCGCCGCCGCCACCGAAGCCGCCACCGCCGCCGCCAGATCGCTGCGTGCGGGTCACCTTCGCCGTGGCGTTCCTCAGCGACGGGCCCACCTCGTCGACCTGCAGCTCGACGACGGTGCGCTTCTCCCCCTCACGGGTCTCGTACGAGCGCTGCGTCAGACGGCCCTGCACGATCACGCGCATGCCCTTCGTCAGCGACTCGGCGACGTTCTCCGCCGCCTCGCGCCAGACCGAGCAGGACAGGAACAGCGACTCGCCGTCCTTCCACTCGTTGGCCTGGCGGTCGAAGGTGCGCGGCGTGGACGCGATGCGGAAGTTGGCGACCGCGGCGCCCGAGGGCGTGAACCGCAGCTCCGGGTCCGCAACCAGGTTTCCGACCACCGTGATGACGGTCTCACCAGCCATGCCTAGCTCCTTCGTTCGTGCGGGACGGGCTTGAGGGGGATCCCATCACGAGCCTCCCACAGGAGGCGTGACGGGAAGGGAGAGTCCGGTTCGGTCTCAGCGAGCGTCCGCGCGCAGGATCTTGGTCCGCAGCACGGCCTCGTTGAGGCCCAGCTGGCGGTCCAGCTCCTTCGCGGTCTCCACGGAGGACGTGAAGTCGACGACGGCGTAGATGCCCTCGGACTTCTTGTTGATGTCGTACGCCATGCGGCGACGGCCCCAGATGTCCACCTTGTCGACGCTGCCACCCTCGTTCGAGATGACCGACAGGTACTTCTCGAGCGACGGGGCCACGGTGCGCTCCTCGACCTCCGGGTCCAGGATCACCATCAGCTCGTACTGACGCATGAGTCACCCACCTCCTCTGGTCTGTGCGGTCACGGTCCGTCCGTGACAGGAGGGTTCAACGCGTCGTCGTGCCCGGCCCCGGGACGGGGCGTGGGCACAGACAGTCCACAAGGATACGCGCCAGGAGCCGGGAGACGAAACCGCGCCCCCGCCGGTCGCAGGACCGGCGGGGGCGCGGAGGGTGCACAGGGCCGCGGGGCGGGTCAGCCGTCGCGGTTGCCGTTGCCCGTGCCGCCGTTGCCGCCGCCGAGGAGGCCGTTCGGCCCCTGGCCCCGCGTGGGGCTGGCGCTCGGCTGCGGCTCCGGCTCCTCGGTCTCGGTGGGCTCCGGCTCGGGCTCCGGCTCCTCCTCCTGCGCCGGGCCGGACGACACGACCAGCGCGACCGTGGAGCCCTTCGGCACCTGCTGGCCGGCCGAGCCGACCTGGATGACCGTGCCCTTCGGCTGGTCGGACGGCTGCTCCTGCATCGCGGCCTGCAGGCCGAGGTTCGCCAGGGCGTTCTGCGCCGGGCCCACCTGCCAGCCCACCAGGTCGCCCGGGACGGTGACGAGCTCCTCCTCCGGCGTCTCGGACGGCGTCGGGGTCGGCGACGGCGTGTCCGAGGGCGTGGGCGACGGCTCCGCCGTGGACCGCGTGACCGGCAGCGAGTAGGAGGGGAAGTCCTCGACCGGCACGCCCTCGAGCGCCACCTTCATGTAGTCGGTCCACGCCCGCAGGGGCCACGAGGAGCCGGTGATCTCGTCGTACCCGCCGAAGTCGTCGATCTCCACGGTGGTGGCCTTGCCGTCGATGTTCTCCACCTGGTGCAGGCCGACGACGGTGGTCAGCTGCGGTGTGAACCCAGCGAACCAGGCCGACATGTTGTCGTTCGACGTGCCCGTCTTGCCGGCGATCGGGCGGTACTCGCCGTTCGGCCCGCGCACCTCCTGCGCGACCTTGCCGGACCCGTCCTCGACGACCTTCGTCATCGCGTAGGTGGCCGCGGCCATGACCTCGGGGTCGACCACCTCGGTCTGCTTGGTCGGGCCGGAGTACACCGGCTCGTCGTCCAGCGTGGTCACCGACGCCACGAGGTGGGGCGTCGTGCGCTGGCCCTGCGCGGCGATGGTCGAGTACGCCGCGGCCAGGTCGACGGGCCGCACGGACGCGGTGCCGAGCACGTTCGACGCCACCGCGTCCAGGTCCTGGCTGTCCTCGGGGATGCCGAGGTCCACGGCCGTCTCGACCGTCTTCTCCGGGCCGATCTCCTGGTTCAGCGCGACGTAGACCGTGTTCACGGAGTGCGCCGTGGCGGTGACGAGGTTGATCCGGCCCCAGTCCTGGCCACCGAAGTTGCGCAGCCCGAACTCGGTGTCCTCCCAGCCGGGCAGGCGCAGGCCGCTGTTGCCGTTGAACCGCTCGGTGAGCCGGTGCCCGTCGCGCAGCGCGGCGATGAGCGTGAACGGCTTGAACGTCGAGCCGGCCTGGAAGTGGTCCTGCGTGGCCGTGTTGAACGGCTGCTTCACGTAGTCCTGGCCGCCGTACAGCGCGCGGATCTCCCCGGTGCTCGGGTCGATCGAGACGATCGCCGCACGCAGGTCCGGGCTGGCGGGGTCCTCGCCCTGCCACAGCCCCGCCGCCGTGTCGGCCGCGGTCTGCTGGAGCTTCGGGTCGATCGTCGTGGTGATCTTGTAGCCGCCGGTGTCGAGCTGCTCCTCGGTGAACTGCCCGGAGCGCACGAGCTCCTTGCGCACCTCCTCGAGGATGTAACCGGTCTGGCCGCCCTTGCTGTTGGAGGCCGCCGGCTTGGGCTTCACCTCGGGGAACTGCGCCTGCTGCCGCTCGGCGTCGGTGATGTACCCCGCCGCGGCCATGCGGTCGATCGAGCGCTCCCAGCGGGCCTGCGCCTGCTCGGGGTTGACCTCCGGGTCCCAGTTGCTGGGCGAGGGGATGACGCCCGCCAGCAGGGCCGACTCCGAGTAGGTGAGGTCCTTGGCCGCCTTGCCGAAGTACGCCTGCGACGCCGCCTCGACGCCGTACGCGCCGCGGCCCCAGTAGATGGTGTTGAGGTAGTTCTCGAGCACCTGCTCCTTGGGCTGCTCGCGGGCGACCTTCAGCGCGATGATCGCCTCCTTCGCCTTGCCGACGTAGGAGGTGGTGGTGTCGGTGTAGTAGCGCTCGACGTACTGCTGCGTGAGCGTCGAGGCGCCCTGCAGCGACCCGCCCCGCACGTTGTTCCACGCCGAGCGGACGATGCCCTTCGGGTCGATGCCGATGTTCGTCCAGAAGGACTGGTCCTCCGACGCGACGACGGCGTCGCCGATGTGCTTCGGCAGGTCCTCGTAGTTGACGATGACGCGCTTCTGCAGCGCGAACGTGCCCATCTCGGAGCCGTCCGCCCAGTACACCGACGTGGCCTGGTCGTTCACGGAGTCGAGGTTGGGCGGGATCTTCACCGACGCCCACGCCATCGCGAAGGCGCCCACGCCCAGGGCGATGAAGGCGAGGATCGCGCCGAGGACGACGCGCCACGACGGCAGCCAGCGCCCGACCGGGCCCTTGTTCGGGCGCGGGTAGTTCCAGAACCGGCGCCGGCGGGCCGACTGCCGGGCCGGTCGCGCTGCGTTCCGCGTGCTCGCCACGTCCTGCCTTCCTGCTGGGGGATCGTCCGCTCCGCACCGCCCGGGGCTCGCGACCGGCGGGAGCACCGGCGGGTCACGGCAGCCCGGGCGCACGGGGCCAATCAAGAACCCTAGGCGATGCCCCTTCCCGCGGCCCGGCCAGATGCCGTCTCCCGCGGCGATCCGCGCGGCCTCTCCCCCCGGGAGCCGCCGCCGCTCCGCTGAACCTTCACAAACCGGGCGCCGGTGATTGCGCCGCCGGCCACGCGGGCCTATGGTCTGGTGACCACGATGTATCGACTCGATACGTCGAGACGACATCACGACGACATCACACGAAGAGCCGGCGCCCCGGGCGCCCCGGGGACGACGGAGGGGGGCCCGCCGTGCGCAGCCGCTCCGACCTGCTGGAGACCGCCGTCCTCGGCGTCCTTAGCTCCTCCCCGCTGCACGGGTACGAGTTGCGCAAGCAGCTGTCCCTGCTGCTGGGCCGGTTCCGTGCGTTCTCCTACGGCACGCTCTACCCGGCGCTGAAGTCGCTGCAGGCCCGCGGCCTCATCGCCGCGGCCGAGCCGGCGCCGACCGCTCCGCCCGCACGGGGCGGCAAGGCCCGCGCGTCGCGCCG
>NZ_LWGM01000417.1 GCF_001750215.1 Isoptericola variabilis | reverse complement strand
GGCTCTCGCCCTCGCCGGTGCGCAGCACGTCGACCTCGCCGCCGTCGGCCAGGGCCTGCAGCGTGCGCCACCGGTAGGCGGGCGAGCTGGCGCAGCAGCCGGCGGGTCACCTCGGGCGCCAGCACGCCGTCGCCGGCGGCGACGCGCCGCACGGCGTCCAGCAGCGCGGCCGGCTCGGCGGACTTGAGCAGGAACCCGGCCGCCCCGGCGCGCAGCGCCTCGTCCACGTACTCGTCGAGGTCGAAGGTGGTGAGCACCAGCACCTCGGCGAGCCCCTCGTCGACGACGGTGCGCGTCGCGACGAGGCCGTCGGTGCCCGGCATGCGCACGTCCATGAGCACGACGTCGGGGCGCAGCGCCCGCGCGTTCGTCACGGCCGCGGCCCCGTCGGCGGCCTCGCCGACGACGACGACGTCGCCCGCCGCCTCCAGCAGCAGCCGCATGCCGGCGCGGATCGCGGCGTGGTCGTCGGCCAGCAGCACCCGTACCGTCATCCGTCGCTCCGCGTCCCGGCCAGCCGCACGCCGGCCGCCCCGTCTCCCGCCCCGTCGTCCCCCGCCCCGTCGTGCGCCGCCCCGTCGTCCCCCGCCCCACCCGCGGCGCGCCCCGGGTCGAGCGGGATCGTCGTGCGCACCTGCCAGCCGCCCGTCGGCGCGGGGCCGGCGGCGAAGGTGCCGCCGAGCCCCTCGGCGCGCTCGCGCATCGAGCGGGTCCCGACCCCGGCCGGCGTGCCGTCGGCGATGCCGCGCCCGGCGTCCTCGCAGACCACGGTGAGCGTCTCGGCACCGACCGCGACGGTCAGCCGGCACTCGTCGGCGCCGGAGTACCGGGCGGCGTTCACCACCGACTCGCTGGCGATGGCGTAGGCCGCCGCGGCGACGTTCGGGTCGAGGCCGGCGCACGGGTCGCACCGCAGGTCGACGACGAACCCGGCGACGGCCTGCCGCCCGGCCAGCTCCGAGAGCGCGGCCTCGAGCCCGAGGTCGTCGAGCGACGGCGGCAGCAGGCTGCGCGAGAGGGCGCGGACGTCCTCGGCGCGCTGGCGCACCTCGTCGCCGAGCGCGTCGAGCACCGCTGCCGCGGCGGCCGGGTCGGTGGTGAGCGCGTTGCGGGCGCCCTGCAGCCCGAGCCGCAGCCCGCTGAGCCACGGCCCGATGCCGTCGTGCAGCTCGCGGCGGATGACGCGCCGCTCGGCCAGTCGGGCGGCCGTCGTGGCGTCGCGCGCGGCCTCGAGCTCGCC
>NZ_LWGM01000416.1 GCF_001750215.1 Isoptericola variabilis | reverse complement strand
CTCGCCGGGCCGCGGCGCTCGCGGCCCGTGGCCGGTGCCGGCGTCGTCGCGGAACGCGCCGAGCGCGGTGCGCATGCTGGAGGCCAGGTCGCGCCGGGCGTCGGGGCGCCGGGCGTTGAACGCCTTGGGGATCCTGACCTTCGTCACCACGGTGACGCCGCCGGGGGCGTCGGCGAGGGTGAGCTTCTTGACCTGCCGCTCCTGGGTGAGCACGGTGGGCCGCGGCCCGTCGAACCCGCGCTCGTCCTGGCCCGGGTCGAGCACGACGACGTACCCGCGCCGCCGCCCGCCGGGGACCTCGACGACGTCGCCGCGGCGCAGCCTCTCGAACGAGGCGACGGCCTCGGCCCGGCGCTTGCCGGACGCGGCACGGGACAGCTCCTTCTCCCGCTCGCCGATCTGCCGGCGCAGGTCCATGTACTGCGCGAAGTCGCCCTGGTCGCAGGTCATGGCCCTGGCGTAGCCGTCGAGCGCCTCGGCGTGCGCCTGCGCCTGCTTGGCCAGCCCGACGACGCCGCGGTCGGCCTGGAACTGGGCGAAGGACGTCTCGAGCACCTCGCGGGCGCGGTCGCGCCCGACCTGGGCGACGAGGTTGACGGCCATGTTGTAGGTGGGCCGGAAGCTCGAGCGCAGCGGGTACAGGCGGCGGGAGGCGAGGCCGGCCAGGGCGACCGGGTCGAGGCCGGAGTGGTCGACGACGACGGCGTGCCCCTCGACGTCGATGCCGCGGCGCCCGGCGCGGCCGGTGAGCTGGGTGTACTCGCCGGGCGTCACGGGCTGGTGGGCGGTGCCGTCCCACTTGACGAGCTTCTCCAGCACCACCGAGCGCGCCGGCATGTTGATGCCGAGCGCCAGGGTCTCGGTGGCGAACACGACCTTGACCAGGCCGCGGGCGAACAGCTCCTCGACGGTCTCCTTGAACACCGGCAGCAGGCCGGCGTGGTGGGCGGCGACGCCGCGGGCCAGCGCCTGCTGCCACGTCCAGTAGCCGAGCACGTCGAGGTCCTCGGCGGGGATGGTGGCCGTGCGCTCCTCGACGATGCGGCGGATCTCGGCCTCCTCCTGCGGGGAGGTCAGCCGCAGCCCGGCCTGCAGGCACTGCTGCACGGCGCCCTCGCACCCGGCGCGGGAGAAGATGAAGTAGATCGCCGGCAGCAGCGCGTCGGCGTCGAGCGCGTCGACGACGGCGAAGCGCGGCGGCGTGCGCCGCTGCGGCGCCAGGCCGGCGGCCCCGGCGCCCCGCTTGGCGCGCGGC
>NZ_LWGM01000415.1 GCF_001750215.1 Isoptericola variabilis | reverse complement strand
CTCGGCCGCCTCGGGGCGCACGTCGAAGGCGCGGACCGCGGCGCCGAGGCTGACGGCCGTGCCGGTCGCGGCGAGCCCGGCGACGCCGCTGCCGATGACGAACACCGCGGCGGGCGGGGTCTTGCCGTCCGTCGTCGTGCCCGCCGCACGCGTGCGGCTGCGCCAGCTCGTGGGCCACCTGGTCGCCGACGCCGGCGCCGGGCTCGGCAAGCACCTGGCCCGCACCCGGGCCGAGGGCTACACGCTCAACGTCAACCTCCTCGGCGAGGCCGTGCTCGGCGAGGACGAGGCCCGCGCCCGGCTGCAGCGCACCATCGACCTGGTGCGCCGGCCCGACGTCGACTACGTGTCGGTCAAGGTCTCCTCCGTCGCCGCGCAGCTGGTGACGTGGGACCTCGAGGGCAGCAAGCGGCGCGTCGTCGAGCGCCTGCTGCCGCTGTACCGCGCGGCGCGCGACCACGGGGTGTTCCTCAACCTCGACATGGAGGAGTACCGCGACCTGGCCCTGACCACCGCGGTGTTCACCGAGATCCTCGACCGCCCGGAGCTCCGCGACCTCGAGGCCGGCATCGTGCTGCAGGCCTACCTGCCCGACGCGCTCGGCGCGCTCGACGGCCTGACGGCCTGGGCCACGGAGCGCGTGGCCGCCGGCGGCGCCCGCATCAAGGTGCGCCTGGTCAAGGGCGCCAACCTCGCCATGGAGCAGGTGGAGGCCGAGCTGCACGGCTGGCCGCAGGCGCCCTACGCCACCAAGGCCGACGTCGACGCGAACTACCTGCGCGTGCTGGACGCCGCCCTGACGCCGGAGCGCACCCGCGCCGTGCGCCTGGGCGTGGCCTCGCACAACCTGTTCCACGTGGCCCTGGCGGTGCTCCTGGCCCGCGGCCGCGGCGTCAGCGAGGGCATGGACCTCGAGATGCTGCAGGGCATGGCGCCCACCGAGGCGCGCGCCGTGCGCGCGGAGTTCGCCAAGGACGGCGGCCACGTCGTCCTCTACACCCCCGTGGTGCGCGACGAGGACTTCGACGTGGCCATCAGCTACCTGGTGCGCCGGCTCGAGGAGAACGCCGCCGAGCAGAACTTCCTGCACGCCATGTTCGCCGGGGCGGGCGAGGGCGGGCAGGGCGGTGAGGGGAGCCAGAGCGTCCCGGGCGGCGCCATGGGCCGCCAGGAGCAGGCGTTCCGCGCCGCCGTCGGCGCGGCCGTGCCGTTCGCGTCCGAGGCCGTGGCCCCGCGCCGCCGACCGAACCCCGCGCTGCTGCCGGGCGCCGCCGCGAC
>NZ_LWGM01000414.1 GCF_001750215.1 Isoptericola variabilis | reverse complement strand
CACGTGCTCGCCTTCCCGCTGGCCACGGCGGTCATGGTGCGCGCCGACTTCCCGCTGCCGCTGCTGGGCATGGTGCACCTGGCCAACGACGCCGCGCTGGCCCGTCCCCTGCGGCTGGGCGACCGGCACGTCGTCCCGGCCGGTGGGCTGCAGCGGGGCGCGCTCGATGCGCGCGACGAGGTCCGCGCTGCCGTTGGGGCCGCCGGGCACCTCGAACGGGGACCGGCCGGCGAGCAGCGTGTAGAGGGTCGCGGCGAGCGCCCACACGTCCGTCGCGACACCGGAGACCGGCGGGTCGCCGAAGGACTCGGGCGGCGACCACGGGATCGACATGCCCTCCGCCGCGCGGGCGTCGTCGAGCGTGGAGGAGATGCCGAAGTCGGTCAGCACCGGGTGGCCGTACTCGGTGACGAGGATGTTCGCCGGCTTGATGTCGCGGTGCAGGATCCCGGCCCGGTGGGCCGTCTCGACGGCCCCGGCGATCTGCACGGCGACGCGCAGCGCCTCGGCGACGGCGAACCGCTCGGTGCGGTAGCGCGACCCGAGGTTGGGGCGCGAGCAGTACTCCATCGCCAGGTACGGGCGCCCGTCCTCGGCGATGTCGGCCTCGTACATGGTGACGATCGACGGGTGCGTCGACAGCGTCGCCATGAGGTCGGCCTCGGCGTCGAACGCGGCGCGCTGGGAGGCGGTGCGCTCGCTGAGCAGGACCTTGACGGCCACGCGGCGGCGGGGACGCTGCTGCTCGTAGAGGAAGACGTCGGAGAACCCGCCGGACCCGATCAGCGAGACGTACTCGAAGCCCTCGATGCGCGGCGGGGCGGACGTGGGCCGCTTGCTGCTCACCAGATCTCCTCGAAGCCCAGGGTCACGCCGTCGCCGAGGTCCACCACGTCGCCGTCGGCGACGAGCACGCCCTCGCCCGGGTGCAGGCGCCGGGGCGGCTGGCCCGGCCGCAGCAGGGTGGTGCCGTTGGTGGTCGCCATGTCGCTGACCAGCACGTGCCAGCCCTCGAGGCGCACCTCCACGTGGGAGCGGGAGATGTCCTGGCTGGGGCTGTCGACCGTGACCAGCCGGGCGCCGTCGCCGCCCGAGGTGCGCGGTGCGCGCGGCCGGCGGCCGACGACGACCGTGCGGTCGAGCTCGACGACCTCGCCGGCCGAGGTGCGCGTCCGAGCATGCCGGCATCGTGATCATCCACCAGGAACTCGCGCTGGTGCCCGAGCTGTCGGTGATGGAGAACCTGTTCCTCGGCAACGAGGTGATGGCGGGCCCGCTCATCGACTGGAA
>NZ_LWGM01000413.1 GCF_001750215.1 Isoptericola variabilis | reverse complement strand
TACCTGCCGCTGGTCTCGGTGGTCGGCGTGGTGCTCGTGGTGGTCGGCGTCGTGGGCGCCAACCAGCCGGCGATCGCCACCACGGGCGCGCTGATGGCGCTCGCCGTCGTGCTGCACAACGGGGTCGAGGCCGTGGTGCGCGGCGTGCCCGTGGTGGCGACGGACGCCGGCGGCGTGCCGGAGATCCTCGCCCCCGGCTCGGCCCTGGGCCCGGACGACGGCGCGGACGACGTCGGTGCGAGCCCGGACGCCGACGCGGGGCCGCTCGGGCTCCTCGTGCCGCCCGGGGACGTCGACGCGCTGGCCGCGGCCGCGGGCCCCCAGGAGGACGACCTCACCGTGATCGCGCTGCGGCGCGAGCCGGACCCGACGCACCCGAAGGAGTGACGTGCCCCGCGCCGCCATCCCGACCCGCCGTCAGAACCTGACCGTGCTCGCCGCGAGCCTCGCCCTCGGCGGGCTCGTCCTCGCGGGGTGCGGCGCCGCGGAGGGCGCCGGGCAGCCGGTCGCGGCACCCTCGTCGTCGCCCACCGCCTGCGCCGCGACCCCGCCGGACGCCGCGCTGCCCGCGGGGCAGGTCACGTTCGGCGTCAACCCCGACTGGGGCTCCGAGACGCTCGAGCAGTACACCGACGCGACGCGGCTGGTCCCCGGGGCGGCCGTGTCCTTCGTCGGGATGCCCCTGACGGACACCGACGCGCGAAACGTCACGGCCGCCGCCGAGCAGGTCGCCGCCACCGGCGGCGTGCTGGTGCTGACCCTCGAGCCGCACGACGGGCTGGCGGCGGTCACGGACGCGGCGATCACCGACCTCACCGACCTGCTCGGCGAGATCGACGCCACCGGCGTGCCGGTGCTGGTCCGCTTCGCGCACGAGATGAACGGCTCCTGGTACGCCTGGGGCCAGCAGCCCGAGGCCTACGTCGCGACGTTCCGGCGGGTCGCGGCCGCCGTCCACGACGAGGCGCCGGCGTCCCAGATGCTCTGGGCACCCAACTACGGCGGCGGGTACCCGTTCGCGGGCGGCCGGCACGCCGCCGAGGTCGGCACCCCCGACGGCGAGCGCCTGGACGTCGACGGCGACGGCGAGCTGACCCAGGCGGACGACCCCTACGCCCCGTACTACCCGGGCGACGACGCGGTCGACTGGGTGGGCATGTCGCTCTACCACTGGGGCAGCACGTACCCCTGGGGCGAGGACGAGGTCCCCGAGGAGGGCAAGTTCGCGGCGCAGCTCACCGGGACCTACGACGGGCTCGGCGGCGACGACAGCAACCTCCCGGACTTCTACGCGACGTACG
>NZ_LWGM01000412.1 GCF_001750215.1 Isoptericola variabilis | reverse complement strand
CACCTCGACCGGGTACTGCATGGCGAGGAACAGGCCGGCGCGGGCGCGCTCGTCGACGCTCATGGCGAGGACGTCCTCGCCGTCGAGCGTGACGGTGCCGCCGGTGACGGTGTACTTCGGGTGGCCGCGAGCTGGTCGTCGGTGGCGCCGTGCTCGAAGTCCACCGAGACCTCGGCGTACAGCGCCATGCCGCCGCCCTCCTCGCGCGTGTAGACCTTGGGCCAGATCCGCTCGCGGTTCCAGTCGTTGGCCGCCTGCAGCACCGCCAGCCGCGCGCTGGGCGGGACCAGGCCCGCCCAGCGGCCGCGGACCTGCAGGATCTCGCGGTGGTCGCCCAGCAGCAGGAACCAGAACCGGTTGCCGTCCCAGGTGCCGGTGACGTCGCCGTCGGAGTCGACGCGGAAGCGGTAGCCGCGCCGGGCGAGGTCGTCGCCGACCCGCTCCGTCGTCAGCGGCGTCGGCCGCTGCACGACGACGGGCTCGCCGAGCGGTCGCGCGACGCGCGTGCGGTGCCCGAGGGCGCGCAGCACCGTCCGCCACGGGGTCCGTGCGCTCACGGCGCCTCCCGCAGCGGGTCGGGGTACCGGGCGTCGAGGTGCTCGAAGAACATCGTCCCCGTGGTCAGCCCGCACTGCAGGAGCTGCTCGAGCTGGTCGTCGGTCGCGCCGTGCTCGACGTCGACCGTCACGTCGGCGCACACCACGACGGAGCCGTTGTCGCGGACCCGCACGTACGTCTTGGGCCAGATACGCTCGGCGTTCCAGGCGTTGCAGATCTCGAGCACCTCCTCGAGCCGCTCGATCGTCAGCTCGCGGTGCCACTGGCCGCGCACCTGCAGCACCTCGTCGTCCTGGCCGAGCACGAGGAAGTAGAACAGCCAGCCGTGCCACAGCCCGCCGACGTCGCCGTCGGAGTCGACGAAGTAGGCGAAGCCGGACTCCTGCAGCCAGCGGACGATGCGGTCGCGCGACAGGGGAGCGGGGACCTCCGCGGGGTCCAGGTGGCGGGGCCCCGGCGCGGTGCGCGGCGAGCCGACCACCCGCAGGAGCAGGCTCTCGACCCGGTCCCGCAGCTCGTCGTCGTCGATCCCCTCGCCGGCCGCTCCCGTGCGGCCGTCCGCGTCGGGGCGTGCGCCCCGCGGCCCGTCAGACCGGCGTGACCCGAAGAACCTCACCCGGCCACACTACCCGGCGCCGCCGACGCCCCGTCCAGCGGCGGCTAGGGTCGGCGGCGTGCCCGCGCCCGCCGCCCCCGTCCGCGCCGTCGTCGTGCCCGCCACGCCGCTGCTGGTGCCGGGCGCCGCGGGC
>NZ_LWGM01000411.1 GCF_001750215.1 Isoptericola variabilis | reverse complement strand
GCCGACGACGCCGCGGCGGTCGCGGCCGCGGCGGCGCCGGCAACGGCGGCGGCGGGAACACCGGGGGCCGCGGCACGGTTGCCCGCGGTGGAGGTGTGTCGCGATGACCGAGCAGACCAAGTACGACGTGACCAAGACCGACGACCAGTGGCGGGTCGAGCTGAACCCCATGGAGTTCGCCGTCCTGCGGCAGGCGGCCACGGAGCGACCGTTCACCGGTGAGCTCCTCGGCGAGCACCGCACCGGCGTCTACCGGTGCCGGGCGTGCGGCAACGAGCTGTTCCGCTCCGACACCAAGTTCGACGCCCACTGCGGGTGGCCGAGCTTCTACAGCCCGCTCGCGGGCGACCGGGTCGAGCTGCTGGAGGACCGCAGCCACGGCATGGTGCGCACCGAGGTGCGCTGCGCGCGGTGCGGGTCGCACCTGGGGCACGTGTTCGACGACGCTCCGCAGACCCCGACGGGCGACCGCTACTGCATGAACTCGGTCAGCCTGTCCTTCGAGCCGGTCGAGGGCTGAGACAGGACTGAGCCGCCCGCCCGGCCTGCGCCCGCAGGCCGGGCGGACGAGGACGCAGACGCCGCAGGGCCGGTGCACGCGAGTCGCGTGCACCGGCCCTGCGGCGTCTGCGGGAGCCCGTCGGCGGGGCGTCACTGGTTGGCGTCGCGCCAGCGCACCCAGTCCTCGGAGTAGCGGCGCAGCAGCGTGGCGAGCTGTGCGACCTCGCCCTCGTCCCACGCGCCCAGCGACTGCCGCATCGCCTCCACGCGGCTGTCCCGCGCGCGGGCGAAGCGCTGCTCGCCGTCGGCGGTCAGGGTGATGCGCTGGCCGCGCGTGTCGTCCGGGTCCACCTCGCGGTGGATCAGTCCCAGCGCCTCGAGCCGCGACAGCTGCCGCGACACCGTCGCGCGGCCCACGCCGAAGTGCGCCGCGAGGTCCGAGCCGCGGGTGCCCGGGTTCATGTGGATGTGCGCCAGCAGCGGGTAGGCGCTGGCGTCGAGCTCCGGGTGCACGCGCCGCGCCGTCTGCGTCCCCGTGGACTGCGCGCGACGCACGATGAGGCGGATCTCGCGCTCCAGGGCCCCGAACGGGTCCGTCGCGGGGTCGGGCGGCGTCTGCTGCGACTCGGAGGTCATGCGCCCATCATGGCGCCTCACCGGCTCGTTCGGGACCGGAAATCGCTTGCGCGGGGCGGAAATCGCCCGCCCCGGGTGACGGCTCGCCCGGGGACGACGACGGCGCGGCACCCCGGGAGGGTGCCGCGCCGTCGTGGGGCCGTGGCCGGACCGAGCGCGGTGCCGCGGTCAGCCGCGCGGCGCGGCGTCCCG
>NZ_LWGM01000410.1 GCF_001750215.1 Isoptericola variabilis | reverse complement strand
CTGGGCGTAGGTCGCGTCGCCGGCCGCCGCCTCGAACGCCTCCGCCGCGCCCCGCAGGTCGCCGTCGCGGTCCGCGCGCAGCCCCTGCACCAGCGCCGCCTCCCCGATCGCCCGCAGGGACAGCAGCTCCGCGTGCAGCCCGTCGAGCGCCTCGCGGTCGGCGGCCAGCACGGCCACCGTCGCGCGCTCCACCGTCAGCGCGACCCGCAGGAAGTCCGGCAGGCGGGGCACGACGCCGGTCCACCCGTCGCCGGGGCTCGACAGCAGGCGCTGCGCCTCGGCCACCGAGCCGCGCGCGAGCGCCAGCCGGGCGTCGCGGACCCGCACCCAGAACCGCACGCACAGGTCGGCGCTGTGGACGCGGTCCTCGACCCGGCGCTCCCAGACCGGCGACGCCGCCGCCGAGGGCAGGTCGAGCACCCGCGCCAGCACCAGCGCCAGCTCGGCGCGGGTCTCGACGATGCCGCGCCCCCGCGGGTCGTGCCGCGCGCTGAGCCGGAGCGTCTCGGCGGCCAGCTCCGTGCAGGCGCTCTCGCGGCCCCGCATGTACTCGGTGAGCGCCAGGTGGCTGAGCGCGCTCGTCGCCAGCACGGGCAGGCCGCGGCTGCGCGCCAGGGCCGCGGCCAGGCCGAGGGTGCTCTCGGCGTCGGTGAGCTCCCCGAGCCAGTTCTGGGCCACGCCGAGCTCGTGGACCAGGACGACGACGGCGTCCGCGTCGGCGTCCGCGGGCGGTGCGGCACGGGCCTCGGCCGCCACGCGCTCGGCGTGGCCGACCGCCGCGTAGACCGGCTCGAGGCCGAGGAAGGCGCGCCACAGCCGGACGCAGGCGACGCGGGGGTCCTCGGAGGCGAGGCCGGGCGCCCCGACCGCGCCCGCCGCGCGGCCGGCGCGCTGGGTGTGCTCCAGCAGCCGGTCGACCCAGTGGCGTGCGCCGTCGACGTCGTCGGCGATCCACCGTTCGAGCGCGATGGCGAACCAGGCGTCCGGGCGCCGGGCCACCACCTCCGGCTGGGCCCGCACGAACGCCGCCAGCACGACGCCGCCGTCCCGCAGCACGACGCGCACGCCGTGCCGGGCCACGACGTCGGCCGCCTCGGACGGCGCGTCCACCCGCACGAGCCGGGCGAAGGCCTCGTCGATCAGCCCGCGAGCCACGTCGAGCCGCACGGCCCGGATCACGGTGGCACGGGCCCGCCGGCCGTCGGGGCCGCCGGCGGCGAGCTCCCGCCGGGCCACCCCCTCCAGGAGCCGGTGGACCCGGTACCGCGGCTCGTCGTTGCCCCCTACCGTCGATGGTCCCCTGGGTCTGGGTCGTGCTCGCGGACCGGAACCCGATGAG
>NZ_LWGM01000409.1 GCF_001750215.1 Isoptericola variabilis | reverse complement strand
GCCGGCGCCGACGTCCTGGGCGCGCTCGTGCTCGCCGCGACGCCCGCGCCGGGCGAGCGGCGCCCGCGGCCGGGACCGGGCGCGGGCTCGTGACCGGGCTCGCGACCGGGCTCGTGACCGGGCCCGCGATCCAGCACGTGACCCGGCGTGCGACCCGGCGTGCGGAGCCGCGTGACCTGCGCCGGGACCGCCGGTGGGCGGCCGTCCGGCGCGCGCGTCGCCACGGCTGTCGTGGCAGGCTGCACGGGGTTAGCCTGAGAAATCCCCCGCGGGAGAGGACCACGCGTGGGGTCGTCGAGAGGTCCGGGTGCGCACGCCTGGTGCCTAGGGGGGTGGTGCCGCGACCCGGCACCCGTGAGGGGTGCCACGAGCCCAGCACGCCGGCTGCACGCGGTGCCGCGGCAGCCCCGCAGAAGAGTGGAGACCCACGATGGAGATCGTCGTCGTCGGCAGGCACACGGAGGTCGCGGACCGGTTCCGCAACCACGTGGAGGACAAGCTGACCAAGGTGACGCAGCTCGCGCCCGCGGCGCAGCGCGTCGATGTCGAGGTGACGCGGGAGAGCAACCCGCGCCTGGCGGACGTCCGGGAGCGCGTCGAGCTCACGGTCCGCGCCAAGGGGCCGATCATCCGGGCGGAAGCCGCCGCGGACGACCGTTTCGGCGCCCTCGACATCGCCTTGGACAAGCTGCTCGAGCGCCTGCGCCGGCACCGTGACCGCCGCAAGGACCACCGGCGCACGTACGTGGTCGCGGCGGCCGAGACGATCCCCGAGGACACCGCCCCCGAGCCGCAGCCGGAGGAGGAGCCGCCCGCACCCCTCGAGGTGGACGGCGACGCGGTCGAGCGCCAGCTCGGCGACTCGCCCGTGGTGATCCGCCAGAAGCTGCACAGCGCCGAGCCCATGACCCTCGACGACGCGATCTACCAGATGGAGCTCGTGGGCCACGACTTCTTCCTGTTCATCGACAAGGAGTCCACCCGCCCCGCGGTGGCCTACCGCCGCCAGGGCTGGACGTACGGCGTCATCGAGCTCGACGCCGAGTGCACCCGGTCGGTGAGCTCCCTCGCCTGACACCCGGCGGCCGCCCGTCCCCGCGTCGCGGGGGCGGGCGGCCGCCGCTCCTGCCACGGCGCGTGCCGCCCCGCCTGCCACAGCGCCTGTCACCCCGCCTGCCACGGCGCCTGTCACCCGCCTGCCACAGCGCCCGACGGCGTTCCGGCCACCGTGCCTGTCGGCGGGTCGCGGCACGATGGGCCCGTGACCGTGGACATCGCGCCGGCACCCTTCCCCGGCTCGGCCGTGCGCCGCCGCCCCGAGCGGCTCAGCGCCGCGCAG
>NZ_LWGM01000408.1 GCF_001750215.1 Isoptericola variabilis | reverse complement strand
GATAAGCTCCGGGGAGATGCATGAATATCTTGGATCCGGAGATGGCTGAATGGGACTTCCTGTTCTTTCGGAACAATCGCAATAGCGATAGGGAACCCCCCGAATTGAAGCATCTTAGTAGGGGGAGGAAAAGAAATCAAACGAGATTCCGTGAGTAGTGGCGAATGAAAACGGATGAGGACAAACCGAATCTCGACTGGAAACTGAGAGAGATGTGGGTGATTGTCTTTTACCTAAGTCATAGAAGAAGAAGTTGTCTGGAAAGGCACAGCCATAGAGGGTGAAAGTCCCGTATCCGTACATGATATGACCACGTGACTGTCACAGAGTAGCATGCGTTGGAAATCGCGTGTGAATATGGGAGGCAGATACTTCCAATCCTAAATACAACTCGAGACCGATAGTTTACAAGTAACGTGAGTGAAAGCTGAAAAGTATCCTTAGCGGGATGTGAAAAGAACGTGAAACCAGTTGGGTACAGGCTGATTGGGCGTGAAAGCGAAGATATGAGCAGCGTCCAGTCGTGCGTTTAGAAAAATGCCCCAGGGAGTCTTGATCATTGGCGAGGTTAAGTGGTTGATCCACGTAGCCGAAGGGAAACCGACATGTCCGCAGCAGTTTACTGTGAGGGACGAAGTGTGCTCGCTTGGAGTCAATGGTGGAGGACCTGAAGCCCGACGATCTATGCCTGGCCAGATTGAAGCCCGACGAAAGTTGGGTGGAGGATCGAACCGTTGCTGATCTGCAAATCGCTCGGACGAGCTGGGTATAGGGGTGATAGTCTAATCGAGATGGGCAATAGCAGGTTCCGCGTGAGACTACTCGTAGGTAGACGTTCGTGGAGATAGATTACGCTGTAGAGCACTGATTGTGCGTTTAGGGGGAGCGATCCCTCGGCGTGCTGCCAAACTCCGAAGGTGTAATCGTTGTAGATACGAGCAGTGAGTGATGGTGGGTAAGCTACCATTACAAAAGGTGAACAAACCAGCCTGAAGTTAAGGTCCCTAAATATCAGTTAAGTGTCACAGACAAACCGTGTCCGTGGTCGAAAACAACCAGAAGGTGGGCTTAGAGGCAGCCATCCTTGAAAGAGTTCGTAACAGATCACTGGTCTAGCTTGCGGGCCGGGAAAAGGGACGGGGCTAAAATTGGATACCGATACTTCAGACCATCGAAAGATGATGTGGTAACGCGGCGTAGTGTTTGGGTGGAAGCAAGGCTGTGAGGTCTTGTGGACCGGATACTAATGAGAGTCTTGGGAAGAGTAGCAGCACAGTGTGGTGAGAATCCGCACCGCCTTATAAACCAGGGTTCCTCGGCACTGTTTATCAGCCGAGGGTTAGCCGGTCC
>NZ_LWGM01000041.1 GCF_001750215.1 Isoptericola variabilis | reverse complement strand
GCGACCGCGACCGCGCGCACGGCCGACGCGCCGGCCGATGCCGACACCGGGGCCGACGCCGAGGCGAAGGTCGATGCCGAGGCCGACGCGAAGGCCGCCGCCAAGCGCTGACACCGCCTGCGCCGGCCGGCACCGCCGCGCCGGGGACGACGAAGGCCGTGGACCGCTCGGGTCCACGGCCTTCGTCGTGCGCGGGCGTCAGCGGTGGCGCACGACGCGCCGGTGCAGCAGCGCCAGCGCCGCGGCGACCGCCGAAGGGTCCTCCACGGGGCTCGCGTGCCCGGCACCCGGCACCACCGTCAGGGCGGCGTCCCGCGCGGCGCGCTCCATGTGCTCCGCCTCGGCCGGCGGGGTGATCGCGTCCTCGGCCCCCACGACCACGGACACCGGGCCGTCGAACTGCTGCAGCACGTGGGTGCGGTCGGGGCGGTCGGCCATCGCGCGCTGCGCCCACGCCACCCCGGCGGGCGACTGGCCCCGCACCCAGGTCTCCAGCGTCGTGAGCAGGGGCCGGCGGCGCTGCAGGCTGGTGGCGCCCAGCAGGGTCGCGGGCATGGCGAGCACGGGGTCGACCGTCTGGTTCATCTCGACCTCGTGCGCGATCTTGAGACGCCGGGTGCGGGCCTCCTCCGAGTCGGCGCTCGCCTTGGTGTCGACCAGGGCGAGCCCGTCGACGAAGCCGGGGTGCCGCTCGGCCAGGGCGAGGGCCACGTACCCGCCCATGGACATCCCGACGACGATCCCGTTCGCCACCCCCGCGCCCACGAGGGTGCGGTGCACGGCCGCCGCGGCGGCGTCCAGGCTGGGGGCCACGCTGCCGAGCGGGCTGTGGCCGGCACCGGGCAGGTCGAGCGCGAGCGCCCGGATGCCCGGCGGCAGGTGCGCGGCGAGCGGGGTCCACATGCGGTGGTCGAGCGGGAACCCGTGCAGCAGGACGAGCGGCACCCCGCCGCCGTCGTGGATCTCGTGCAGGGCGAGGGTCGTGGAGGTCATCGTCGTCCTCTCAGGCCGTGGTGGACGGGGCTCCCGGGGTGGTCGTCGCCGCGGCACCGGCGTGCGCGACGTCGCCGTCCCAGGTGGTCGGCAGGGGCGGGTGGCCCGGCAGCACGTGCCGGACGATCTCGTCCAGCACGCGCCGCACGGCGGGCTCCCCCACCCACAGGTGCTTGGCGCCGTCGACGCCGATCACCTCGGCCTGCGGCACGCGGGCGAACCGGCGGCGGGCCTCCTCGGGGCGCAGGTAGTCGTCGAGCTCCGGCACGAGCACCACGAGCGGGCGGCCGAGCTCGGCCCAGCGGTCGAGGTCGGCGTCGGTGGCGCGGTGCAGCGGCGGCGACAGCAGGATCGCGCCCTCGACGCTCGGGTCGGCGCCGTGCTTGAGCACCAGCTCGGTGCCGAACGACCAGCCCACGAGCCAGGGCCGCGGCAGCTCGCGGAACTCGGCCAGCTCGAGGGCCGCCGCGACGTCGTACCGCTCCGCCTCGCCGCCGTCGAACGCGCCCTCGGAGGTGCCGCGCGGCGAGCTCGTGCCGCGGGTGTTGAACCGGAGCACACCGAGGTCCGCGAGCGCCGGCAGCCGCCACGCCGCCTTGCGGTACACGTGGCTGTCCATGAACCCGCCGTGGGTCGGCAGCGGGTGGAAGGTCAGCAGCGTCGCGACGGGGTCGCGGTCCTGGGGCAGGGCCAGCTCGCCGACGAGGGTGAGGCCGTCGGCGGTGTGCAGCTCGACGTCCTCCCGGCGGGCCGGCAGGACGGTCATCGAGCGGATCTCGTGCGTCTGGGTGCTCATCGTCTCGAGCCTAGCGATCCCGGGACCGCGCCGCGGCGGGACGCCTCGCGCCGGGCACGGCGGGCGCCTCAGCGCAGCCGCGACCGGCGCTCCCAGCAGCTGGCGTGCCAGTGCCGCCGCGACTCGAGGCCCGCGGCCTCGCCGCCGATGGCGTCGCGCGCCCACGCCACGACGTGCCGCGTGCCGGGCGGGATCTCCTGCTGGCAGCCCGGGCACCGGTAGGTCTTGTCCCCCGTCACGCGCCGCACCGTCCACTCGCCGTCGCCGTCCGAGACGTGGCGGACGCCGCCGAGGGCGCGCTCGACGTCGACCGGCACGTGCTCGGTGCCGTAGGGGCGCCGGGAGGAGCGTCGCGAGGAGGGCATGCGCCCATTGTCGCGCGCCCGCGCGCGACGGCGCCCGGTCCGCACGGGGCCCGCACACGGGCCGCACCGGACGTCCGGTTTCGGCGGGTAGGGTGCACGAGACCCCGACCGAAGGAAACACCAGTGAAGCTCCGCATCCCCGGCGCCGCGGCAGCGGTCGTTCTCGGCGCCGCGCTCGTCCTGTCCGGCTGCGGCTCCGACGACGGGGCCTCGCCCTCGGCGTCGCCGTCCGCCTCCGCCTCCGCGACCGAGGCGCCGACGCCCACGGCCGAGGACGTCGCGGCCGTCGAGTCGGTCGAGGTCTCCGGCGACGCCGGCAAGGCGCCGACGGTGGAGTTCACCGCGCCGCTGACCGTCTCCACCGGCACGGTGCACGTGGTGTCCGACGGCGACGGCGCCGAGTTCGAGGACGGCCAGTCGCTGACGATCCACTCGGTGGTCTACTCGGGCGCCGACGCCAGCCAGCTCGGCGACACGTACGCCGACGACAGCGCCGAGTCCGTGCTGCTGGACCAGAACGTCATCATCCCGCAGCTCTACGAGGCGCTGTCCGGCAAGCACGTCGGCGCGCGCTTCGTCTTCGCCAACCCGGCGCAGGACGCCTCGGGCAACGCGGTGACGTACGTGACGGTGGGCGAGGTGACCGACGCCCGCACGGTGCCGACCCGCGCGGAGGGCGAGGCCGTCACGCCGGCCGAGGGCCTGCCGTCCGTCACGCTCGACGACTCCGGCAAGCCGAGCATCGAGATCCCCGAGGGCTACGAGGCCCCGGACGAGCTCGTCGTCCAGCCGCTCATCAAGGGCTCGGGCCCGGAGGTCTCGGCCGACCAGACCGTCACCGTGCAGTACAGCGGCTGGCTCCTCGACGGCACCCAGTTCGACTCCTCCTGGGAGCGCGGCGCCCCGACGAGCTTCGGCCTCGACCAGGTCATCAAGGGCTGGACGGACGGCCTCGCCGGCCAGACCGTCGGCTCGCAGGTGCTGCTCGTGGTCCCGGCCGACCAGGCCTACGGCGACCAGGCCAGCGGCGCGATCCCGGCGAACTCGCCGCTGGTCTTCGTCGTGGACATCCTCGACGCCCAGTGACGGCCCAGTGACGACGCGCTGACGGCGCACTGAGCCCGCGTCCGCGCCGAGCGGCGCGGACGGACGCCCGACGACGGCGGGCACCCCGGCCCCGGGGTGCCCGCCGTCGTCGTCCCCGGCTCTCGTGCCCGCGCACCCGTGGCCCCCGCTTACGTGATCCGCGGGCGGCGCGCGTACCGTCGGGACATGACCTCCTCCGAGACTCCCCCGGCGCCG
This sequence comes from Isoptericola variabilis, assembly GCF_001750215.1. Taxonomy (GTDB): domain Bacteria; phylum Actinomycetota; class Actinomycetes; order Actinomycetales; family Cellulomonadaceae; genus Puerhibacterium; species Puerhibacterium variabilis_A. Next base: position 16,075 of record NZ_LWGM01000041.1, on the reverse strand, counting down.
GCGGCGTCGTCCGAGGTTCCGCCCGAGGCGCCCGCGTCCGCCGAGCGCGAGGTGCTCACCTGGGACGCGTTCGCCGTGGCGGTGCGGGACCTGGCGCGCCAGGTCGCCGCCAGCGGGTTCGTGCCCGACGTCGTCGTGGCGGTCGCCCGCGGCGGGCTCGTGCCCGGCGGCGCCGTCGCCTACGCGCTCGGCACCAAGGGCGTGGGCACCATGAACGTCGAGTTCTACACCGACATCGGCAAGACGCTGCCCGACCCGCGCGTGCTGCCGCCGCTCATGGACACCGCCGAGCTGCCCGGCGCCAACGTGCTGGTGGTCGACGACGTCGCGGACTCGGGGCGCACCCTCAAGCTGGTCATGGAGATGCTCGACGGCCACGGGGCGCAGGTGCGCAGCGCCGTGCTGTACACCAAGCCCGCGTCCGTCTTCGCGCCGGACTTCTCCTGGCGCCTGACCGACCGCTGGATCACCTTCCCGTGGTCGGCCGAGCCGCCGGTCGAGGGCGCCACGGCCGCGAAGGCCTGAGGGCGGGGTCGCGAAGGCCTGAGGGCGGGGTCGCGAAGGCCTGACGGCGCGGTCGCGAAGGCCTGACGGCGCGGCCGCGAAGGCCTGACGGCGCGGCCGCCCGGCGCTCCTCCGGCGCGGCGGGCGGCCCGCGCCGCGGTCAGGCGGCCCGCGCGAACAGGCTGCGCGCGGCGTCGGCGACGCGCTCGGGGCACTCCTCGGGCAGGAAGTGTCCGAGGGCGACGTGCATCCGCAGGTCGCCGGCCTGGACGTACTCGTGCCGCACGCCGTCGAGCGCCGGCACGGCGGGGGCTCCGGAGGGTTCCGCGGCCCCGCTCGCGCGGCTCGTGGTGCGGCCCATGCAGCGACGCTCCTCTGCCGTAGTAGCGCCTCTACTATGTCCGTAGTGGTGGGTGCGCCGCGGCGCTAGAGTGCTCGCGTGTCGCCACCCGCAGCCTCGCCGTCGCCGGCCCCGGCGCTGCCCACCACGCGGACGCGGGCGCTCGACGCCGCGATCGACCTGGTGGGCACGGCCGGCGTCCGCGCGCTCACGCACGCCCGCGTCGACGAGCGCGCCGGCCTGCCCCGCGGGTCGACGTCGAACTGGTTCCGCTCCCGCGCCGCCCTGCTGGCCGGCGTCGCCGACGAGCTGGCCGCCCGCGACCTCGCGGGGGTCGGCTCGGAGCCGCAGCCGCAGACCCCGGAGGAGCTGGTCGACGTCCTGTGCGCCTGGTACGCCCACGCGACCGGTCCGGACATCGTCGCCACCACCGCGCGCCTCGCGATCTTCCTCGAGGCCAGCCACGACCCCGACCTGCGCGAGCGCGCGACGCGCGGCCGCGACGCGCTCGCCGCCTGGGCCGTGCCGGTGCTGGCGCGGCTCGGGGCGCCGGACCCGCAAGCGGCGTTCGTCGCTGTCGCCGCCGCCTCCGAGGGGCTGCTGCTGCACGCCGTGGCGCGCCGTGACCCGGCCGACCCCCGGCCCACGCTCACCTCGGCCCTGCGCGGCGCCCTCGCCGGCGCCGAGCCCCGCTGACCGCGTCGCCGGGGTCGACGCGGAGCCGACGGCGGTCGGTTCAGGACCGCAGGACGACGTCGTCGGTCGGTGCTCGGCGCGCGACGAGCCGGTTGAGGCGCTCGGACATGAGCAGCCCGAGCGCCACGAGCACGGCGAGGAACAGCGGGAAGACCCACGCCCCCACCCAGCCCGACAGCACGCCGAACAGCGGCGGCGCGAGGGTGGAGCCGGTGTATGCCGCGGCCATCTGGATGCCGATGACGGCCTGCGCGCTGCGGCGGCCGAAGTTGGCCGGCGTGGAGTGGATGATCGCCGGGTAGATCGGCGCGCACCCGAGCCCGGCGACCACGAGCCCGGCCAGCGCCGGCACGTCGGCCTCCACGGGGACCGCGATCAGCAGCACCCCGAGGCCGACCGCCGCGAAGCCACCACGGATCAGCTGCTTGTCGCCGACGCGGTCGGCGAAGAAGCCGGCCAGGAACCGTCCGCACGTGATCCCCAGGAGGAAGAGCGAGGCGAACGCCGCCGCCGTGGCGGGGTCGACCCCGCGGTCCGCGACCAGGTACGTCGACGCCCACAGGATCGAGGTGCTCTCGAGAGCGCAGTAGGCGAAGAAGGCGGTCAGGACGAGGACGACGCCCGGGATGCGCAGCGCCTGCGCCAGCGGGACGTGAGCGCCGCGGCCGGCCGCCGGCTCGGTCCCGGCGTCGTCCGCCTCGGCGTCGGCGGCGTGCCCGGCCGGGAGGACCGGGTTGACCTTCCCCCACAGCGGGAGGCTGGCGAGCAGGACGAGCGTGAGGACGGCCTGGACGACGCCGATGACCAGGTAGGCACCGGACCAGCCCAGGCTCGAGGTGAGCGCGTAGCTCATGACGAACGGGCTGATCGACGCGCCGAGCCCCCAGAAGCTGTGCAGCCAGTTCATGTGTCGCGCGGCGTAGTGCAGGGCCACGTAGTTGTTGAGGGCTGCGTCGACCGCACCCGCGCCGAGCCCGTAGGGGACGGCCCACAGGCACAGCACCCAGAAGGAGCCGGAGGCGGAGAAGCCCACCAGGGCGGCAGCGGTCAGCCCCACGCTGACGGCCGTGACGGCGCCCGCGCCGAACCGGCGCGTGACCCGTTCGGACGCGAGGCTGGACAGGATGGTCCCGCTCGCGATGATCATCGTGACGATGCCGGCGAAGGCGAGGGGAACGCCGAGGTCCTGGTGCATCACCGGCCAGCCGGCCCCGACGAGGGAGTCCGGGAGCCCGAGGCTCACGAAGGCGATGTAGATGATCGCGAGGAGGAGCGAGTACACGGCTGCGTGGGCTGCCTTCCGGTGTCGGGCACGGCGGGCCGGCCGACCGGCGCCGCGTCGGTACGAGCGTACACATCCCCCGTCGCCGGTCTCCGCACGCCTGGCCGCGCAGGCGCCCGACCTGCATGGTTCGATGAGGTGCATTTCGTGACAGCCGCGACGAAGGGAGTGGACGCGTGAGGTCGGAGCCGTCGCCGGAGGAGCCCGTCGTCGAGGGGATGGCGCCGATCCCGGCACCAGGCGTCGAGGGTCCCGGGGACGACGGCGACGGCGTCCCGGAGGTCAACTTCGACGAGCAGTTCTACCCGGCCCGTCCGCGCTCGCTGCGCCCGCGCGCCCGCCGCAAGCTCACCTTCACCGGCGACCTGACCCCGCCCCTGGAACCGGTCGGGACGAACAAGGCCTACGTGGAGTGGCTGGTGAACCAGTCGATGCTGGGTGACGCCACCATGATGGCGCGCCAGCTCGCCGGCCAGTCGAGCATGTGGAACAACCCGTACGCCCACCCGAACCCGCGCCAGGCCGTCGAGACCGCCTCGGTGTGGTTCACCGCCTATCCCCTGTCGCTGATCACCGGCCGGGGGCAGTCCTTCCTCAGCGCGCTCGGCTCGGACGACCTGTGGCGGGCGTTCGAGAGGATCGGGATCAAGGCCGTGCACACCGGGCCGGTGAAGATGGCCGGCGGCATCACCGGCTGGGAGCCGACGCCGAGCATCGACGGTCACTTCGACCGGATCGCGATGGCGATGGACCCGCTGTTCGGCACGGAGGACGAGTTCCGCGCGATGTGCGAGAGCGCCGCACTGCACGGCGGCACGATCATCGACGACATCGTCCCCGGGCACACCGGCAAGGGCGCGGACTTCCGGCTCGCAGAGATGAACTACCGCGACTACCCGGGGATCTACCACATGGTCGAGATCCCCGAGGACGACTGGCACCTGCTCCCCGACGTCCCCGAGGGGCAGGACTCGGTCAACCTCGACGCCGAGACCGAGCGCAAGCTGCAGGACGCGGGCTACATCATCGGCCAGCTGCAGCGCGTGATCTTCTACGAGCCCGGCGTCAAGGAGACCAACTGGAGCGCCACCGCCCCGGTCACGGACACCAAGGGCGGCCGCCGCCGCTGGGTCTACCTGCACTACTTCAAGGCGGGCCAGCCCTCGATCAACTGGCTCGACCCCACCTTCGCCGGGATGCGGCTGGTGATGGGCGACGCCCTCCACTCCCTGCTCGACCTCGGCTCGGGAGGCCTGCGGCTCGACGCCAACGGCTTCCTCGGCGTCGAGCGCTCGGCCGAGGAGTCGCCGGCCTGGTCGGAGGGCCACCCGCTGTCCGAGGCGGCCAACCAGCTGATCGGCTCGATGGTGCGCAAGGTCGGCGGCTTCACCTTCCAGGAGCTGAACCTCACGATGGACGCCATCAAGGCGACCTCGGAGTCCGGCCCCGACCTGTCCTACGACTTCGTCACCCGGCCCGCCTACCACCACGCACTCGCCACGGGGGACACGGAGTTCCTGCGGCTGGTGCTGCGCGAGGGGCTCAAGACCGGCATCGACCAGGCGTCCCTGGTGCACGCGCTGCAGAACCACGACGAGCTGACCTACGAGCTGGTGCACTTCGCCACCACGCACAGCGACGACGTCTACACCTTGGGCGGGGTCGAGATGGCGGGCGCCGACCTCGCCGAGCACGTGCGCGAGACGCTGCGGCGCAAGCTCACCGGCGAGGCCGGGCCGTACAACGCGATCTTCACGCACAACGGCATCGCCTGTACCACCGCCTCGGTGATCACCGCCACGCTCGGGATCACCGACCTCGAGGCGATGAGCGCCGACGACGTCGAGCGGGTCCGCTCGGCCCACCTCCTGCTGGCGATGTACAACGCCTGGCAGCCCGGGGTCTTCGCGCTCTCGGGCTGGGACCTGTGCGGCACCCTGCCGCTCCCCCGCGAGCAGGTGAAGAGCCTCATCCGCACCGGCGACACCCGGTGGCTGGAGCGCGGCGCGCACGACCTGATGGGGTGGAACCCGGACACGCACCAGTCCGCCTCGGGCATGCCGCGCGCGACCTCGCTGTACGGCACCCTGCCCGAGCAGCTGAGCGACCCCCGGTCGTTCGCGTCCCGCCTGAGCGAGCTGCTGGCCGTCCGTGAGTCCGCCGGGATCGCGACGGGCACGCTGCTGGACGTCCCCGACGGCAGCCACGCCGCGATGCTGGTCCTCGTCAACCGGCTCGCCGCCGGCACGCTGCAGGTCACGGTGCTGAACTTCGCGGAGGAGGAGCTGCGCGGCACCGTGATGTCGCAGGTGCTGCCCGCCGGCGCACGCGTCGTCGACCTGACCACCGACGAGGTGGTGGCGCACGTCGACGAGCTGGGCAGCTTCCGGGTCTCCCTGGGCCCGTTCGGCGGCCTGGCCCTGGTCGTCCAGGAGGACGCGGACGGTGTCCCGTCCGGCGGGAGCTGAACCCCGCCTCGGCCGCGGCCTGTGTCGGGCCGGCACACGCTACGCCGCCGCGCCCGGTCGCCGGCACGGAGGTGTGGAGCTGGGTTGGTCGGGCGCGGTGCGTGAGGCGCGGTGCCGGGCGGGGTGTCGGGCGCGAGGTCCGGGCCACCCCGGGCAGACTCGCGTCCGTGGAGGACGTCGTGGTGGTCCGGCCGCGCGGGACGGCCCTGTCGGGACCGCCCGTGCAGGTGCCGCTGAGCGGAGAGGCGCCGGAGGCCGACGAGGTGCAGACCCGTGGGCAGGTCCGGCGTGCTCGGCGGGTTCTCGCCGCCGGCCTGGTCGCAGCGGTCGGCGCGGTGGGCGTCGTCATGGGCGTGCACGCGTCCACCGAGCGACGCCTCGAGGCCTACGCGCAGGAGTACCGGGACGCCGCCACCGCGGCGGCGGCGTCGGGCCGCAGCCTGTGGCGCGCGGGGTTCGTCGCCCAGATCGCCCTGCACGACGCGCCGGCCGCCGCCACGACGGAGACCGGCCGTGACCTCGCCACCGACATCGCGGACTCCGCGGAGCTGCTGGACCGCATCGACGGCACGCGGCGGGTGCTGGCGTTCGAGACGTTCGCGGAGGCGGAGGCGGCCATCGACGCCGTGGAGGACCTCGCCGCACGCGCCGCCGACGCCGCGACGTCGATCGGCACGCGCACGAAGGAGATCGCGGAGCCGGGAACCTGACCCTGGCTCCCACGCATGGCGTCCCCGAACCCCCGCAGGATCACCACCGACCCGGCCGCCTCACTCGCCGGTCCGCAGGCTAGGTTTCGTCTCGTCCCGACCCTGGTCGAAGGGGACCGCAGTGGCCGCGAGAGACGTTCGAGCAGCAGGGGCAGTCGCCGTGCTGGGTGCTCTGCTCCTTTCAGCATGCGCCGAGACCGGGCACGTCAACCTGCGGAACGACACCGAGGACGACGTGTCCGTCCGGTTCACCGACGAGGACGCCGTGGCCGACCTCGGTGCTGACGGCGTCGTGGACGTCCCCGCGACGGGTGGCGCGAGCATCCCGTCGAGCACGTGCTACGACGGCCCCTTCCTGGTGACGTACCCCGACGGGAGGACCGTCGAGGTGCGAGGCGCTCTCTGCCCCGGGCTGGAGCTCTGGGTGCGCGACGGGTCCGTCGAGCTGAGGGAGACCTCGAGCTCGGGCTAGACGCACGGAGGCCCGGAACCGCATCCTCTGCGGTTCCGGGCCTCGGGTCAGCCGGTACGGCTACCGGGTCTGAGACAAAGCCTCAGAAGTCCCAGTACTTGTCCGGACGACCGCTTAGGCACGGGAATTCGCCGATTCTGCGGAGGTCCGATGGCGTTGTGCCCCTTGCGTGCCCCTCCACCAACTGCTGCGGTCAAGTGCGCCATCCGCGGATGGCACCGCCTGTCTCCAGCGCATCCACGTTACGGGCCGGCACCGGGATCTCGCGGCCTTCCACGGCTGAGCACTCCATTCCGAGTGGCAGCGTGCGCTCTGGCCCTCGCACGCTTTTCACCCCCTCCACATAGTTACCTCGACCAGTGATTCCCCGCTAGGTTGCCGCTACCTGCACAGTTGCGCAGGTCACACAACCTGGGGGGGTCCCAATTGGGAAGGAAGTTTTCGAGGGCAGGGGCAGTGCTTGGCGCTGCCCTCGTCCTCGTCATCGGCGCGCAGTCCGCGACTGCCGCCACCTACACCTGGCTGAACACGAGCCTTACGCCTAACGGCTCGTGGCGTTACGAGCCCTCGTCCGCGCGGGGATTCTCGCGGACCGGGGTCGCGGCTCAAATGCCCAACGCTGACGGAGCCCACTGGTCCACTACGGCTCAGTTTGGGTCCTACTACTCGACTGGCGACACGTATGCGTCGGTCAAGGGGCCGCGGAGCTTCCTCGCGACCAAGGCTCGCTTCACTTTCGAACCGGGCGGCCTCACAAGCGAAGACAGGACGGCCGCGAAGGCTTGGCTGCTGGACGCGGTCCTGAGCGGCACGAGCAGCCCACCGGTCGACTCGCCCGCACCGGAGGCCACGGCTAGCGACCTTCGCCGTGGCGACGTTGAAGGCGTCGAACTGCAGGCTGAAGGCAGCGACGGCACCAACCACTACTGGTCGAGCACCGATGAGGAAGGCAACGTATGCCTGTTCGTCATGCACGGCGAATACGTCGGCACCACGTGCACCGATGAGGCGACCTTCTCGTCGGAAGGCCTAACGCAGACCCTCGGCGGTCCCGACCTGTCGATTCAGGCGGCTCTGGTTCCTGGAGATGTCGTGACGGAGAAGGTGGCCGCTAGCAACGGCCTCGAGAGAGTGTCTTCGTCCGTCATGGTCAACACCGATGCTCCGATCGACCGCACCCTCGTCATCAGCACGCCGGACCAGGACAAGGTCACGGTCGACATCAACAAGTAGTGCAACGTGCAGCAGGAGGGATGTCTCGGCGCGAGCCGAGGCATCCCTCCTGTCTTGAGACAACACTCGCCGCGGTCACAGTCGGCGCACGCGCTCCGTCCCTTCGCCCCTGCCCAAAGTGACCGGAGATGCCCTAGATTCACAGGGGTGGCACCGCCCGGCGCGTTGCCCGAGCAGACAGGGGAAACGGAATGCGAACGGCTCCGCACACGACTAGAGCGCAACTCGTCGCACGGACGGGGATCGGGCTCTTTGCCCTGCTCCTCGCCCCTGTCGTCCTCAGTTACGCAGAAATCCGTGCGGCATACGAGCGAAGCGGGCTTCGCGTTGACTGGACATTCGACCCTGTCGGAATACAGAACTCCGAGCATCCATGGGCGTATCTGACGGCAGGAGCCGTGCTAGCAGTCCTGCTGTTGTTCAGCGCCTTGTGGCTGATCCCGATGCAGAGCCGACGAGTCGCGGCGCTAACCGCCGCCACCGTAGTGACCGCGGTGATTGGCATTAGTGTCGTCGCCTTCAACCCTGAGAGCGTGAGCATGAGCGCGACGCCGAGCTTGTCTGGGAGTTTCGGCAGTTCAAGCGCGGTTTACCTCTTCGCTGCGCTCCTGTGGGCGCACTGGGGTCAATCTACGATGGCACGTCGGAACGAGGCAGCCACTGAGGTACTGGCAGACCAGGCTGAGCGCTGAGTGCACGGCGGTGAGTGCCAGCGTGCTGTAGCAAACTGCCGCAAGGCTATGTCGGCACCTCGGTCATGCTGGTGGTGGTCGCGGACGATCCGGCGGCGTCCGCCCGCTTGTCGTTGTGTACGGACGGAAGGCACCTGCCGCGAGTTGCCAGAGGTGTGGCGTCCTCAGTGGGGGCGGCGCGGAGGCGTCAGTTGCGGGTCGCGTTCAGCACACTCGCGCTCATCCGGCTCTCGCGTCACGGAGTCCCCGCAGCTCGATGCTCGGCTGCTGCTACTGCCTGGTCCGGCTTCGACCGATCGCCGACTGGATCGGGACCAAGCTGCATGCGGCGCAGGTTCTGCCTTTCGCCGATCACTTCGGCGATTCCCGAGCCGGTGCTGCATGGTCGACTCCGCACTACCGTGAATCGCAGACGGACGACGCCGTGCCAGGGGCATTTCTGGGAAGAGGGTCTATGGAGTCCCACCACCGCCATAGCAGCAGGCGGCTCGTGCAGCTGGTAGCGGCAGGACTTGCAGTTGCTGCCGCCGTCGCAGTAATAGCCGTCCCGCTGTACGCGCAGGAGTCCTCGACGTCGGCCGGCGGCATGGAGTCCGGGTCGGCAACCGTACTTTCAGTCGTCGGCCCGCAGGTACTACTGACGCTGCTGATTCCGGTACTGGGTGCGGCCTCTCCCCTCGCCGCGCGCGGGCGCGCTTGGCAGCCCCTATCCGTCGCGTCGGTGATGGTCGTGGCAATCTTCGTCGTCCTGGGCTCGGCCAGTATCGGCTGGTTCTTCGTCCCCGCGCTCGTCCTAGCCGTCATCGCGCTGTTCCAGCCCGCTTCCAAGCCGACCGTGTCGAGCGCAGCCCCTGCGCCCTGAGCGAGACGCCGGACTCAGGCAAGAGCGGTAGGTGCAGGTGTCCCCATGCGGTGGCAAACGTGCTCGCGCTCTCACACACGCTCGCGCCGGCGGCCCGTGCCGGCACAGGGCTGACGTCTCGAACTCGCCATCTAGCACCTCAGTTGAGCTTGAGCCGCCTCCGGCAGGACCTCTTTGCGCTCATGCGCGACGGTCTAGTGCTGCCCGTCGAAGCGCAGGAGTAGTCCACCGCCGTCGGATTCCCAGACGCGCCCCACCCACTGGATGTCGCGTACAGGGGGCTGGGCGCCGGTGATCAGGAACGGCTCGATGGCCCTCCACGCCGCAGCGGCCGCCTCGCCCTCGTAGTAGCCCAGGCCGTCGGGGTAGACGTCGGTCACGAGGACCGCACCCGCCGCGACCAGCTCACGCCCGATCCGGCGAGTGACCCGCTTCGGCGTCTGGTGGTAGACCGCGCCCCCGGGCCCGCGCAACGACCCGTCCGGCAGCACTTCGGGCGCCACCGGTGACCAAGGCCAAGGCTCCATACCGAGAGATTAGCGCCAGCCCTCGGCCGCAACCGGGGCGCGGACGAGGGCGGCCCCGCCCGCAGGCGGGACCATAGATGCCCGTTATCGAGGGGCTACGCCGCTGTCCACAGGGGCTACGCACCGCGAGCGAACGTAGCCCCAGAGGGCTACGCGCCCGAGTCACCCGTATCGCTCACGTCGCGCGAGCCTCCGTGAGCCGTGCTGCGGCCCGGTCGCTCATCCGGTCCGAGAGCTCACGATCCCGCTCCATCGTTGCGTGCTGGTAGCGCAGGACCACGCGGATGTCCGAGTGCCCACCGCGGCGCATGATCTCGGCGAGCGTCGCACCCTCCTGGGCGAAGATGGTCAGGCCGGTGTGTCGTAGGTCGTGGTAGCGGAACCCGTCGGGCAGGCCCTCGACCGCCTCGCGGGCCTCCAGCCAGACATAGCCCCACCTCGTGTTGGACAGCGGCACACTCCCTCGCGTGCTGGTTGGCACCAAGGGCGCCTTTGCTTCCGGCGCGACATTGACTTCCATGTGCTCGCGCAACCTGTCACGCATGATCTTCGGGACCGACAGCGATCGTTTGCCGGCCTCCGTCTTGGGATCCGAGTAGTCGCCTGTCGTGGCGTTGAGCTGCCGGCGCACGTGCAGGGTGGCCGTCCCGTTCGGATGCCACTCAACGTCCCTGCGCTGCAGGCCGAGGGCTTCGCCTCGCCGCAGCTGGCACCACGCCGCCAACAGGATCATGATCTGCCACGGCTGGGCGGTCGCCTGATAGAGCGCCTCGACCTGCACGGCGTCCGCGACGTCTTCGGCGGTGTCGTGCTCCGGGCCGTACCGAACCGAGGCCTGCCGAGGCAGCGTCACCGGAGGCGCCGCGGGGATGATCCCCTCCCTCGCCGCCTGCCGGAGGATCATCATGAGCACGATCAGCACCGGCCGGGTCACCCCGTTGCGCTTGGAGCCGCGGTTCAGGACGGACGGGATCTTGTCGAGGCGCACCGTGATCTCCCGGATCCGCTTGAGGTCGATCTGACGCACCGGGGTGTCCCCGAGCTCGGGAACGAGGTAGTCCTCGACCTTGCTCCGGTAGGCGCGCACCGTGGCGGCGGCACGCTTCTTGCCCGACCGGTTTGGCTCGTCCCGGACCATCACCAGCCAGCGCTCGGCGTACTCTCGGAAGCCCACGGTCAGTAGTTCGTCGGCCGCCTTCTGCGCCCGGCGACGGTCCGCAGCGACCGACGGCGCCTCCCACTCACCGCGCGCGATCGTGGTGTGCATAGCTGCGAGCCACGTCCGGGCGTCAGTCTTCGTCTGGAATGTCAGCGGCTTGTCGTCCTCGGTGCGAGCTGGGTAAGTCCGACCGTCCGGGGCCGGGTAGCGCATCTGCCAGCGGCCCGAGGGGAGCTTGCGCAGCCTCCCCCATGCCTCGCGTCGCGCTCCCGCGCTCTGATGCTTCGGCGTGCTCATCACGCCCTCCCGTGGACACGTGTGGACCCTCGTAGGCTGGCGTGCCCCTTCGTGCCCCTCATTCCCCACTGTGGTGAGAAACCGCATGATCCTGCGGTTCCTGAGCACCCATGGGTGCCTCGGGGGGCACGTAGGGGCACGAAGTCGGAGCCCCACCGGACCCAAAATCGGCCCGGCGAGCCCCAGCTCGGCCGCCTGAAAGGTGGGCGCGTGCCCCCTGCGTGCCCCATTGAGTGGGACTTGGTGTCCATCTCCGACCTCCTGTGTACATGGAGAGTCGACACGCAAAGAGGCCCGGAACCGCAGAATTATGCGGTTCCGGGCCTCTGACCGGCCGGTACGGGTACCGGGCCTGAGATTAAGTCTCAGAAGTCCCAGTCGTCGTCCGTGGTGTCGACGGCCTTGCCGATGACGTAGGACGAGCCGGAGCCCGAGAAGAAGTCGTGGTTCTCGTCGGCGTTCGGGCTCAGCGCGGCGAGGATCGCCGGGTTGACGTCCGTCTCGTCCTTGGGGAACAGCGGCTCGTAGCCGAGGTTCATCAGCGCCTTGTTGGCGTTGTACCGCAGGAACTTCTTGACGTCCTCGGTGAGCCCGAGCTCACCGTACAGCGACTCGGTGTACTCGACCTCGTTCTCGTACAGCTCGAAGAGCAGCTCGAACGTGTAGGCCTTGAGCTCGTCCTGCTCGGCCTGGGTGACCAGCTGCAGCCCCTTCTGGAACTTGTAGCCGATGTAGTAGCCGTGGACGGCCTCGTCGCGGATGATCAGGCGGATCAGGTCGGCCGTGTTCGTGAGCTTGGCGCGGCTCGACCAGTACATCGGCGCGTAGAAGCCCGAGTAGAACAGGAACGACTCGAGCATCGTCGAGGCGACCTTGCGCTTCAGCGGGTCGTCGCCGCGGTAGTAGTCGAGGACGATCTCGGCCTTGCGCTGCAGGTTCGGGTTGTTCTCCGACCACTCGAAGGCCTGGTCGATCTCGCGCGTGGAGATCAGCGTCGAGAAGATCGAGGAGTAGCTCTTCGCGTGCACCGACTCCATGAACGCGATGTTGGTGTACACCGCCTCCTCGTGCGGGGTCAGCGCGTCCGGGATGAGCGAGACCGCGCCCACGGTGCCCTGGATGGTGTCGAGCAGCGTCAGGCCCGTGAACACGCGCGTGGTCATGAGCTTTTCGGCCTCGGACAGCGTCGCCCACGACTGGATGTCGTTGGACACCGGCACCTTCTCGGGCAGCCAGAAGTTGCCGACCAGGCGGTCCCAGACCTCGAGGTCCTTCTCGTCCTCGAGGCGGTTCCAGTTGATCGCGGTGACGCGGTCGATGAGCTTGAGCTTGCCCGTGGGTGACATGGTCCCTGTGTGCTTTCGACGTGGGGCGGGAGGTGGGTTGTCGACGACGGCCGGTCGGCGGCGGCCGCAGGTGCGGCCGCCGCCGGCCCGTCGTCAGGCGCGGGGCCGGGTCAGAGCATGCAGCTGACGCAGTTCTCGACCTCGGTGCCCTCGAGGGCCATCTGCCGCAGGCGGATGTAGTAGAGCGTCTTGATGCCCTTGCGCCAGGCGTAGATCTGCGCCTTGTTGACGTCGCGCGTGGTGACCGTGTCCGGGAAGAACAGCGTCAGCGACAGGCCCTGGTCGACGTGCTGCGTCGCCGCGGCGTAGGTGTCGATGATCTTCTCGTAGCCGATCTCGTACGCGTCCTGGTAGTACTCCAGGTTGTCGTTCGTCATGTAGGGCGCCGGGTAGTAGACGCGCCCGAGCTTGCCCTCCTTGCGGATCTCGATCTTCGCCGGGACCGGGTGGATCGAGGACGTGGAGTTGTTGATGTAGCTGATCGAGCCCGTCGGCGGCACGGCCTGCAGGTTCTGGTTGTAGATGCCGTGCTCCATGACCGAGGCCTTGAGCGCGCGCCAGTCGTCCTGCGTCGGGATGTGCACGCCGGCGTCGGCGAACAGCTGCGCGACGCGCGCCGTGGCCGGCTTCCACTCCTGCTCGGTGTACTTGTCGAAGTACTCGCCCGTGGCGTACTTCGAGTCCTCGAAGCCGCCGAACGCCCGGCCGCGCTCGATGGCGAGGCGGTTGGACGCGGCGATGGCGTGGAACGCCACCGTGTAGAAGTAGATGTTCGTGAAGTCGACGCCCTCCTCGGACCCGTAGTAGATCCGCTCGCGCGCCAGGTACCCGTGCAGGTTCATCTGGCCCAGACCGATGGCGTGGCCCATCTCGTTGGCCTTCCGCACCGGCGGCACCGACTCGATGCTGGACTGGTCCGACACCGCGGTCAGCGCGCGGATCGCCGTGTCGATGGTCTTGCCGAAGTCGGCGGAGTCCATCGCCTTGGCGATGTTGAGGGAGCCGAGGTTGCAGGAGATGTCCCGGCCGACCTCGTCGTAGGACAGGTCCTCGTTGAGGGTCGACGGCGTGGAGACCTGGAGGATCTCGGAGCACAGGTTCGAGTGGGTGATGCGGCCCTTGATCGGGTTCGCCTTGTTCACCGTGTCCTCGAACATGATGTACGGGTAGCCCGACTCGAACTGCAGCTCGGCCAGCGTCTGGAAGAAGTCGCGGGCGTCGATGGTGGTCTTGCGGATGCGGTCGTCCGCGACCATCTCGTCGTACTTCTCCGTGACGGAGATGTCGGCGAACGGCTGGCCGTAGACGCGCTCGACGTCGTACGGGCTGAACAGGTGCATCGGCTTGTTCTGCTTCGCCAGCTCGAACGTGATGTCCGGGATGACGACGCCGAGCGACAGCGTCTTGATGCGGATCTTCTCGTCCGCGTTCTCGCGCTTGGTGTCCAGGAACCGCAGGATGTCCGGGTGGTGGGCGTGCAGGTACACCGCGCCGGCGCCCTGGCGCGCACCGAGCTGGTTGGCGTAGCTGAACGAGTCCTCGAGCAGCTTCATCACGGGGATGACGCCGGACGACTGGTTCTGGATCTGCTTGATCGGCGCGCCGTACTCGCGGATGTTGCTCAGCAGCAGGGCCACGCCGCCGCCGCGCTTGGACAGCTGCAGGGCGGAGTTGATGCCGCGCGCGATGGACTCCATGTTGTCCTCGATGCGCAGCAGGAAGCACGAGACGAACTCGCCGCGCTGCTTCTTGCCCACGTTGAGGAACGTCGGCGTCGCGGGCTGGAAGCGGCCGGTGACGACCTCCTCGACGATGTCCCGGGCGAGCTGCTCGTCGCCGTCGGCCAGGCCGAGCGCGACCATGCTCACGCGGTCCTCGAAGCGCTCCAGGTACTTCTTGCCGTCGAACGTCTTGAGCGTGTACGAGGTGTAGTACTTGAACGCGCCGAGGAACGTGTCGAAGCGGAACTTGTGCGCGTACGCGAGCTGGAACAGCTCCTTGACGAACGCCGGCGAGTACTTCGCCAGGACCTCGCCCTCGTAGTACTCGTTCTCGACGAGGTAGCGCAGCTTGTCCTCGAGCGTGTCGAACTCGATGGTGTTCGGGTTGACGTGCTGCAGGAAGTACTGGCGCGCGGCCTCGCGGTCCTTCTCGAACTGGATCTTCCCGTCCGGACCGTAGAGGTTCAGCATCGCGTTGAGCGCGTGGTAGTCCATCTGCAGGTTCTGGACCGCCACCGGCTCGCCCACGGCGGCCGGCGTCTCGCTCACGCCGAGATCAGAGACTGTCGTTGCCAAAATCGTCCCAATCCGCTTCGGACGCGCGTGACGTCCTCGGCTGTCCCCAGGAGTTCGAAGGCGTACAGGTACGGGACCTGGCACTTCGCCGAGATGATGTCGCCGGCGATGCAGTACGCAGCGCCGAAGTTGGTGTTGCCCGCGGCGATGACGCCGCGGATGAACGAGCGGTTGTGCGCGTCGTTGAGGAACTTGACCACCTGCCGCGGCACGGACCCGCCCTCGTTGCCCCCGCCGTAGGTGGGCACCATGAGCACGTAGGGCTCGTCGACGGTCAGGAAGCCGTCCGCGGGACGCAGCGGGATCCGGTGGACCGCCATGCCGAGCTCCTCGAGGCCGAGGCGCTGGACGAAGCGGTGCGTGTTCTCCGACACGCTGGAGAAGTAGACGAGAGCCGTCATGTCACCTCTCCCCTGACCCGTGCCCCCGGTGCGCGCCCGGGGGCACGCGCGGACTCGTGACGGCGGCCCGCGGGCCGCGGCGCTCGCGCGGAGCGCAGGGGCCGGGCCCGCAGGCCCGGCCCGCGGTCATCAGGCCGTGGCGGCCTGGCGGGCGCTCGCGAGAGCGCCGATCTTGTCCGGGCGGAAGCCCGACCAGTGGTCGTCGCCGGAGACGACGACCGGCGCCTGCAGGTAGCCGAGGCCACGGACCATCTCCAGCGCCTCGGCGTCCTGCGTGATGTCGACGACCGTGTACTCGACGCCCTTCTTGTCGAGGGCACGGTAGGTCGCGTCGCACTGCACGCAGGCCGGCTTGCTGTAGACCGTGACGCTCATGTCCGTCTCCCTGTCTGAGCCCCTCGCGGGTGCTGGTCGGTGGTGGTTCCCGGCCCGTCCCGCGTGCCCCGCGGGCCCCGGCCGGACCCGGTGGACGGGCGGCGGCGGAAGGGCTGCGGGAGGAACGACGGCCGTGAAACTACAGTGATGTGGTTCGCGGAAGGGCCTGGTGGCCCCTCAGGACTCAGACACTACACCTAGTGCCAGGAGCCAGGGCAACAACGAGATGTTGTGGTCGCGGCGTGTCGCGTCCTCGTTGTCGGTCCATGCTTCATCGTCCCACCGGCCACCGACACGGCCTCCCGGCGACCGCGGCCCGTCTCGCCGCCGGCGGCCCCGCCGACGCCTCCGTGCGCCGTCCACCGCGCCGTGCACGGCCCGCGCCCCGGCGTGCACAGGGCGCGGCCCCCGCGG
>NZ_LWGM01000407.1 GCF_001750215.1 Isoptericola variabilis | reverse complement strand
GCTCCCGCCGCGGGACGAGCGTCCCGGCCGCGGTGTAGGCCCGGTCCGCGAACGCCTCCGCGACGGTCCGCAGCCCGGCTGCCTCCGCGGCGGCCAGCGACCGCGACCCGGGCAGGCCCAGCAGCGCGAGCGAGGGGTCGACGTCGGCGACGGCCGCGGCGACGTCGGCGGCGACCCGGTCGTCCACGGCCGCGGTGTTGTAGAGCGCCCCGTGCGGCTTCACGTAGGTGACGCGCGTGCCCTCCGCGGCGGCCAGCGCCTGCAGCGCCCCGACCTGGTAGGCGACGTCGGCCTGCAGCTCGTCGCTCGGCACGTCCATGCGCCGCCGGCCGAAGCCCGCCAGGTCGCGGTAGCCGACGTGCGCCCCGACGGCGACGCCGCGGGCGGCGGCGAGGCGCACGGTCCGGCGGATCGAAGCGGGGTCGCCGGCGTGGAAGCCGCAGGCCACGTTGGCCGACGACACGACGGCGAGCATCGCCGCGTCGTCGCCGAGGGTCCAGCGGCCGAACCCCTCGCCGAGGTCGCTGTTGAGGTCGACGGCGGTCATACGGCCAGTGTGCGCCCTGGGTGGGGCCGTGCCGGGGAGCCGTCACCGGGGGCCGCCCGGACGGGCGCGAAGGTGAACGCGGGTGATTCTCCCGGTGAACTTCGTCGGAAGGGGTGGCGGGGCGCGGGACCGAGGCCGACAGTGGGACCGTGGGGGAGCCGCCTGGCTCTCCCGGACCCTGGGCACCGGGGGGCGCTGTCGACCTCCGGGCCGCGAGGGGTTGCGGTCGTGTCGTGCGTCCGGAGGTCCGTTCATGGTGGAGTCCTTGCCGCCCGACCACCTGCCGCCGGCCGCGGTGCGCGACCGGCGGCGTCGTGTGCTGCGCCGCGCGGGGGCGAGCGTGCTCGCCGGCGCGCTCGTGACCGGGCTCCTGGCGACGGCGTCCGCGAGCGTGCCCGCGACCGCACCGCCGCCCGCAGCCGCGCAGGCCGGTCCGGCGGAGGACATCGCGCCGGGCGAGCCCGGGCACGCGGTCTCGGTGGGGCGCGTCGGCACCGGCGCCGGCCTGGAGTCCCTCGACCAGATCTTCGCGCTGCTGGAGCGGGCAGAGCGCGGCGCGCAGGAGTCCGGACGGGCCGCGAGCGCCGAGGTGCAGCAGGCGGCCGCCGAGCTGGGCATGCTGCTGAGCACGTACTCGGCGCAGAACCCGTGGGTGGTCCCCGCCGCGCAGGCAGCCGCCGCTGCCGCGCGGGAGGCCGAGGACGGCGCGGCCACCGCGGACGGCGAGGCCACCGAGGACGGCGACGCCACGGACGGCGAGGCCACGGCGGGCGACGACGGCGGCACGGTCGTGGCCCAGGGCACGCCCGAGGAGG
>NZ_LWGM01000406.1 GCF_001750215.1 Isoptericola variabilis | reverse complement strand
CCGCGCACCCTTCCGCCGGCCGCACGCTGCTGGCACCATCGGCCCGGTGACCACCGCCCCGACGGCACCACCGGCACCGACGCCGCCCGGCCTGCCGGTCGCGGCGCCGCCCGTCCTCCCCGACGGCCTGGCCCCCGCACCCTGGCTGCGGCGCGTCGTCGCCGCCGTCCTGGACACGCTGCTCCTGACCGGCGCGACCTGGGTCCTGCTGCGCCGGGACGACGTCGCCCCGCCCTCGCTGTCGCTGCCCGGCCTGCCGCTCGCCACGTCCGGCGGAGCGCAGGCGCCCGACGCGCCGTGGTGGTGGGAGTCCTTCGGGCTCGTGCTCGTCGTGGCGCTGGTCCTGGGCCTGCAGGCGGACACCGGCTGGACCCCGGGCAAGCTCGTGGCCGGGATCCGGGTGCTGCGCGAGGCCGACCTGCGGCCGGCGGGCTTCCTGCGCACGCTCGCCCGCGTCGCGGTGCACCTCGTCGACTCCGTGCTGATGGTCGGCTACCTGCGCCCGCTCTGGGACGCCAGGGGCCGCACGTTCGCCGACTCCGCGCTGGGCACGGTGGTGGTCCTCGCCCGGCCCGCGCCGCGGCGGCCGTCGCACGAGTACGCGCTGACCGCCGCCGCGGCCGGCGCGTGCCTGCTCGGCGCCGGGTTCGCCTTCCCCGGCACCACGCACGGGAGCTCCGGCACGACGGCGCCGGTGCCGCTGTGCTCGTTCGGCGTGCCGGTGGGCGCCGAGGGCGACGAGGGCGTGCGCGGCGACGTCGCGGTGTCGCGGACCGACGCGTCGCAGCTGGTCCAGCGCCTGTGGCTGGTCGCCCCCGAGCCGGTGGAGCACTCCTTCGAGCTCGCCTGGCGCTGGGACCCCGCGACCGTCGGGCGGCGACGTCGCGATCACAGCGACGGTGACCCGCCCGGGCGCCGAGGGCGCGACACGCACGTTCCGCGTGGTGGACCTCCCCGCCGCCGACGACGAGGTCGCGGTCCAGCGCGACGCGGGGCGCGGCTGGGCCACCCGCAGCGCCCACGTGCAGCTTGCCGGCGACGACTACGCCGACCTCGGCGACGCCGTGCGGGTCGAGACCGCGCTGACCGTCGGCGGCCGGGAGGTCGCCTCCTGCGCGGTCCCCTCCGTCACGTTCGACTCGCCGTCCTGAGAGCCGACCCGCCCTGAGGGCGCGGCGGCGTCACTCCGGGCGCCGGCGCCGCTCCTCGTCCGGGGTCAGCGCGTCGAGCATCTGCAGCACGGGGTCGTCCGCCCGGGTCGGCCCGCCGGGCCGCGTCGCGGCGTCGCCGCCGGGCCGCACGGCGTAGGCGACCTCGGTGCCTCCCGGGCCCGGCCCGGTGAGCACGTCGCCCGGCCGCCAGCGTCGCGGCAGA
>NZ_LWGM01000405.1 GCF_001750215.1 Isoptericola variabilis | reverse complement strand
GCCGCGCCCCGGCTGGCGCTCGACGTCGGCGCGCCGCTCGGGCGGGTGCTGGAGGCGGTGTCGGACGCGCTCGTCGCCGAGGCGGAGGCGCAGGCCGAGCGCGACGCCGCGCTCGCCGGCCCGCGGGCGACGGCGCGGGTGCTGCAGTGGCTGCCGGCCGCGGGCGCGCTGCTCGGCTGGGTCCTGGGCGCCGACCCGCTGGCGACCGCCACGGACGGCGGCGCGGGCAGCGCCGCCGTGGGTCTGGGCCTGGTGCTGCTGGCCGCCGGGCGCTGGTGGACGGGGCGCCTCGTCGCGGCGGCCCGCCGGGCGGGAGAGGCGTCGTGACGGCGGCGACGGGCGCGCTGGTCGCCCTGCTGGTGCTGGCGGCGAGTGCACCCTGGGCGGTGGCGGAACGGGCCGCACGACGCCGCGCCCGCCGGCTCGCCGAGGAGGTCCGCACGACCGCCGGGCGCCACGGTCCCCGCGTGGACGTGCCGGTGGTGCTGGAGCTCCTCGGTGCCGCCCTCCGCGCGGGCGCGGGCGTCCCGCGGGCGCTGCAGGCGGTCGGTGGCGCCGTGGGCAGCGACGACGGGCGGGCGCTCCGGCAGGTCGCCGACGCGCTGCGCCTCGGGGCCGCCTGGGACGCCGCGTGGCGCGACACCCCCGAGCACCTCGGCACCGTGCACCGCGCGCTGCGGCCCGCCTGGGTCGACGGTGCGGCTCCCGGCGAGTCGCTGCGCGCGGCGGGGGAGGAGCTGCGCCGCGAGCGCCGCAACGCCGCCCGGACCGCCGCGGCACGGCTCGGCGTCCGGCTCGTCCTGCCGCTCGGCGCCTGCTACCTGCCGGCGTTCGTCCTCGTCGGCCTCGCGCCCGTGCTGCTCGCCCTCGGCATCGACCTGCTCTCCAGCTGACCCCGGGAGCCCGCAGACCCCGCCGTGCCACGGCGGGCACCGGGCGCGGCACCCGCCGTCGCCCGGCACCACAACACCAGCGACACCACGCAAGACGACCCAGGAGGAGACATGACCACCACCCTCATCGCCGCCGCGGGAGCGCCCGACGGCCGACCCGCCGGCGAGCGCGCCGTCGCCGACCTGCAGCCCGCCGACCCGCGGTCCGCCGGCCCGCGGTCCGCCGACCTGCGGCCCGCCGACCCGGCACGGGACGCCCCCGACCCCGAGGCGGGGCTGGCCACCGCGGAGTACGCGATCGCCACCATCGCCGCCGTCGGGTTCGCGGGGCTGCTCGTCGCCGTGCTCAAGAGCGACACGGTCCGCGGGCTGCTCGAGAACATCGTCAGCACCGGTGCGGAAGTCCGCGGCGTTGTCGGCCGTGTTCACGTGCTCGGCACGGGCCACCGACGTGGCGTTGCTCGTGCCCGGCGCCGGGCCGGAGCCGGCGAACGCGGAGGCACCGCCCCAGCCGACGA
>NZ_LWGM01000404.1 GCF_001750215.1 Isoptericola variabilis | reverse complement strand
GAGCAGTGCCGCGCCGGCGGCGTCGCCGCGCCAGGCCTCGTAGGTGCGCTCGGCCGCCTGCTCGGCCGCGTCCAGGATCACCGACTCCAGGCCGTGGGCCAGGGCCTGCTCCACCTGCGGCCCGGCGGCCTCGGCCCGCTCGGACGGCTGTCGTGGCCGCTGGTCGCCCTGCTCGCGCTGCTGGCCGTGCTGCTGGTCGCCTCGTTCGTGCGCTCGCTGCTCGACGACGGCGGCGGCGGCGCGTCCGCCGCGGCGCTGCCCGCGGCGGCCGTCCTGGCCCGTCCGCGGGCGAGGTCCGGTGCGACGCGCCGGGCGCTCGCCCTGCGCGGGCCGGTGCTCCCGACGGTGGCCCCGCCGGCACCGACCCCGACGACGACCCTCACCCGGCCGCCGGCGGCGCTCCTGGACGCCGCGCAGGCGTGGGACCGCGCCGGTTTTGGGATGATGGACCCTCACGAGTCGCGCGCCGAGCGTGCGACCCCGAACCCGAAGGACGTTTGAGTGGCTGACAACACTCCCCGGGCACTCGCCGGCCGGTACGAGGTCGGTGAGCTCATCGGCCGCGGCGGCATGGCCGAGGTGCACATCGGGAAGGACGCACGCCTGGGCCGCACCGTGGCCATCAAGGTGCTGCGCTCCGACCTGGCCCGCGACCCGTCCTTCCTCGCCCGCTTCCGCCGCGAGGCGCAGGCCGCGGCGGCGCTGAACCACCCCTCGATCGTCGCCGTCTACGACACGGGCGAGGACGTCCACACCGACGAGCTCGGCAACGAGGTCCACGTCCCCTTCATCGTCATGGAGTACGTGGAGGGCCACACGGTCCGCGACATCCTGCACGACGGCGCCGCGGTGCCGATCGAGGAGGCCATCGAGATCACCGTGGGCGTGCTCTCGGCCCTCGAGTACTCCCACCACGCCGGCATCGTGCACCGCGACATCAAGCCGGCGAACGTGATGATCACGCCGACCGGCGGCGTCAAGGTGATGGACTTCGGCATCGCCCGCGCCGTCGCCGACTCGGCCGCCACGATGACCCAGACGCACGCCGTCATCGGCACGGCGCAGTACCTGTCGCCGGAGCAGGCGCGCGGCGAGCAGGTGGACTACCGCTCCGACCTCTACTCGACCGGCTGCCTGCTGTTCGAGCTGCTCACCGGGCGTCCGCCGTTCGTCGGCGACTCGCCGGTGGCCGTGGCCTACCAGCACGTGGGCCAGGCCCCGCAGCGCCCGAGCGAGATCGCCTCGGACGTGCCCGAGGTGCTCGACCGGATCACGCTCAAGGCGCTGGCCAAGGACCGCGACGCCCGGTACGGCACGGCCGCGGACTTCCGCGCCGACCTCGACGCCGCGCTGCACGGCGGGGCCGTCGGCGCGCCGACGGTGGCCGCGGGCCTCGCCGCCGCTGGCGGTGC
>NZ_LWGM01000403.1 GCF_001750215.1 Isoptericola variabilis | reverse complement strand
GGGCGGGCAGCAGGGCCGCGGCGAGCAGCACGACGACGGCGCGGCGGCGGGGTGCGGTGGCGGCGGCGCGGCGGTGGCGGGCTCGGGTCGGCACGGTAGGTCCTGGGGCTCGTGGTCGGCGGTTCGTGATCTGAGGTTCGTGGTCGGCGGCTCGTGGTCGGCGGGTGGTCCCTGCGGCCGGCGGGTGCGTGCCGCGGTGACCCGTGGCCTGCGGCGACGGTCCGCGGACGGGCCCGCGTCGCGGCGCCGGCACCCACCGGGGGTGACCGTACCCGCCCGGCGCCGGGGAGGCCATAGCGCAACCGTCCGTAGAATCGCCGGGTGCGCCTCCTCTTCGCCGGAACCCCGCAGGCCGCCGTCCCGTCGTTGCAGGCGCTGATCGCCTCACGCCACGAGGTGGTCGCCGTGCTCACGCGTGCCGACGCCCCCGCGGGCCGCGGCCGCCGGCTCGTGCCGAGCCCGGTGCGCGTCGCGGCGGAGGAGGCGGGCATCCGGGTCCTCACCGACCCGCCCCGCGGCGAGGAGTTCCTCGCCCGGCTGCGCGAGCTCGACGTCGACGCCGCGCCCGTCGTCGCCTACGGCCACCTGCTGCGGCCGGACGTGCTCGCGGTCCCGCGCCACGGCTGGGTCAACCTCCACTTCTCCGTGCTGCCGGCCTGGCGCGGCGCCGCGCCCGTGCAGCGCGCCGTCATCGCCGGCGACGAGGTCACCGGCGCCACGACGTTCCTGCTCGACGAGGGCATGGACACCGGCCCGGTGCTCGGCACCCTCACCGAGACGGTCCGGGCGCGGGACACGGCCGGCGACCTGCTCGACCGGCTGGCCCAGGCCGGCGCCGGCCTGCTCGTGGCCAGCCTCGACGCCCTCGAGGACGGCAGCGCGCTCCCGCAGCCGCAGCCGGCCGACGGTGTCTCGGTCGCCCCGAAGCTCACCACCGCGGACGCCTTCGTCGACTTCCGCGCGCCGGCCCTCGCGGTGGACCGGCTCGTGCGCGGCTGCACGCCCGCGCCGGGCGCGTGGACCACCCTGCCCGCGGACGACGGCCAGGCAGCGCGTCTCGGGCTCGGGCCGGTCACCCCGCGCGCCGACGTCACGGACCTCGCGCCGGGTGAGCTGCGCGCCGGGAAGAAGGAGGTGCTCGTGGGCACCGTCACCCACGCCGTCCAGCTCGGGGACGTGCAGCCGGTCGGCAAGCGGCCCATGGCGGCCGCCGACTGGGCGCGTGGCGCCCGGCCCGCCGAGGGCACCGTGCTGGGAGTCGCCCGATGAGCGCGCGCGACGGCCGGCGGGACGGCGGCAGGTTCCCCAAGTACTCCGACAAGGAGCGCGCGGTCTTCGAGATGGTCGTGGCCGGGCGTGTGGTCACGGCCGACGACGGCAGCACCGACGTGGCCATCGCGATGATCGAGGCCGAGGCCACGGACGAC
>NZ_LWGM01000402.1 GCF_001750215.1 Isoptericola variabilis | reverse complement strand
GGGGGGGGGGGGGGGGGGGGGGGGGGGGGGGGGGGGGGGGGGGGGGGGGGGGGGGGGGGGGGGGGGGGGGGGGGGGGGGGGGGGGGGGGGGGGGGGGGGGGGGGGGGGGGGGGGGGGGGGGGGGGGGCCCGCTCGCAGGTTCACCGACATGTAGAGGAGCTCGTCGCCCGCCATGAGGCTGAAGACGTGCAGCGCCCCGCGCTCCCGCAACCGCGCGCCCACCTCGCTGAACCACTCCCACGCGCCGGGGACGACCTGCAGCGCCCCGCCGCCGCGCTCGCTGCGCCCCTTCCAGCCGGCGGCCTCGAGCCGCGCGAAGTCCTCGAGGGCTGCCGGGTCGGCGCCGCGGTCGGTGAACACCAGGGGCCCGTACTCCTCCTCGAGGCGTCGTTGCACGCGGTTGAGGTTGCGGCGCGTCGAGGTGGGCAGCGACTGGCGCGGGGCGGGGGAGGAGACCGTGGCGTCGAGGACCGCGCGCTCGAACCGGTACCGCTCGACCAGCGGCACGCGCCGGGCGCGGCACGCGGTCTCGAGCGCCGCCCAGAACGGCCCGTGCCGCGGCACGAGCGTCAGCTCGACGAGCCCGGGCAGCCCGCTGCGGCGCGAGCGCAGGTGGTCCAGGACGGCCGTCGTGGCGGCCTGGACCTCGTCGGCGTCGACGAGCGGCACGCACAGCGGGGAGTCCGAGCCCAGGAACGGGCCGGCGGTCGTGGCGAGCGGCACCGGCGTGCCGCGGAAGCGAGGCACGACGGACAGCGGCACGAGCGCGAGGAGCCGGGTGGCGTCCTCGACCAGCACGAGCCGGACGTCGCGCGCGGCCGGCAGGTGCCGGTGCGCCGTGGCGAGGTACGCCGGGGACAGGAACGGGTTCGGGTCGGCCGCGCGGTCGACGAGGTCGGCCCAGCGGTCGAGGTCGGGCGGGGGAAGGTCGGCGAGCGCCGCCGTCCGGGCCCGCCTGCCCCGCCACCTGCGCGCGCGGGTGCGCACCGTCCGCAACGGCGTCGACGTCGAGGCGTTCGCCGTCCGCCGGCCGCCGCGGGGCGACGCGCTGCGCGTGACGTACGTCGGGCGCGTCATCCCGGACAAGGGCGTCCACGTGCTGCTCGACGCCGTCGCCCGCCTCGGCCGCGCCGACGTCGAGGTGACCGTCGTCGGGCGCCCCGGCTTCGCGGCCGACGCCCCCCTGAGCCCCTACGAGCGCGCCCTGCGCGCCCAGGCCGCCGGGCTGCGGGGCACCGTCCGCTTCGCCTCGTTCGTGGCGCGGACCGACCTGCCCGCGCTGCTCGCGCGCGCCGACGTCGTGGTGGTGCCGTCGGTGTGGCCCGAGCCGTTCGGGCTCACGGCGCTCGAGGGCATGGCGGCCGGCGCCGCGGTCGTCGCGTCCGACGTCGGCGGGCTCCCGGAGGCGGTCGGGGACGCCGGCGTGCTCGTGCCGCCCGACGACGCCGGGGCGGTC
>NZ_LWGM01000401.1 GCF_001750215.1 Isoptericola variabilis | reverse complement strand
GGACGGCGCGCCGCCCGCCGCGGCCGCCCCGGCCCTCGTCGCCCCGCAGCCGACGGCGCACGCGCCGGAGCGCCCGACCCTGGCCCTGCGCACCGCGCTGGCGGGTGTCCGCACGGAGGTCGGCAAGGCCGTCGTGGGCCAGGACTCGGCCGTCACGAGCATGCTCATCGCGCTGCTGTGCTCGGGCCACGTGCTGCTCGAGGGCGTGCCCGGCGTGGCCAAGACGCTGCTGGTGCGGTCGCTGGCCGCGGCGCTGGACCTGGACACCAAGCGCGTGCAGTTCACCCCGGACCTCATGCCCGGCGACGTCACCGGCTCGCTCGTCTACGACGCCCGCACGGCGCAGTTCTCGTTCCGCGAGGGCCCGGTGTTCACCAACCTGATGCTCGCCGACGAGATCAACCGCACGCCGCCCAAGACGCAGGCCTCGCTGCTCGAGGCCATGGAGGAGCGGCAGGTTTCGGTGGACGGCGAGCCGCGCCGCCTGCCCGACCCGTTCCTCGTCATCGCCACCCAGAACCCCGTGGAGTACGAGGGCACCTACCCGCTGCCCGAGGCGCAGCTGGACCGGTTCCTGCTCAAGGTGCTGCTGCCGGTCCCGGAGCGCGAGCAGGAGATCGAGGTGCTGGCCCGGCACGCCGCGGGCTTCGACCCGCGCGACCTGGCCGCCGCCGGCGTGCGCGCCGTCGCGGGCCGCGACGAGCTCGCCGCCGCGCGCGCCGAGGTCCGCCGCGTCCAGGTGGCTCCCGAGGTGCTCGCGTACGCCGTCGACGTGTGCCGCGCGACTCGGCAGTCGCCGTCGCTGTCCCTGGGGGTGTCCCCGCGCGGGGCCACGGCCCTGCTGGCCACGGCCCGCGCCTGGGCGTGGCTGAGCGGCCGCATGTACGTGACGCCGGACGACGTCAAGGCGCTGGCCCACCCGACCCTGCGCCACCGTGTGCAGCTGCGGCCCGAGGCCGAGCTCGAGGGCGTGACCGCCGAGAGCGTGCTGTCCACCGTGCTCGCCACGGTGCCGGTCCCCCGATGAGGGTGGTGCCCGACGCCGTGGGACGGGCCCCCCGCTCGAATGATTCGGTCGCTGCGCTCCCTCGGCTCTCGCGGACGGCCCGTCCCACCGCGTCCAGGGCGGGGGTGCCACCGTGGCGGTGACGTGGCGGGCCGTGGCGCTGGCCGCGGCCGGGCTCCTGCCCGTGCTGCTGCTCCCGGTGCC
Organism: Isoptericola variabilis; assembly: GCF_001750215.1. Classification (GTDB taxonomy): domain Bacteria; phylum Actinomycetota; class Actinomycetes; order Actinomycetales; family Cellulomonadaceae; genus Puerhibacterium; species Puerhibacterium variabilis_A. The sequence continues at coordinate 246 of NZ_LWGM01000401.1, read as the reverse complement.
GGGCACGGTCGTGGTGTGGGCGCTGGTCGTCGTGGCGGCGTGCGCCGTCGACGCGCTGCTGGCCGCGTCGCCGCGCCGGCTCGCGCTCACGCGGCGCGTGCCGACGTCGGTGCGGCTGGCGCCGTCGTCGACGAGCTGGTCCATGACGGCGAGCGCCATGGCGCGCACCGCGGCGAGCGGCTTGGGCCCGTACGGGGAGTTGGCGGTGTCCCCGATGTAGAGCAGCTCTTCGTGGGGCAGCTGGTC
>NZ_LWGM01000400.1 GCF_001750215.1 Isoptericola variabilis | reverse complement strand
GAGCGGTCGCGGGCCGCCTCGATCGCGTCGGCGAACGCGGCGCGCACGCCGCCGTCGTCGAGCGCCCGCAGCGCCGCCGCGGTGGTGCCGCCCGGCGAGGTGACGCGCTCGCGCAGGATCACCGGGTGCTCGCCGGTCTCGTCGAGCAGCTGCGCCGCGCCCAGCACGGTCTGCACCGCGAGCCGCCGGGCGAGGTCGCGCTGCAGGCCGACCAGCACGCCGGCCTCGGTCATCGCGTCGACCACGTAGAAGACGTACGCCGGGCCGCTGCCGGAGACCGCGCCCGCGGCGTCCTGGTCCTTCTCCGCCACGCGCACCACGACGCCGGAGCCGCGCAGCACGGCCTCGACGAGGTCGAGCTGCTCGGGCGTCACGGCGGCGCCGCCGCTGACGGCCGCGGCGCCCGCGCCGATGGCCGACGGCGTGTTGGGCATGACGCGCACGACGGCGGTGCCCGCCGGCAGCCGGTCCTCGAACCACGCGGTGGACAGGCCCGCGGCCACCGACACGACCACCGCGCCGGGCCGCAGCGCCGGCCCGACGACGGCGAGCAGGCCCGCCATGTCCTTGGGCTTGACGGCGAGCACGACGACGTCGGCGCCCGCGGCCGCCGCGGCGTTGTCCGCCGTCGTCGGCACGCCGAAGCGCTCGGTGAGGTGCTGCGCGCGCTCGGGGCGGCGGGCGGTGGCGGTGAGGTGCTCGGGGGCGACGCCGGAGCGGAGGGCGCCCGCGAGGACGGCCTCCCCCATGGCGCCGGCGCCGAGGATGGCGACGGTGGTGGCGCTGAGGTTCACGCGGCCCACGGTACGCGGCCGGCGGACCGGTGCGGGCGCCGGCGGGCGCAGGCCCGCGGGGTCACAGGCGGGGTCACGGGCGGGGTCACGGGCGGGGTCACAGCAGGGTCACAGGGGGTAGGCCGAGTAGAGGTCCTCGACGGCGTCGGCCGGGCCCGTGGCCGTGATGACGACCGTGCCGTTGCGCCACATGACGGTGGCGGCGCCGTCGGCACCGGGCACGACGGCGTAGGCCCCCGTGACCTCGTCGCCGACCGTGACCTCGCCCTCCTGGGCGGGCTCGCCGGCGTCCTCGAGCCAGGCGGCCGCGAAGCCCTCCGCGGCGGGCTCGTCCGCCCACTGGCCGACCTGCACGGTGATCTCGACCGCGCCGGCGCCCGCGCCGTCGGCGTAGGTGATCTCCCACGCCTCGACCACGTCGTCCTGCGCGCCCCACGTGGTGCTCTCGGCGAGCCCCCGCTGCGCGTACTGCAGCACCGTGTCGGGCAGGGCGTCCGTGAGCTCGGTCTGCTCGCCCTCGCGGGCCGCCGGGGACACGGTCGGCGACGGCGGGGGCGCGGTCACGGTGGCCGCCGGCGCCGGCTCGGCCGGCAGGGCGAAGCCGGGCCACACGAGGGCCGTCAGCAGCGCCAGACCGTCACCGTCGAGGACGTCCCGGACCCGCGGATCGTCGAGCCCACCGACGCGGT
>NZ_LWGM01000399.1 GCF_001750215.1 Isoptericola variabilis | reverse complement strand
GACGACGGCGGCGGCACGGGCGCCGACGCGGCCGTGCGCGTCGAGTACGTGGTCGAGGCGCACCAGCAGCGCGCCGCGGACGGGGACGTGACGCGGGTGCCGGCGTCCGGGCGCCGCACCGCCACGCTCGAGCTGCGCTGGACGGCGGCGGGGTGGCGCGTCGCCGCGGTGTCCTGACGGTGCGGCGTGACGGTGCCGACCGTGTCGACCGTGCCGATCGTGCCGATCGTGCCGACGGCGGCGCGGGGACGACGACGGCGCCCGGCCCCACCAGGGGACCGGGCGCCGTCGTCGTGCGGGCGTCGTGCCGACGGCCTGAGCCGGCCGGGCCGGCGCGGTCAGCCGACCGTCAGAGGCCGACCTCGGACTCGAACGCGCCCTCCTCGATGCGGGCCTTGATGGCCGTGAGGAAGCGGGCGGCGTCCGCACCGTCGACCAGGCGGTGGTCGTACGACAGGAACAGGTGCGCGAACTGGCGGATCGCGATGACGTCCTCACCGTCCGGGCCGGTCACCACGGCCGGGCGCTTGGTCAGCGTGCCGGTGCCGAGGATGGCGACCTGGCCCACCGGGACGATCGGCGTGTCGATGAGCGCGCCGCCCGAGCCGGTGTTGGTGATGGTGAAGGTGCCGCCCGACAGCTCGTCCGGCGTGACCTTGTTCGCCCGGGTGCGGGCGCCGAGGTCGCCGATCTGCCGCGCGAGGCCGGCCAGGTTGAGGTCGCCGGCGTTCTTGATGACCGGCACCACGAGGCCGCGCTCGGTGTCGACGGCGATGCCGACGTTCTCCGAGCCGTGGTAGGTGACCTCGCCCTTCTCGACGTCGATCGAGGCGTTGATCTTCGGGAACGCCTTGAGCGCCTCGACGGCGGCCAGCGTGTAGAAGGGCAGGAAGGTGAGGTTCGCACCCTCGCGGGCCTTGAACGACTCCTTCGCCTTCGCGCGCAGCCTGGCGACCTTCGTGACGTCGACCTCGACCACCGTGGTGAGCTGGGCCTGCGTCTGCAGGGCCTCGACCATGCGCTCCGCCACGATCCTGCGCAGGCGGGACATCTTCTCGGTGGTGCCGCGCAGCGGCGAGACCGGCGGCACGGTGGAGGCCGTCTTCGGCGCCGCCGGGGCCTCGGCCGGGGCGGCGGCCGGAGCCGGCTGGGCGGCCTTCTCGGCCGCGGCGAGCACGTCCTCCTTGCGGACGCGGCCGCCGACGCCGGTGCCGCTGACCGTCGAGATGTCCACGCCCTTCTCCGCCGCGAGCTTGCGCACGAGCGGGGTCAGGTAGGACTTGCCAGTCGCCTGCTTCGGGGCCTCCTGCTTCGGGGCCTCCTGCTTCGGGGCCTCCTGCGCCGGGGCGGGCTGCGCGGCCGGGGCCGGGGCCTGCTCCTGCGTGCCCTGCTGCTCCGGGGCCTGCTGCTGGGGGGCCTGCGGCTGCTCCGAGGTGTCGGCCGGCTCCGAGGGCGCCGGGGCCTGCTCGGCGGCGGGCTGCTCGGCGGGA
>NZ_LWGM01000398.1 GCF_001750215.1 Isoptericola variabilis | reverse complement strand
ACGAGCCGCCGCCCCGGCCAGGCCCGGCGCACGCCGCGCAGGGCGGCGACGCCCGTGAGGGCGTCGCCCAGGCCGATCGCGCGCAGCACCAGGACCGTCCCGCCGGGACGGCCCGGGGGCTCGTGCCCGCCGGCCACGCCGGTCACGGCCAGGAGGCCTCGCCCGAGGCCATGACGAGCATCTCGCGGATCTCGCTGCCCACCGGCTGGGTGAGGGCGGTGATCACCGCGCCGGCGGTCGCGGCCGGGTCGTTGAGGTCGGCGTCCGGGCCCGGCTTGTACTGCTCGGTGCGGCCGTCGAAGAACGCGGTGCGCATGCCGCCGGGGATGAGGCAGGTGACGCCCACCCGGCCGGCGTACTCGGCGGCCAGCGCCTGGCTGAACCCGCGCACGCCCCACTTGGACGCGCAGTACGCGGTCGCGTCGCCCGCGCCGCGCAGCGCGAGCGTCGAGGCGACGGTGACCACGGTGCCGCGCGACCTCTCGAGGTGCGGCAGCGCCGCCCGGACCACCGCCACCGTGCCGAACAGGTTGACCCGCAGCACGCGCTCCCACGTCTCCGGGCTGATCTCCAGCAGCGGGCCGCACGCGTCCGTGCCGGCGGCGGTCACGACGGCGTCGGGCGGGCCGACCTGCGCCACGAGGTCCTCCACGGCCGCGGCCGCCGCGGCGCTGTCGGACAGGTCGACCTCCACGTGCGCCACGTCGGCCTTCGGCGGCGTGAGGTCCAGGACGGCGGGGGTGCCGCCCGCGGCGGCGACGGCCTCGACGAGCGCGGCGCCGAGGCCGCTGGCGCCGCCCGTGATGAAGACCGTGCCGACCTTCCGCGGGGTGAGGGCCGCCGGCCCGGTGCTGGTCTCCTGCGTGGGAGCGGACGTCATGGTGTGTTCCTCTCTTCGGGGGTGGGGTCGTCAGGAGGCGCCGAGCGGCACCGAGCCGTCGGTGCGGGCGCGCTCGAGGATCGCGGTGGTGGACAGGCCGTCGAGGTAGGGCAGGACGACGGTGCGGCCGCCGTGCCGGGCGACGACCTCGGCCTCGGGCAGCTGCTCGACCGTGTAGTCGCCGCCCTTGACCCACACGTCGGGGCGCAACGCCTCGAGCGCGGCGCGCGGGTCGTCCTCGTCGAACACGACGGCCGCGTCGACGCAGTCGAGCGCCTCCAGCACGCGCACGCGGTCGGCGGCGGTCACCACCGGGCGGCCCGGGCCCTTGAGCCGGCGGACCGAGTCGTCGGAGTTGACCAGCACCACGAGCCGGTCGCCGAGCGCACGGGCCGCCTCCAGGGTGGCGACGTGGCCGGCGTGCAGCAGGTCGAAGCACCCGCCCGTGGCCACGAGCGTGCCCGCCGGGCGCAGCCGGGCGCCGAGCCGCTCGAGCGCGGCGGACCCGCCGGCGCCGTCGTCCGGCGTGCCGACCGCGTCGTCCTCGGCCTGGCCGGACGCGTCTGCGGCGCCCTGGCCGGCGCCGCCGCGCCGGAAGCCCTCGGCCCCGCCGGCGGACAC
>NZ_LWGM01000040.1 GCF_001750215.1 Isoptericola variabilis | reverse complement strand
GGGCGCGTACGGGCAGGGCGCCTACGGCCAGCCGGCGCAGGGCTTCGCCACGGAGCCCGTGCCGGGCGCGGGCTCCCCGCAGGGCCCCGGGTCCGCGGGCTTCTCGACGCAGCCCGCGCCGCGGCGCCGCGGCGTCAACCCCACGCCGATCGTGCTGGGGCTCGTGGTGGTCGCCGTGCTCGTGGGCGCCGGGTGGGCGGTGTCCCGCACGATCGCGCCGTTCGAGCCGCCGCTGGCCGACGAGCCGTCGGCGAGCGCGCCGGCCGCCGAGCCGTCCGGCGACGCCTCCGCGGGCGAGGAGGAGCCGGCCGAGGAGCCGGCGCCGGAGGTGCGGCCGATCATCGCGGAGGGCGCCCAGGTGGACCCCGAGGGCGACGGCGAGAAGCCCGAGGCCGTGGACCTGGCGATCGACGGCGACCCGTCGACCTTCTGGTACACGTACACCTACAACTCGCCGCAGTTCGGCGGGCTCAAGAGCGGCGTCGGGTACGAGATCACGCTGCGCGAGACGGCACCGGTCACCAAGATCACCCTCACGACCAACAGCGAGGGCGGTCACGTCGAGGTGCGCCAGACCGGCGCGGACAACCCGACAGAGGGACCGGTGCTCGCCTCCGGGCCCTTCGCGCCCACGACGGAGCTGACGTTCGACGAGCCGGTGGAGGGCGACTCGTTCGTCCTGTGGATCACCGAGGTGCCGAACAGCGCAGGCAAGACCCGGCTCGAGCTGGACGAGATCCTCGTCCAGTGACGCCCCCGCCGTCGCCGCGCCGTCGTCCTCGGCGCGGCGGCGTGCCGTGAGCCGACCCACGGAACATCAGCGGGCACACCCGTGTTGACGCAGGCGGTACCGGACCGCGACCCTCGCGACCACGTCCGGCGCCGAGACGAAGGAGAAGACGTGACTGACCAGGCCACCGAGACCACCGTGCACGACGTCGTGATCGTCGGCTCCGGCCCCGCCGGCTACACCGCCGCGGTGTACGCGGCGCGCGCGGGCCTCGCCCCCGTCGTGCTGGCGGGCTCGGTCACGGCGGGCGGCGCCCTGATGAACACCACCGAGGTGGAGAACTTCCCGGGCTTCCCCGAGGCGGTCATGGGCCCCGACCTCATGGACAAGATGCGCGAGCAGGCCGAGAAGTTCGGCGCGCAGGTGGTGTGGGACGACGCCGAGCAGGTCGAGCTGACCGGTGACATCAAGACCGTCGTCACGGGCGGCGGCGACACCTACCGCGCCCGCGCCGTCATCCTCGCGACCGGCTCCGCGTACCGCGAGCTGGGCCTGCCGGACGAGAAGCGCCTGTCCGGCCGGGGCGTGTCGTGGTGCGCCACCTGCGACGGGTTCTTCTTCCGCGAGCAGAACATCGCCGTCGTCGGCGGCGGCGACTCCGCGATGGAGGAGGCGACCTTCCTCACGCGCTTCGCGTCGAAGGTCACCGTGCTGCACCGCCGCGACTCCCTGCGCGCGTCGAAGATCATGGCCGAGCGTGCCCTGGCGAACCCCAAGATCGAGTTCGCCTGGAACAGCGAGGTCGTCGGCATCACCGGCGAGAACAAGGTCGAGTCGCTGACCGTGCGCGACACCGTCACCGGTGCCACGCGCGAGATGCCGGTCACCGGCCTGTTCGTGGCCATCGGCCACGAGCCGCGCACCGACCTCGTCAAGGGCCAGGTCGACCTGGACGCCGAGGGCTACATCGTCGTCGAGGGCCGCTCGACCCGCACCAACCTGCCCGGCGTGTTCGCCTGCGGCGACGCCGTCGACCACACCTACCGCCAGGCCATCACCGCCGCGGGCTCCGGCTGCTCCGCGGCCCTGGACGCCCAGGCGTACCTCACCGCGCTGGCCGACGCCGCGGGCGAGGCCGACCTGGCCGGCACCCCCGCCGTCCCGAACCCCGACGGTCTGCCTGCCGCGCTCGAGCAGGTCGGCTGACCGCCCTCCCCGCTGCCGAAGGAGCACCTCCATGACCGACGAGACCACCACGACCGGCACGGTCGCCGTCACCGACGACACCTTCAAGGCCGAGGTCCTCGAGTCCGACCTCCCCGTGATCGTGGACTTCTGGGCCACCTGGTGCGGCCCGTGCCGCATGGTCGCCCCGATCCTCGAGGAGATCGCCGAGGAGTACGCGGGCCGCCTGAAGGTCGCCAAGCTCGACACCGACGCCAACCAGGCCACGACCATGGCCTACGGCATCGTGTCGATCCCGACGCTCAACGTCTACAAGGGCGGCGAGCTCGTGAAGTCGATCGTCGGCGCCCGCCCCAAGAAGGCGCTGCTCGCCGAGATCGAGCCCGTGCTGGCGGGCTGACCGCCCGCACGGGCGAGCACGGCTCGACCCCTCACGAGGCCGGCACCCCCGCTTCGCACCACCCGGTGCGGCCGTCGGGGTGCCGGCCTCGTCGCGTCCACAGCGCGTCGCCTCCTGCGGCGGAGAGTTCACAGCACACTCACGCCGATGTCTCGCTTCGCGCGCGTCGCTGTTGTGACTGGACTGTGTCGTGTACGGTGCGACGCATGCCTCGCAAGCTGCCCGCCGAGCTCGTCACCCGGCTCCTGAGAGAGGGGCTCGGTCCGCGCGCGATCGTCGAGCACCTGCGCGAGCACGAGGGCGTCGTCGTCTCCCCGCAGGCGATCTCCACCTTCCGCCAGCGGCACACCGACGTGCCGCCCCAGCACTCCACCCGCCGGATCGTGCCGTGGGAGGTGCGGCCCGAGCACCGCACCAGCGGCTACCGGCGCGCCATCCTCGCGTACCACCGCCGGGCCGAAGGCAAGGCCCTCTCCGGCGAGGAGCGCCGCAACCTCGACCACGTCGAGGCCAAGCTGCGCGCGACAGACCAGGTCATCAGCTATGACCCGGACGAGGGCTGGATCCTCGTCCCCGCCAGGCCCGGTGTCGACACCGGGATCATCCGAGAGCCGGAGGCGTCCATGACGCAGAGCACCCCTCGCCCGCACCAGCACAGCACGACGGCCGCCGGCGCGGCAGCGGCCGCTGCGGCGGGGGCTGCCACGGCTCCGGCCGCCTCGCCCGGCTCGCCCACCGGAACGGCTGGCTCCGCGGCGCCGCGCGACGGCGTCGCCGGCACTCGCCTCGACCCCTGGTTCGGCGCCTACGCCGAGCGTGCCCACGGCATGCGGGCCTCCGAGATCCGCGCCCTGTTCTCCGTGGCGAACCGCCCCGAGGTCGTCTCCCTCGCGGGCGGCATGCCGAACATCCAGGGCCTGCCGCTCGAGGTGATCGGCGAGGCCATGCAGCGCCTCATCACGACGCGCGGCACCACGGCGCTGCAGTACGGGTCCGGGCAGGGCGACGAGACCCTCCGCGAGCGCATCCTCGAGGTCGTCGCGATGGAGGGCATCGCGGCGCACCCCGACGACGTCGTCGTGACCACCGGCTCCCAGCAGGGCCTCGACCTGGTGACGCGCATCTTCGTCGACCCGGGCGACGTCGTCCTCGCCGAGGCGCCGTCCTACGTCGGTGCGCTCGGCGTCTTCCGCTCGTACCAGGCGGAGGTGCGGCACGTGGAGATGGACGCCGACGGCCTCGTCCCCGAGGAGCTCGAGCGGGCGATCGTCGCCGCCCACGACGCCGGCCGACGCGTCAAGTTCCTCTACACGATCCCGAACTTCCACAACCCCGCCGGCGTCACGCTCTCCCTGGAGCGTCGTCACCGGGTGCTCGAGATCTGCCGTCGCCACGGCGTGCTCGTCATCGAGGACAACCCCTACGGCCTCCTCGGCTTCGACAGCGACCCGCTGCCGGCCATGCGCTCGTCCGACGCCGAGGGCGTCGTCTACCTCGGGTCGTTCTCCAAGACCTTCGCCCCCGGCTACCGCGTCGGCTGGGTCATCGCGCCGCACGCCGTGCGCGAGAAGCTCGTGCTGGCCAGCGAGTCCGCCATCCTGTCGCCGTCGAACGCCTCGCAGATGGCGATCACCACCTACCTCGAGACGTGCGACTGGAAGGGCCAGATCAAGGCGTACCGGGAGATGTACCGCGAGCGGCGCGACGCCATGGTCGGCGCCCTCGGCGAGCACCTTCCGTCGGCGTCGTGGAACGTGCCCGACGGCGGTTTCTACGTCTGGGTGCGGCTGCCCGAGGGCCTGGACGCCAAGTCGATGCTGCCGCGCGCGGTCACCGAGCGGGTCGCCTACGTCCCCGGCACGGCGTTCTTCTACGACGGCCAGGGCGCCGACCACATGCGCCTGTCGTTCTGCTACCCGACCCCGGAGCGGATCCGCGAGGGGGTGCGCCGGCTGGCCACCGTCGTCAACGCCGAGTCGGAGCTCGTGCAGCTGTTCGGCACGAGCGCGCGGCCCGACGCCGACCCGCGCGACGCCGAGTACCCCTCCCCCGACCTGGCGTGACCGCGGCGGGCGGCGTCGGCCCGCCGGGCTCCCCGGCAGCGGCGTCGCCCGCCCGCCCCTTCTCCACGCCGCGGCTCTCGCGGCGCCCCGCCGTCCGTCCCGAGCCTCGTAGGTGATGACATGACCGCCCCGCAGCCCGCCAGCACCGCCCCGTCCGCACCCCCGGTCGACGTGGCCCGCGGTGACCGCCCCCTCTCGGTGCTCGTGCTCGCCGGGGGCCTGTCGCACGAGCGCGACGTCTCCCTCCGGTCGGGCCGGCGGGTGGCCGACGCGCTCCGCAGCGCGGGTGTCGAGGTGCAGGTGCACGACGTGAACTCCGAGCTCCTGCCCTTCCTGCGCGAGTCGCGCCCCACCATCGTCTGGCCGCTGCTGCACGGCGCCGGCGGGGAGGACGGCTCGCTGCGCGACGTGCTCGAGCTCGCCGGCGTGCCGTACATCGGCACGGGTCCCCGCGAGAGCCGCATCGCCTGGGACAAGCCGATCGCCAAGGAGCGCCTGCTCGCCGCCGGCCTGTCCACGCCCGAGTGGCTGACGCTCCCCCAGTCGCTGTTCCGTGACCTCGGCGCCCAGGCGGTGCTCGACGCCGTGGTGGAGCGCTTCGGCATGCCGCTCGTCGTCAAGCCCACCCGGGGCGGGTCCGCGCTCGGCGTCACCCGGGTCGAGCGCCGCGAGGACTTCCCCCGCGCCATGGTCGAGTGCTTCGCGTACGGCGGCAGCGCCCTCGTCGAGCGGGCTGTCGACGGCGTGGAGGTCGGCGTGTCGGTCGTGGACGGGCCGGACGGGCCGACCGCCCTGCCGGCCGTCGAGATCGAGGTCGACGGCGCCTACGACTACGACGCCCGGTACAACCCCGGGCGGGTGGAGTACTTCGTCCCCGCGCGTCTCAATGCCGCGCAGGCGGCGGCCGTCGCCGAGGCGGCCGTGACCGCGCACCGCGCCCTGGGGCTGCGGCACCTCTCGCGCACCGACATGATCCTCGCCTCCGACGGCTCCATCCAGGTGCTCGAGGTCAACGTCGCGCCCGGCATGACGGAGACGTCGCTGCTCCCCCAGGCGGCCGTCGCCGCCGGCCACGACCTCCCGGAGATGTACCGGCTCATCGTCGAGACGGCGGTCGCCACGACGCGGTGACCGCGGCGCGGGGCGCCTCCTCGGTCAGTCCGGCGCCGCTCGGCGGGCCGGGCGGGTGCGTCCCGGACGTCGCGCCCTCCGGGCCGCCGATCGAGCGCGTGGCGCGTGTCCCCGTTTCACGTGGAACCCCGGGGCGCCGAGCCACGCGGCGCGGCACCCAGGTGGGAAGAGCGCGTGACGCGCCTCCGCCGGTCGCCGCGGTCTGCACCACGCGCTGTACCACGCGTAAGGGGCGCCCGTTCCACGTGGAACGGGCGCCCCTTCGGCGTGTGCGGCTCAGCCCTTGAGGAGGCCAGGGTCCTCCGGCGCCATCACCGCGAGGATGCGGTTGAGGTCCTCGACCGAGGCGAACTCGACGGTCAGCCGGCCCTTGGCCTTGCCGACCTGCACCTTGACGCGCGTCTCGAAGCGGTCCGAGAGGCGGCTCGCGAGCTCGTCGATCGCCTCGCTGCGCTGGCCGGCCCGCGGGGCCCGGCGCTTCTTCTCGGCGCCGCCGGACGCCATCAGCGCGACGATCTCCTCGGTCGCGCGCACGGACAGCCCCTCGGACACGATGCGCTGCGCCAGCCGCTCGATCTCCGCCCCGTCCGTGAGGCCCAGGAGGGCACGGGCGTGGCCGGCCGAGAGCACGCCGGCGGCGACGCGGCGCTGGACCAGCGGCGGCAGCTTGAGCAGGCGCAGCGTGTTCGAGATCTGCGGCCGGCTCCGCGCGATCCGCATCGCGAGCTCCTCGTGCGTGCACTCGAAGTCGTCCAGCAGCTGGCGGTAGGCCGCCGCCTCCTCGAGCGGGTTGAGCTGAGCGCGGTGCAGGTTCTCCAGCAGCGCGTCGCGCAGCATGTCGGAGTCGTCGGTGTCCCGGACGATCGCGGGGACCGTGTCCAGGCCGGCCTCCTGCGTGGCCCGCCAACGACGCTCACCCATGATGAGCTCGTACCCACCGGCTGTCTCCGGGTCGGGACGGACGACGATCGGCTGGAGGACGCCGATCTCCTTGATCGACGCGACGAGCTCGTCCAGGTCGGACTCGTCGAAGACCGTGCGCGGCTGGCGGGTGTTCGGCCGGATCGCCCCGACGGGGATCTCCGCGTAGGTGGCCCCCGGCACCGGCACGAGGTCGTCGCCGTCCGCCTGCTCGGCGTCGTCGGCGTCCTCCGCGACGCCGGTCACCGTGCGGCCGTCGAGCGACACCGCGGCGTCGGAGCCGGGCGCCTCGTCGTGCGGGGCAGGCGCCGCCGTCGTCTCGCCGGCGTCCGGCGGTGCCGCCGCAGTCTCGGGCTCGGCCGCCGGAACCACCGCCGCCGTGCCTCCGTCGAGCATGGTGGACCCGTCGCCGCGCTCCTCGGCGGTCGCCGAGGCGTCGTCGAAGAGGGTTGACGCGTTGCCGGCCGACGGGTCGACGGGCGTCACCTCGCTGCGCTGCCTGCGGCCCCCGCGGGTGCGGATCGCGAGCCGACCGCTGGCCATCGCGGCGTCCCACTGCGTGGAGCGGCTCCCCCCTCCCCCGGCGCTCGACGGCGTGTCGGACGACGAGGCGTCCTCGACCTCCGGCGCGGGCGCGGACCGGTCGGCCAGCGGGAAGAAGACGTCGACCGGCCGGTCGCCCTCGGGGGCGGACGGGATGAGTGCGCCCAACCCGCGTCCCAGCCCGCGTCGCTTCTGCGCGTTCATGCCAGCCGCTCCGAGATGTTCCTGAAGGTGTGCATCGTCGCCCTCCCCATGTCCCGCACGTCCCCCGTGATCAGGGTCGAGTCGTCCCCGCACGGCCCTGCACCTGCGTCTCGCCGCGTCATGCCCGGCGACCGTTCCCGACGTGCCGGACCGCCCGCTCGGCCAGCTCGCGCGCGGCCTCGAGGTACGCCAGCGCGCCCGTCGACGACGGGTCGTACGTCAGCACCGACTGCCCGTGGCTCGGCGCCTCCGAGATGCGCACCGACCGGGGCACCGTCGTACGCAGGGTCTGCTCGGGGAAGTGCTGCCGGACCTCCGAGGCCACCTGCTGGGCAAGGTTCGTGCGGCCGTCGTACATGGTCAGCAGGATGGTCGAGACCGAGAGCCCCGGGTTGAGGTGCGCCTTGATCAGGTCGATGGTCTTGAGGAGCTGGCTGAGGCCCTCGAGCGCGTAGTACTCGCACTGGATCGGGATCAGCACCTCGCGAGCGACGACGAACGCGTTCAACGTCAGCAGGCCGAGGCTCGGCGGGCAGTCGACGAAGACGTAGTCGATGGGCTCCTCGCCCTTCGCCGCGCGCTCCTCCAGGTAGGTGTCCAGCGCCCGGCGCAGGCGCGTTTCACGTGAAACGAGCGACACGAGCTCGACCTCGGCGCCGGAGAGGTCGATCGTCGCCGGGACGCCGACAAGGCGCGGGATGTCGGGGCACACCTGGATCGCGCTGGAGATCGGCGCGTCCTCGATGAGCACCTCGTAGATCGACTGGGTGCCCGCCCGGTGCTCGAACCCCAGAGCCGTGGACGCGTTCCCCTGCGGGTCGTTGTCCAGGACGAGGACGTTGAGCCCGGCCTGCGCGAGGCCCGCGGCGAGGTTCACCGTGGTCGTCGTCTTGCCGACGCCGCCCTTCTGGTTCGCCACGGTGATGACCCGGGTCCTGGGCGGCTTCGGGAACTGGCGACCGTGCAGGTCGATCCGGCGCCGCGCGTCGATCGCGAGCTGCGCGGCGAGCGGGGTGTCGTCGTCCACCTGAGGCAGGCTCTCGATGAGCGCGACCCGCTCGTCCTCACCGGCCTCCGGCGCGGTGAGCGTGGCCTCGCCCAGGAAGGGCGTCGACTCCGCGGGCGGCGCGGTCACACGGTCCCACGGCCACCTGCGCTCGTCTGTTCCCATGCTCACGGCCTTTCCTCGCACTGCGTCCATCGTGGCGGGCGTCGCGTCGGCCCACGTCAGCGGGCCTGCCCCACGGTGCGCCGCGACCACCCCGCACAGCCTACGGTGTGCGCCGCTCACCGCGTGATGGCCACACCGTCCGTCCACAGGTTCACCGGCGTCGCGCCGGCGCTGCCCGGGAAGGCGTTCTCGGCCGCCGGTGCCCCGGGTGCCGGTCCCGACACGGGGGCCGAGTCTGCGAGGCGCAGCCACGGCTCCTCCGGTTGCCGGGAAGCGCCCGTCGATATGGGGTCATCACGGGCCTGCCGTGCGCTGACGAACTCGTTCGCGTGGCGACCGACGGTGCGGCGGCGGTCGGGCCGGCCCGCGTTCGCTCAGCGACCAGCGCTTCCGTGCCCGGATCCTCCGTGGGCGAGCGCCACCGGCCTGCAGCGCCGCCACCGTCCGCGCTCCGCGACGGGCGACGCACCGCCGTCCTCACGACAACCCGCGCCGTAGCCGCCGAGCCGCCCGCTCGCGGGGTTCGGGAGGCAGACCCCGGTGGCGGTTCCACGTGAAACGGCGGACGAGCCCCCGGCCCGACGGGCATCGATACGAGAGACGTATGCGCCGGCACCGTGCTGGGCAAGCGCGCTCCCTGCCGCCCTTGTCGGCGCCTCAGGCACGCGGTTCCCAGATGTGCCACACCCCACGGCATAGGCCGGGCCCCATCAGCCCGGGATCACTCCTCAGGGCACGGTGTCGTGGCGTCGACGACACGGCGCAGCTCGCTCCGGTGCGCGTACAGCGTCCGGCGCCGGCGAACGTCTCGACTGCCGCCCGCGGGCACCATGTTGCACGTGGAACGCCTGTCGAGGCGCCCGAACCGGCCTCCGACTTGCTGCTCCCCTAGCCCAGTTCCCAGCCGGTCACCATGCCGATCGAAGGGACGGCGTTCCACGTGAAACGGTGACTGCGGCGGCCTCGACGCGGCGGTCCTGTCCCACGACCACGACCGGTTGCCGTGCTGCCGCAACTCGGTCGCGTAGCCGGTACGCGCAACGAGTGGTCGGCTCGACGTGCCGCCTCCGCATCGGTGGCGCTTGGGCTCTGCCTCGTGCCGAGCGAGAACCGATGGCGGCGAAACACCGCCATGTGCCTCACCGACGCCCGTGCCGCGGGGCGGCCCCGGCGGGTGTTCCACGTGAAACCACGCGCGCCGACGGGCCGACAGCCGCGCGCGCCGATCCCCGCGCGCGAAGCGATGCAGGTCGTGCGTCACCGGTACGACGGTCTTGGGATGCCCCCGCACGCCGCGCGGTGCGATGCTCCGCGGGGGGGCGCCCTTCGGGCGCACGGGCGAGTGCACACACCCGGCTTCGTCACGCTCCCGCACGGAGCCGCCTGCCCGGCCCCAAGAGGGAAGCCGGCGGCTCAGCGCCGCAGCGGCGCCCGGGCCTCCGACATCTGCGCCGCCGCGTCAGCCCCGGCGCACCCGCAGGATCGTCGTCGCCTCCACGCCCGGCACGGTGGTCCCCGCCAGGATCTCCGGCTCGCCCGCCTTGAACGACCGCAGCACCTTGCGCGCGCCCGGCACCTCCTGCGCCACGTTGCGCCCCTTGAGCACCACCATCTCGCCCCCCTGCCGGAGCAGCGGCATGCTCATCCGCGCGAGCTTGGTCAGGTTGGCGACCGCCCGGGACGTCACCGCGTCCGCCTCGAACGCGTCGTGGTACTCCTCCGCGCGCCCGCGCTTCACCTGGACGTTCGCGAGCTCGAACCGGTCCACCACCTCCTGCAGCCAGGCGGTGCGGCGCTCCATGGGCTCGATGAGGTACACCTCCACGGCGGGCCGCATCATCGCCACGACCACGCCCGGCAGGCCCGCTCCCGAACCGACGTCGGCGACCACACCGCTCCGCGGCAGGTACGGCACCACGGCGGCGGAGTTGAGGATGTGCCGCTCCCAGAGCCGGTCCACCTCCCGCGGACCGATGAGGCCACGGAGCTCGCCCTGCTCGCGAAGGAGCGCCGTAAAGCCCGCGACCTTGCCGTAGCCCTCGCCGAAGTACGCACGCACCTCCGGGCTCGCGCCCAGCTCCGCGTCCTCGGGTCCCGGCTCGTCGTCCGGCCGTGTGCGCTCCGGCACCACACCCTCCGCGTCCGCGCGCGCCACGTCCATGGTCTCGCGCTCCTCGCGCCCCGGCTCCTGCGTCACCTTCACTCCTCCGTCGTCGTCCGTGCCGCGCGCCCGGCGGCCCTCGTAGCACCCGTGGCACCCGCAGCACCCGCAGCACCCGCAGCACCCGACCGGACCTCGGCCTGCCCCGGTCGCCATCTGTCCACCACCGCTCGCGCAGCGCGGCCCGCGACCTCACCGAGGTCGCGGGCCGCGTCCCTGCCCTGTGTCACCGGCGTCGCGCGCCCGGTACCGTCGTCACGGCGCGGGCTGCACCACGACGTAGCGCTGCGGCTCCTCGCCACGCGAGTCGCTCACGAGGCCCGCGGCGGCGACCACGTCGTGCACCACCTTGCGCTCGAAGGCGTTGAGCGGCTCGAGCTCCACCTCGGTCCCGGTCGACCGGACGGTGGCGATCGCCTCCTCGGCCAGGGTGGTCAGCTCGGCCCGGCGGCGCGCACGGTAGCCCGCGACATCGAGCATGAGCCGGCTGCGCTCCCCCGTGCGCGCCTGCACGGCGAGGCGCGTGAGGTCCTGCAGCGCGTCGAGCACCTCGCCGTCCGCGCCCACCAGGTGCTCCAGCGAGCCCGCCTCGTCGGCCACGATCTCCACGGCCGCGCGGCCGTGCTGGACGTCGATGTCGATGTCGCCGTCGAGGTCGGCGATGTCGAGCAGCTCCTCCAGGTAGTCGGCCGCGATCTCGCCCTCCTCCTCGAGCTGCGAGGTGCGGTCCACCGGGTCCGCCTCGTTCGCCTGCTCGACCTGCTCGACCTGGTCGACGTGGTCGACGTGGTCGACGCCCTCAGGGGTGTGGGTGCTCATCGGCTCAACCCTTCTTCCTGCGGTTCTTGCGCTGCGGCTGGACGCGCTGGCCGCGCGGCATCTCGGTGACCTCGGCGGTCTGCGGCTCGTCGATGACCAGACCCTTGGCGGCGGCCTTGCGGGCACGCTTCTCGTTGAGCAGGCGCTCCGCCTCCGAGCCCGGCGCCGGCATGCGCTTGATCGTGTAGAACTGCTGCCCCATCGACCAGATGTTGGTCACGGTCCAGTAGATGAGCACACCCACCGGGAAGTTGACGCCCGAGATCGCGAAGACCAGCGGCAGCAGGTAGAGCATCATCTTCTGCGTGCTGGCCATGGGGCCCTCGAGGGCCGCCTTGGGCATGTTCTTCATGGTCAGCTGGCGCTGCGTGAAGAACGTGGTGGCGCTCATCGCCACGATGAGGGCGATGACGACGATCCGGGACGTCAGCGAGTCGGTCGACATGAAGACGTCGGAGAGCTGGGCCCCGAACAGCGTCGAGCTCTCGATGTCGGCCGCGACGTGCTGGTTGATCGGACCGATGGCGTCGTGGTTGCCCTCGGAGATCGACTTGAGGTTGTTGAGCACCCGGAACAGCGCGAAGAAGATCGGCGACTGCAGCAGGATCGGCAGGCAGGACGCGAACGGGTTCGTCCCGTGCTTCTTGTAGAGCTCCATCGTCTCGCGGGTCATCGCCTCGCGGGACGCCGGGTCCGTCTTGCCCTTGTACTTCTTCTGGATCGCCTGCATCTCCGGCTGCATCATCTGCATGCCGCGCGAGGCCCGGATCTGCTTGAAGAAGAGCGGGATCAGCACGATGCGGATCACGATCACGAGGGCCACGATCGACAGGACCCAGGCGACGCCCGGCCCCTCGGGGAGCCCCAGGGCGGTGAAGAGCGTGTGGGACCCGGTCATGATCCAGGCCACCACCCACTCGATGGGGTAGAGCAGTGCGAAGATCCCGCCGTCCATGCGGATGTTCTCCTAGCTGTGAAAGTCTGCGGGGCGCCCGGGGACCGGGCTCAGGTCAGTGCTGGTGCGCGTGCGCGTCCGGCGTCTCGTGGTCGGCCGCGGCCCGCTGCTCGGAGCGGTTCGCGCGCGGCCGGGCGGGCGGCACGTCGTCGACGCCGCCGAGGCTCCACGGGTTGCACCGGAGGATGCGCCACAGCGCCAGCCCTGTCCCCCGCAGCGCACCATGGGTGCGGATCGCCGTCACGGCGTAGTGGGAGCAGGACGGGTAGTACTTGCAGGTCGGGCCCGTCATCGGCGAGACGACGACCTGGTAGACGCGGATCATGCCCACCATCACGGTGGCGGGCAGGTCGTGCAGCGCCTGCCGCGACAGCCGCACGGGGCGGGCGACGGGGCGGTGGGCGCCCCGGCGGGCGCGGGACTCCGCGGACGCGGCGCTCATGCCGGCCTCGGGGCGGGCGCGGCGGCGCGGCGCGTCGCCTTCGCGAGGGCGCCGCTCACGTCCTGGGAGAGCTCGGCGTACGTCGCCGTCGACGACGCCGGCAGCGCCCGCACCACGGCGCGGGCGCGCGAGGGCAGGCCGTCCGGGGAGTCGGTCAGGAGCGAGCGGACGACCGCTCGCAGCCGGCGCTTGACCAGGTTGCGCTGCACGGCATTCCCCACGGCCTTGGAGACGACGAAACCGACCTGCGGCGTCTCGGCCCCCTCGTCGTCGACGAGGAGGTGGACGACCACGGTCGATCGCCCGGCACGCGCGCCGCGGCGCACCGTCCGTCCGAAGTCGGCAGGACGACGGAGACGGTGCGCCGCAGGCAGCACGCGTCAGGCAGAGAGCTCGGCGCGACCCTTGCGGCGGCGGGCGGCCAGGATGGCGCGGCCGGCGCGGGTGCGCATGCGCAGCCGGAAGCCGTGGGTCTTCGCGCGACGGCGGTTGTTCGGCTGGAAGGTCCGCTTGCTCACGAGGTGCTCCAAGAAACGTCGGGGGCGTTGCCGCGCCGACGAGCGTCGACGGTGCAGGTCCTGTTGCAGGACGGGTCGCGGGCGGGTGCCCGCGGTGTCCGGCCTGCCGTGGCCAGGTGACGTCCCGGACGATCCTCGACCGAGGGTCTCGTCTGAGGGCGCGCGAAAGTACCTGGAACGGCTGTCCGACGTTACGCGATCCGCCGGGCTTGGGTCAAACCCGGCACAGTCGGCCTACGATGGCACGCACCCCAGCCGCCGTGCCGGTCCGACGACCGGCGTGTCGCCCGTGCTCCCCCACCCCGTCCGGCCGTGGACGACGCGTTCCCCCAGCGTCCCCCACCGGCTCCACAGGGTGTGGAGAACTATGTGGACGACGCCTCGGCGTGACAGACTCCCTGTGCTCTGAACACGCCCTCCGGTGCGCGCGAGGGCCACCCGAACGCCGATCAGGATCAAGGAGCGCCAGCCGTGCCGGACGAGGACATGAGCAGAGTCTGGGCGCAGGTCGTCGAGACGCTGGAGCAGCGCTCCGACATCACGCCCCGGCAGCTCGCCTTCGTCCGCCTGGCCAAGCCGATGGCCATCGTCGACGGCACCGCGTTCATCGCCGTGCCGCACGAGCAGACGCGCACGTACCTCGAGACGAGCGTGCGCGACCAGCTCATCTCCGCGATGTCGTCGGTGCTCGGGCGGGAGATGCGCTTCGGGATCACCGTCGACCCCGAGCTGAGCAGCGACACCCTCACCGGGCCGGCCCAGGACTACGTCGAGCCGGAGGAGGACCCGGAGCCCGACGTCCTGCCCACGATCCCCGTCCCCGCGCCCCGGCCGTCCGCGGAGCCCACCCGCCTCAACCCGAAGTACATCTTCGAGACCTTCGTCATCGGCTCGTCCAACCGGTTCGCGCACGCCGCGGCCGTGGCCGTCGCCGAGGCACCTGCCAAGGCCTACAACCCGCTGTTCATCTACGGCGACTCCGGCCTCGGCAAGACGCACCTGCTGCACGCGATCGGGCACTACGCCCACAACCTCTATCCCCACGTGCGGGTGCGCTACGTGAACTCGGAGGAGTTCACCAACGACTTCATCAACAGCATCGGCGAGGGCAAGGCCGGCGCGTTCCAGCGCCGCTACCGCGACGTCGACGTGCTCCTCATCGACGACATCCAGTTCCTGCAGGGCAAGGAACAGACGATGGAGGAGTTCTTCCACACCTTCAACGCCCTGCACAACGCCAACAAGCAGGTCGTCATCACCTCCGACGTGCCGCCGAAGCAGCTCAACGGCTTCGAGGACCGGCTGCGGTCCCGCTTCGAGTGGGGCCTCATCACGGACGTGCAGCCGCCGGATCTCGAGACCCGGATCGCGATCCTGCGCAAGAAGGCCGCCAGCGAGCGGCTCGACGTGCCGAACGAGGTGCTCAGCTACATCGGCTCGCGCATCTCCACGAATATCCGCGAGCTCGAGGGTGCGCTCATCCGCGTCACGGCGTTCGCGAACCTCAACCGCCAGCAGGTCGACCTGCCGCTCGCCGAGATCGTGCTGCGCGACCTCATCACGGACGAGGACACGCAGGAGGTCACGCCGGCGATGGTCATCGCACAGACGGCCGCCTACTTCGGGCTGACGATCGACGACCTGTGCGGCACGTCCCGCTCCCGCGTGCTGGTGACCGCCCGGCAGATCGCCATGTACCTGTGCCGCGAGCTCACGGACCTGTCGCTGCCGAAGATCGGCCAGCAGTTCGGCGGCCGCGACCACACCACGGTCATGCACGCCAACAAGAAGATCGCCGGCCAGATGGCCGAGCGCCGTTCCACCTACAACCAGGTCCAGGAGCTGACCAGCCGCATCCGTCAGCAGACGCGCGGCAGCCGCTGAGCCCGTCGCCGGCCCAGCCGGTCCAGCCGAACCACCCGGCCCAGCCGGACCGCACCGTCCGACGGCGGTCGCGCCCCCCAGGCGCGGCCGCCGTCGCGGCGTCTGTGCGCATCGTCCGCAGGGCGGACGGCACGGTCGACGCGCCCGCCGGGGCGCGCGTCGGTGCTCCTGACATCGCTCCCGGCCACGCTCCGACCACGCTCTCGCCCACGCTGCCGAGGGCGCTCCGGTGGCAGCGGTCCACACGCTCGTCCACAGGCGTGTCCCCAGGACGCACAGTGCCCGAGCGCCCCGGATCCGCGGTATCCCGCGGTTCCACCACCGGCCGCTTGCTCCGACCGAAGTTGTCCCCAGGCATCGTGCACAGGTGGTGGATTCTCGTGGACAGCTGTTGTCCACCGATCTGTACACACGGGTGCATCGCCCTGACCTGCGCAGACACCGTCGCGGAGCTGGGCGTCCCCACAGGTGTGGACGTAGTCTGTGGAGAAGTGGGCCAACGGGGCCGGGGGCGTCCGTACACATGTGTGGACATCCCTGTGGACACGTGTGGACAGCACCGCGAAAACCTGTGGACCGCGACCCCCTCGTCGGTGGACGCCTGTGGGTACGGCAGGCGCCGTCCACATGGCGCACCAGCTCGTACACAGGCGCGACCCCACCGCATCCACACGCGGAAATAGCCCCTGAACTGCGGGAACATGGGATTCCCACATGTTCCACAACACCGAAGACAACGACGACAGATCTCTGAGAAGGGAAATGGTCGAGCCTTCATCGGGCCGAGGCCCCGTCCCGTGCACCAGCCCGTCCGGCCGGCGGCCAGCAAGGAGCAGCCGGCAGCACGAGTCTCGGTGCCCTCGTCCGCACCGGCACCCGGAACGCCTCCGGGCCCGCTGGGACGCCCGAGCGCCTCGCACCGTCCGCGCCGTGTCCGCGCTCCGGCGCACACGGTCCACAGCCCATGACCGCACGTGCCCCGGCGCGTCCCGGTCGCGTAGGGTTTGCGTCTGACCAGAGTTCGCGACGCCGTACGGCGTCGCGGGAACACGAGGAGTGGGATGAAGTTCCGGGTTGAGCGTGACGTCCTGGCCGATGCCGTCACCTGGACCGCGCGCACGCTCCCCACGCGCCCGCCGGCGCCGGTGCTCGCGGGCGTGCGCATCGAGGCGGACGCCTCCGGCGTGATCGGCCTGTCGAGCTTTGACTACGAGGTCTCCGCACGCTCGGAGATCCCCGCCGAGGTCGCCGAGCCGGGCACCGTGCTGGTCTCCGGCCGCCTCCTCGCCGAGATCTCGCGCGCGCTGCCGCACAAGCCCGTCGACGTGACGCTCGAGGGCACCAAGGTGGTGCTCACCTGCGGCGCGTCGCGCTTCACGCTCCTGACGATGCCCGTCGAGGACTACCCGACCCTGCCGCAGATGCCGGAGCTCACCGGCACCGTGTCCGGCGACGCGCTGACCCACGCCGTCGCCCAGGTGAGCGTCGCCGCCAGCCGCGACGAGACGCTGCCGCTGCTCACGGGCGTGCGGATGGAGATCGAGGGCGAGCGCATCACGCTGCTGGCCACGGACCGCTACCGCCTCGCGCTGCGCGAGCTGACCTGGACCCCCACGACGCCCGGCTTCTCCGCCGTCGCGCTCGTCAAGGCCCGCACGCTCACCGACGTCGCCAAGTCGCTCGGCAGCGGTGGCGGCCTGGTGAACGTCGGCCTGTCCACCGGCAACGGCCTGGACCTCATCGGCTTCGAGGCCGGCGGCCGCCACACGACCTCGCAGCTCGTGGACGGCGACTACCCGCCGGTGCGCCGCCTGTTCCCGGACACCAAGCCGATCCACGCCGTCGTGCCGACCCAGGCCCTGATCGACGCGGCCCGCCGCGTCGCCCTCGTCGCCGAGCGGAACACCCCGATCCGCCTGTCCTTCACCGACGGCCAGGTCGTGCTCGACGCCGGCCAGGGCGACGACGCGCAGGCGTCTGAGGCCCTCGAGGCCGTGCTCGTGGGCGAGGACATCACCGTGGCGTTCAACCCGCAGTTCCTGCTCGACGGCCTCACGGCGCTCGGCACGGACTTCGTGCGGCTGTCCTTCACGCACCCCAACAAGCCTGTCGAGTTCACCGGCCAGGAGTCCCTGGACGGCGACGACTCCGACACCTACCGGTACCTGCTGGTCCCCATCCGCTTCGCCGGCTGAGGTCCCCGCCGGTCCAGCGCCGCACCGACGAGAAGCCAGCGTCATCACCACCGCGCAGCGACCGCTGCGCGCCACGCCCGGGCTCCGGCCCGAAGGAGGTTACGCAACCATGGTCAGCCACATCGGCCTCGTCGGTCTCGGCAAGATGGGCAACAACATGCGCGCCCGTCTGCGCCAGGGAGGCATCGAGGTCACGGGCTACGACCCGCGCCCGGAGGTGACCGACGTCGCGACGCTCGCCGACCTGGTCGCCGCGCTCCCCGCCGACCGCCGCGTCGTGTGGGTGATGGTCCCCGCCGGCGAGCCGACGCGCGCCGTCGTCTCCGAGCTCGGCGCCCTGCTGAGCGAGGGCGACATCGTCATCGAGGGCGGCAACTCGCACTACGTGGAGGACCAGACCCGCGCCGAGGAGCTCGCCGCGAACGGCGTCGGCTACGTCGACGTCGGCGTCTCCGGCGGCGTCTGGGGCCTGGAGAACGGCTACGGCCTCATGGTCGGCGGCGCGGACTCCGACATCGAGGCGCTCATGCCGGTCTTCGACGCGCTGCGCCCCGAGGGCCCGCGCGAGGAGGGCTTCGTGCACGCCGGCCCCGTCGGCGCCGGCCACTTCGCCAAGATGGTCCACAACGGCATCGAGTACGGCCTCATGCACGCCTACGCCGAGGGCTACGAGCTGCTCGCCGCCAAGGAGGGCCTGATCGCCGACCCGCACGCCACCATGAAGGCGTGGACCCGCGGCACCGTGGTGCGCTCCTGGCTGCTCGACCTCATGGTCCGCGCGCTCGAGGAGGACCCGAAGCTCGCGCAGCTCGACGACTGGGTCGCCGACTCGGGCGAGGGCCGCTGGACCGTCGAGGAGGCCATCAACCTGGCCGTGCCGCTGCCGGTCATCTCGTCCTCGCTGTTCGCGCGCTTCGCCTCGCGCCAGGAGCAGTCGCCGGCCATGAAGGCCGTCGCCGCCCTGCGCCAGCAGTTCGGCGGGCACGCGGTCAAGTCCGCGGGCTGACCCGTCGCCGGCCGCGGCCGGCGACGTCGTGACCAGCGCCCTCCGGCCGCCCACCCGGGCCGGCCGGAGGGCGCACCCGCACCCCCTCGAGCCGTCCTCGAGCCCCTCGAGCCCCGACGAACCGGCCCGGCCACGCCGGAAGGAGCGCCTGCAGCAGCCATGTACGTCTCGCACCTGTCCCTGCTCGACTTCCGGTCCTACGAGGCCGTCGACGTCGAGCTGGAGCCCGGACCCAACGCGTTCGTGGGCCGCAACGGGCAGGGCAAGACCAACCTGGTCGAGGCGATCGGGTACGTCGCGACGCTGGGCTCCCACCGCGTCGCCACCGACGCGCCGCTGATCCGCGCCGGGGCACCGCGCGCCGTCGTGCGCACCCGCATCGTGCGGGGCGACCGCGCCTCCACCGTCGAGCTCGAGATCACGCCGGGCAAGGCGAACCGCGCCCGCATCAACCGCGGCCAGCCGGTGCGCACCCGCGACGTGCTCGGCATCCTGCGGACGGTGCTGTTCGCGCCCGAGGACCTGGCCCTGGTCAAGGGCGACCCGGACGGGCGCCGGCGGTTCCTCGACCAGCTCGTGGTGCAGCTCCTGCCCCGCACGGCCGGCCTGCTCGCGGACTACGAGCGGGTGGTGCGGCAGCGCTCCGCCCTGCTCAAGTCCCTGCGCGGCCTGCGCGCGGCCGGGCGCTCGGCCGACCTCACGACGCTCGAGATCTGGGACGCGAAGGCCGCCCAGCTCGGCGCGCAGGTCCTCGCGATGCGGCTGCAGCTGCTCCAGGCGCTGCGCCCGCTCGTCGGCGCGGCATACGAGCAGGTGAGCGACGCCGACGGCGCCGCCGAGCTGGGCTATCGCTCGAGCGCGGGCGAGGAGCCCGACGGCGGAGACGCCGTGCTGCCCGCCGACCCGGCGGCCGCGCCGCCGTCGGCCGCCGACCTGGAGCAGGCGCTGCTGGCCGCCATGGCAGCGGCGCGGAGCCAGGAGGTGGAGCGCGGGGTGACGCTCGTCGGGCCGCACCGCGACGACCTGGTACTCACGCTCGGCGGGCTGCCCGCCAAGGGGTACGCCAGCCACGGCGAGTCGTGGTCGTTCGCGCTCGCCCTGCGGCTGGCGTCGTACCGCCTGCTCGGCGGCGGGTCCGACGCGGGCGACGCGTCCACGGAGGGGCCCGGGGACGGGTCCGGGTCGGGCGCGGTCCTGCCGGCGGGCGGCACGTTCTGGGACCCGGACCTGGGGACCGACGCCGACCCGGTGCTCGTCCTCGACGACGTGTTCGCGGAGCTCGACGTGCGCCGCCGCGAGCGGCTCGCCGAGCTCGTGGCGCCCGCCCGCCAGGTCCTGGTCACCGCGGCGGTGCCCGCCGACGTGCCGCCGGGGCTCCTGGCCGCCCGCTTCGACGTCACGACCGGGCAGGTGCGGCGTGCGGGCTGAGCCGGGCGCCGACGTCCCGGGTGCCGGCGCCCCGGGC
>NZ_LWGM01000004.1 GCF_001750215.1 Isoptericola variabilis | reverse complement strand
CGGCAGCCTGCTCGCCGCGGTCGCGCCGCTGGCGGCGCTGGCCGCCACGCGCCCCGGGGTCGCCTTCGCCGTCCTCGTCGGCCTCGTGGTGCTGTGCCGCGTGGTCGGCACGACGTGGGACCGGTGGCACGGCCGGCGCGAGCAGCGCGGCGGGCGCAGCGGGTCCGACGGCCTGGTGGCGGCGGTCGCGCTGCCGTGGCACCTGCTGCTCGGCGTGGTGGGCGCGATCCCGCAGCTGGTCGTCTCCGCGTGCACCGCCGTGCTCGTCGTCGTCGGCGGGTGGTGGGTGTTCGGCGCGGGCCGCGTCGTGGTGCTGCCCCGCGTCGACGTCGAGGCGCGGTCCGTGGGCGGCGCCAACGAGACCCTCGTGTTCTGCGGCGTGCTCGCCGCGGCGATGGTGCTCGCCGCCCTCGCCGCGTGGTTCGGCCCGGCGAGCCGGCCGGCGCGCCTCGGGGGGCGCGTGCTGATGAACCGGCTGGCGCCGGGGCGGGCCGGCGGCGCCGTCGTCGTCGTCGCGTGCCTCGTGCTCGCCGGCGTGCTCGCCGCCCCGGTGCTCGGGGCGGCGCCCGAGATCGACTGGTGGCCGCTGCCGGGCGCGCCGGAGATCGCGTAGCCGCCGGCTGCGACGGTGCCCCGCCGCCGCCGGGGCGGCGGTTGAACCGTTCCGGACCCTCGCCCGTCGTAGGGGTGAACCCCCGGTCCGCCCGTCCGAACCCGCCGGTAGGCTGGAGCAGCCGCCACCGGACGCGCGGCAGTGTGCCCGAACGAAGGACCACGATGTCGAACAGCTCGAACCTGACCAAGGCGCAGCGCCGCGAGGCCGCGCGCGCCGAGGCCCTCGCCCTGAAGCAGAAGCAGGACGCGCGCGACCGGCGCAACCGCCTCATCACCCTCAGCGCGCTCGGCGTCGCCGTCTTGGCGCTCGCGGGCGTGTTCGTCTTCGTGCTGATGCAGGGCAACGAGCGGTCCGCCCGCTTCGACTTCGACGACGTGCCCCTGGCCGAGGTGCAGCAGACGCCGGCGACGGCGCAGGAGGACGGCGGCATCCCGGTCGGCGCCGACGGCGCCGCCGGGACGACCACGGACGGCGCGCCGACGGTGGGCGTCTACTTCGACTACATGTGCCCCATCTGCGGCCAGTTCGAGGACGCCAACGGCCAGTCCGTCGACCAGATGATCGAGAACGGCGACGCCACCGTGCAGTTCCACCCGGTGTCGATCCTCGACCGCGCGTCGGCCGGCTCCAACTACTCGACCCGCGCCGCGGCGGCCGCTGCCTGGGTGGCCGACGAGGCGCCCGAGCAGTTCCTCGCGTTCCACGACGCGATGTTCGCCAACCAGCCGGCGGAGAACACCGAGGGCCTCTCCGACGAGGAGATCGCCGACCTCGCCGTGCAGGCGGGCGTGCCGCAGAGCGTCGCCGACGGCATCACCGACGGCACCGCGGTGGAGACCTACGGCCAGTGGGTCTACTCGGCCTCGCAGGAGGCCAGCGACAACACCGCGCTGCACAACCCGCAGAGCAACGCCTTCGGCACGCCGACGCTCACGCTCGACGGCCAGCGCTGGGACGGCAACTGGACCGACCCGACCGCGCTGACCACCGCCGTCGCGCAGGCCGCCGGGGAGTGACCCGCTCCCGCGCCGTCTGACGACGAGGCCCCGGCGACCTGGACGGTCGCCGGGGCCTCGCGCCGTACGGGCCCCTGCCGGGGCGGCGCGGCCGTGCCGCGCCTCACGCCGGGCGCCGCCCGGCCCGGCGGGGACGGCCGGGTAGTCTGGTCCGCGCCTCGCCGCCTTAGCTCAGCTGGTAGAGCTCCCGTCTTGTAAACGGAAGGTCGTCGGTTCGAACCCGACAGGCGGCTCCGCCCCTGACCTGCGGTTATGTCTGCGGGCAGGTATCCCACTGCCAGCGGGACAGGTTCGTTGTCCCGCTCCTGTCCCGCTGGCCTCCAGGATTCGTCGGCGAAGTGTGCCGCGCGGATCCCGGAGGCGCGGAGTCTTGCTGTCGTCCGCACGGCTTCACCCGGCGGCGGGGTGTGCGGCGACTGCACCCAGCGGAGTAACCGACACAGGTGTCGGCATGCGAACGAATTCGACACTCAAGACTCCCGCTCTCACGACCCCTGAGCTGCTGACCACCGCGGAGGTGTGCGACGTCCTGAAGGTCCACCGCTCCACCCTCTATAAGTGGTGGGAGCGGGGGGACGGGCCCGAGCGGATGCGCTTGCCCAATGGCTCGGCACGCGTTCACCGCACGGACCTCGACGAGTTCCTGTACGCGTGCGAGGTGGCGGCCCGATGAACGGCACCTCCACCAACGTCACCGTCTTCCCTGCCATCCAGAAGAAGGACAGCCGGCGCAAGCCCTACATCGTGCGCTGGAAGGTCGCCGGCCGCGAGAAGTCGCAGGCATTCCCGTCGAAGCCGGCCGCACGCAAGTACCAGACCGAACTCCAGGCCGCGGTCCACGCCGGCACTGCCTTCGACACGGAGACGGGCTTGCCGACGACGACCGCTTCCGGCGAGTCCCGCACGACATGCCTGGAACTGGCCATCGAGGTCGTCGCCGAGGAGTTCGAGGTTCTGTCCTCTAAGTCGAACGGCAACATCGCAGCCGGGCTCGCCACGGTGCTCCCAGCACTGGTGCCCGAGCGGATGCTGGCCAGCATGCCCGAGGACAGAGACGTGCTCGAGCAGGCGCTTCTGGTGGCCCTCAACCCGCGGAAGGACGCCTCCGGGCTATCCGTCGCTCACAAGCGAGCCCTGGCTTGGGTAGAGCGCAACTCCCTCCCCGTGTCCCAGGTGGGAGAGGTGCACGTGCGCCAAGCCATCAAGCGGGCGCGCACCAAGCGCGACGGGACCGCCGCCGCTTCCACATCCGTCAAGCGCAAGAAGTCGGCCATGAGCAAAATGTTCACCGTCGCCATCGCGCGGAACCTCATCGAGGCGTCCCCGCTGCGGCTGCTGCGTAAGACCAAGGCCAACGGTTCGGCGCGCACGATCCGGCCTATCGATGCAACTGAGGTCGCCACGGCAGCCGAGGTTCGAGACTTCCTTAGCTACGTCGCCCACCCGGCTATCCGGCTGCTGCTCTCCATCATCTTCTACGCGGGCCTGCGGCCGTCCGAGGCCGATGGGCTCCGGGTCATGGACTGCTACCTCGACCCGGATGGCCGTCCGGAGTTGATGGTGCGCCGCGCGACTACTGAGGGCGACCGAGTCTGGTCGGCCAAGGGCGCCTCGCGTGAGGAGCGCGAGTTGAAGTGGCGCGATGAAGGCGAAGTTCGACGTGTGCCCATTCCAGCGGTCCTGGCGGACATGCTGGCCGAGGCCATCAAGGGCAAGGGTCAGGACGAATTGGTGGTGTCTACCCGCAGTGGCACGCCTATCCAGGCGTCGAACCGAACGCGCGCGTTCCGTAAGGCGCGCGCTGCCTGGGCAGCCGCACAGCAGGTCCCGCCGTCGGCGGTAACCCTCCACGTGCCGTACTCGCTGCGGCATTGCGCGGCGACTCTGTGGTTGGGGATCATGCCGCCGGCTGAGGTCGCTGCCAGGCTCGGTAACACGGTGCCTGTGCTCATGGGCACCTACGCCAACGTGATCGGGTCCAAGGCGGAGCACTACAACGCGGCCATGGACCAGGTCATGGGGGAGTGAGGCGACCCGTGACCCGCAGACAGGTGTGGTGGCTGTGCAGGCCTATCTGCGTGTGGATCATCGACCAACCTTGGCCGGGGGAATCGGGCGCTGCCGTGGGGGGATCGTGCGATAGACGTCGTGCGGGCGCAGCCACACCAGGAGTTCGTGGTCTTGAGATCGCGCCTCCGGCGCCGTGACTGCGACCATGACTCGATCGGTCGTCCACCGGATGGCCCGGGCGGGCACCAGCTCCTCATACTCCGACCAGACGAGCCGACAGATTACTGGGACGCTTCCCTGTGGGCGTGCCGGCACCCGCTCTGGGCGGGCGTAGTTGAGAGGCACGCCGTCTGGCCAGAATTGCGCCGCGGGCCGCGGTCGCGCGAGCGGTTCCTCTTGGTCGCGCCGACGCCCCTCTCCTGTCATAACCTCAGATTAGAACGCACGTTCGATAATGGGGCCATGGGAGGTCGAGGAGTGGACGCGCTGGCTGTGGCGCGTGCTGCGCTGCACGCTGCCGAGCGCCGCGTCGGCGTCGCTTCCCGCACTGAGACCCTCGACGCCCCGATCCTGGAGGAGCGCAGCGCGCCGTTGGCCGATCTGCTGCCGGGCCGCCAGTTCCCTGAAGGAGCGGTGTCTGTGGTGTCCGGTTCCACGAGCCTGCTGCTCGAACTCTTGGGCGCCGCGCAGCAACCGGGGGAGTGGGTCGCTTTCGTCGGCATGCCCACATTGGGGCTACTGGCCGTGCACGACGCTGACGTAGACCTCGAGCGCGTCGCCTACATCCCCGACGTCGAGGCGCATGGGCCGACCGTCGTCGCCGCGCTGCTCGATGGAATCGAGCACGTTGTCGTGGGCTCCGCCAGCGGATTGCGCGAGATCGACCGGCGCCGCCTGCTTGCTCGCGCCCGGGACCGCGGTGCCGCGCTGATCAGCACCGCGCCGTGGCATGGTGCTGCGCTTTCCGTAGACGTTCGGCGGGCCGCTTGGGGCGGTCCAGACCACGGCGGTCATTGGCTGCGCGAGACCCGCTACGACGTCATCCGCCGCAGCAAAGCGGACGGCCCGGGCCGGCGCTTCACCGTTGTCAGAAGGCATGACAGCGGGATGCCGCATGGGAGGACTGACTGCGTCCGGCCCAGTCTCGAGCTTTACGCCAATGTTGATGAGCGCCGCGGCCTGCAACTCGTTACCGGAGCTGCTTAGGCATCAGCCGTCGCCAGTGCTGGGGCAGGGTGTGACGAACGAGCCGACGTGCTACTTCGCGTCCTTGGATGAAGGTGTGCCACTGGAGTTCACGCTCGTGTGACGCTCTACGGCGACGTCGCCTCGGGCGGTCTGCACGGTGTCGTGCTGGACGTGCAACGACGTGCGCGGCATCTCGGTCGACGTCGGGTCCGCGCGCAGCTGTCGAGCATCGAGGTCGTCGTGACGATCCTGCACGGCGGCGGCAACTTCGGCTGCGGCTCCTACGTCGTCTCGGGCGGTCTGCACGGTGTCGTGCTGGACGTGCAACGACGTGCGCGGCATCTCGGTCGACGTCGGGTCCGCGCGCAGCTGTCGAGCATCGAGGTCGTCGTGACGATCCTGCACGGCGGCGGCAACTTCGGCTGCGGCTCCTACGTCGTCTCGGGCGGTCTGCACGGTGTCGTGCTGGACGTGCAACGACGTGCGCGGCATCTCGGTCGACGTCGGGTCCGCGCGCAGCTGTCGAGCATCGAGGTCGTCGTGACGATCCTGCACGGCGGCGGCAACTTCGGCTGCGGCTCCTACGTCGTCTCGGGCGGTCTGCACGGTGTCGTGCTGGACGTGCAACGACGTGCGCGGCATCTCGGTCGACGTCGGGTCCGCGCGAGGCTGTCGAGCATCGAGGTCGTCGTGACGATCCTGCACGGCGGCGGCAACTTCGGCTGCGGCTCCTACGTCGCCTCGGGCGGTCTGCACGGTGTCGTGCTGGACGTGCAACGACCTGCGGGGCGCAGCGAGGAGGAGGCGTCCTTCCTGGTGGTCGAGCCGCGCTCATGCGTCCGGCGACCCAGGCCACGTCGTGTTCCCGCCCCCGTACCTGGTGTGGTCTGTGCTTCGGCACGGTGTTCACGTTCTACAGGTGATCGCGAGGCGACAAGGGGTCGAACGGCCGAGGCCCGCCCGTGCTGTTCTTCGGCGCGAGGTGTCCCCCACGTGGCGACGACGTGGGTCGCGCTGGGGTCGAGGCGGGAGCTCATACGGGGCGAGATGTGGCCGCTCGCTGAGACTGAACCGGACGGTTTCCCGTTCCGGTCACACCGGCCCGTGTGGGTGCCACGGATAGCCTGGGTGCAGGTGGAACGCGCTGCGGGTACTTCGTCTCGTTCGAGGGCGGTATCGCGGGCCGCCGACCAGGTCTGTCTACGACGACGGCCGGCATACCAGGGCGGCATCCCTGGCGCCGGCCGGCGTCTGCGGCGGACACAACCCGATTGGGCCGTGCGTCATCGTGCCGCTGTTCGATGTTCTTCTGAACTGTAACGCGGTGGCGCCACGGCCCTCCAGCCCAGAAACGGAGTGGCCCGTGGCCAAGATCCGCAAGTCTCGCAGGTCGAAGTACCGGAAGAAGGGCATGCCGCCAGAGGCGTCGCGCTGGTCGTTGCTGTACAGCGCCGTCTTCATAGTCCCGCTGGCCGTCATGGGCCACGAGGTCACCGTCACGGTCACGACGCACCTGTCGCTGTGACACAGGGCTGAGGTCGCCAAGGCGCGGCCTCTGCTGTGCCAGTTCGACGATGGCCCCCGCGCGGTGATGCCACGGGGGCCATCGTCATGCCGAGCAGCTCGGGTACGACATCCCGGACTTAGCTGGATGACCTCATCGATGGGCTGCCGTTCTGCAACGCTTTGACGTGCGTGTTCATCTGGGGCGCCCGACTGTTTGGTCATCGAGAACGTGCCTTGGATGAAGGAGCCGAAAGTGGCGGTGCGGATTGAGGTCTACCACCAGGACGGGCGGTGGCGAGTGCGTCGGCAGGGTGAGAAGGAGCCGCTTTCGGACCACGCCACGAAGGGCGAGGCGGAGCACGCCGGCCGGCAGGCGGCCGAGCGTGAGCAGGCCGAGCTGCAGATCAAGAACCTCGACGGGCGGATCGCTCAGGCCGACAGTCATGGGCACGACCCGCGCAACATCCCCGGCTGATGGTGCTACCCGCCGGGCTCAAAGGGCCGGTGAAGGTGGCTTTGGCGCGCAACGGCCGAGCGCATCCACGCGCCGGCAGCCCTGCCGGGCGGGTGCCGGTACGAGCCGAAGTGGGACGGCTACCGCGTGCTGGTGGTCGTCGACGACGACGGCGCTCGGCTGTACTCGCGCCGGGGTACCGACCTGTCCGCACGCTTCCCCGAGGTGACCGCCGCGGTGGTCGCGCAGGTCGCACCCGGCACCGTGCTGGACGGTGAGCTGGTGGTCTGGGCCGGTGGCCGTCTGGACTTCGCTGCGCTGCAGCAGCGCAGGGCCCGCGGCGTGCGCGCCGCGGCGGACCTCGGACGGCAGCAGCCGGCTTCGCTGGCGTTGTTCGACGTGCTGGCCGTGGCCGGGACGGACGTGCGCGGCGGTCCGTTGGACAGTCGTCGCGTGCTGCTGGAGGAGCTGGCGGCCGGGTGGTGACCACCGCTGAACCTTTCACCGGTGACCGACGACGTCGACGCCGCCGCCGAGTGGTTCGCCACCCACACGGTGGCCGGGGTCGAGGGGCTGATGGTCAAGGGCGGTGCGCACTCGTATCGCGGCGGCGAGCGGGTCTGGGTCAAGGTCAAGCACCGGCGCACGATCGACGTGGTGTGCGCGGCGGTGATCGGCACCCGCGCCGCACCGCTGCAGGTGGTCGCCGGGTTGCCGCTCGACGGTGAGCTGCACATTGTCGGGCGCACCGGCCCGCTGTCGCCCGCCTTTCGCCGGGCGTTGGCGCCGTGGCTGGTGCCGCCGGCGGGAGTGCATCCTTGGCCGACGCAGGTCCCGGGCAGGCCGGGCCATTGGGGTTCCGACCGCGAGGTGGTGGACCTGACTCTGGTCGAGCCGATCGTGATCGAGGTCAGCGCTGACGCCGCCTGGACCGGTAGCTCCTTCCGCCACGCCCTGCGGTTCGTGCGCGCCCGCCCGGACGCCGAGGTCGCGGCCGTGCTCGCACCAGAGGACTGAGGAGCGGCCAGTCAGTTGTCGGCAGCTGGCTTGAGCCGGGGCGCACCGGCCGGTCGGCGCGGCGTGCCGGTGCGGTCGAGGCTGCGGCGGATCGCGGTCTGCGTACGCCCGGTCAGCTCAGCCAGCTCGCGCAGTGACCGGCCGGCGGTGTACTGCTCGGCCACGAACGCGTCCAGGCGCTCGCGCTGAAACCACTGGCTGTGGGTCTTGGTGTCGAACTTGAATGGGCGCAGCGCCGCGAGTGAGGGCTTGGACGGGTACGCCATGCTCAGACCCTGCCGTCCGGGCGCGGGTGCATCCGGTCGCCGCAGTCGGTGACCCTGCCGCTGGCGACGTTGGAGACCTGCAGCTCCTTGAGGCGTCCGCAGTCGCAGCGGAACCGGGCGCGGGCCAGGCCCGGCAGGCTTGGGGTGTACTCGAGGAGCGTGTAGCGCCCGAACCGGGTGCCGACCGGGTGCGGCGGCTGCGGGGGTATGCGCCGCGGCCGGCACTGGTCGCACAGGATCGGGGCGTTGCCGGCGACGCCGGTGCGATCGATCGGCGTTCCGCGGTTGCGGCAGGTGAGCACCCGGGCGCGCGGCCCGCGGCGCCAGCGCGACAGGGCATGCTGGTGCGGCTCGGAGCAGGTGTGCCGGTGCGGGCGGGACCCCGCGGGCAGCGGGGCGCCGCACCACAGGCACTGGCGGGCCGCCTCGCGCTCGGCGAGCACCGTCTCGACGTCGCCGGCCGGCAGCTCGCGAAGGGACGTCACGCGTGGCCCCCGGGAGCCACGTCGCCCAGGACGTCCTTCACGGGCACCTTCTGGTCGACGTCGACGCGCATGAGCACGAGCTCCTTGCACGCGGCCTGCGCAGGGTTCGTCAGAGTGTTGGAGCTGCGCTCGACGGTCACTTGCCAGCACGTGCCCAGAATGACCTGCGACTGGCTGCCCGGGGTCGAGAGGGCGCCCCACCCCCTGGTGACGAACGCCAGTACGAGGCCGTCCTCGGTGGCGCGGCTGGACACCGCAAGCGTGCCGTTGGCGTGGTCGGCCACGCGCAGGGTGGCGATAGTGCCGTCGTCCCGGTCCATGAAGTCCGTGCCGACGCACGAGGACATCGCCTCACCGAGCAGCGCGCTACCGTCCGCGGAGAGCAGGTCGGACGGGCGTGACTCCAGGCACGCCACCGCCGAGTCCAGGTTGCCGCGCAGGACCTCGACGGCCGGATCGAGCACCACCGGCGGTTCGTACTCGCCCGGGAACCTGATGTTGGAAACCACCCAGTACCCGAGCAGCAGTAGCAGGGCCAGGATGATCCCGGCGATCCATTCGAACCGGCGGGCCGCCGGTGACAGCGGCGGCCGACGCTCCCAGGGATCAAACATCGGTGTCCCCGACTGCAGGCGGCTCGGCCTGACCGTCGGACTCGGCGATGCGGCGGCGCTGCGCCTCGTACTGGTCCGCGATGTACTGCTCCAGCTTGCCCCGCTCGATCCGCCACACCCCGCGCCCGCCCACCTGGATCGCCGGCAGCGCGCCGGAGTGCAGCAGGGCGTAGACCTGCCGCTCGGTGATCGCGAGCTCCTCGGCGACGTCCTCGACCTTCATGAACCGGGTCATGCGCACATGGTGGCAGCACTGTTCGCGCCGGGCTGGGATGGGCGTGCCGTGGCCGCTGGACTCGGACGGTGACTGGTGCGGGTCGGCGCAGAGAGATGGGTAAGCGACGTAAAGCGGCGTTGGGCGTGCGTGATCGACCGCTGGCTCCGTCGCTGCAATGTCAGCTGGAGGAGGGCTGCCGGAGCGGCATCTCTGGATGTGGCCACTGGTCCTCCAGATTCCGCTGCCAGGTGTCGACCTTCTGGCTGACCCGGACGACGTGCTCATGGAGCTCCTTCACCTCCTGACAGAGTTCGTCCAGCGTCGCCAACGCTTGGTGCGCCAGGCGCTCTTCGGCCAGCCATCGGAACACCTCGAGGATGCTGACACCGTGGGCGCGCGCCATCTCATGGACGGGCATCGCTCCTATCCCCAGGAGCGCGACCGCCAGCAGTCGACGGTCTTCAGGGGTCGGCCAGTCGTCGTCGTCAGTCAGGGGTGGCGTCTGCGGACCTTCCAGGCATGTGTGACTTATAGGCATCAAACACCATGTCATCGTGTGAAGGCGAACCGCTGGCGGGTGGTTGGGGTGGGACGCGGAGCGGGCTGCGCTGATACTCGCGAGCGGCATCGCGCGGATGCGTCAGCGACATCCGTCACCGGTCCTGAGGGGTTTCGGCTCGCGCACAGGTGCTCGATGCTCGATCACCTTGGCGCTTTGAGGCAGCGATGGGTGGCGAGGTCGCCGCGCCGCGAGAGCGTTCTGATGCGCGTGCGTGGCGCGGCCAAGGGCCCTGTGGGCAGGCGTGTCTGCTCTGGTCGAGGCGCTACGGCCGGTCGTTGGCGTTGTCGTCGTCGACGAAGAACGCCCGGGGGTCGACATCCAAGACCGTGGCGAGCCGCCACATCGTGACGAGGGTGGGGTTCCGTCGCCCCTGTTCGCACCCGCTGATGTACGTCCGGTCCAGGCCGGCTGCATGTGCGAGCTGCTCTTGGGATAGGCGAGCCTGCGAGCGCAGCTTCTGTAGGCGTCTACCGAAGGCGCGTTGCCACTGGGGCTGCTCCTCCGGGTTATGCACGCCGCGACGTTAGAAGGCTGTCGACTATAAGACGACGGCATATAAGTCACACTGTGTATAGGCCACATACCTGGCAACGCGGCGGCGAGGTCTCAGCGACGAAGTGCGTCAGCCGGTGACCTCGAAGACGCCAGAGCGGTCGGAGGTTCACCCATTCGGAGACGGATGAAGTTCACTCCTACGCCGCCGAGCTCGCGAACGTCGCCCTTACCGTGGGGGCCGACTAACCCCCGTTGACAGGAGCGCGCCGTTGAAGATGTTCCGGGTTGCGTCCCTGTCGATTCCCGTAGCGCTCGTCTTGGCTGGTTGCACCCCTGCTGCCAGCCCAGGCTCCGACGCCAGCGAGCCGCCCCCCGCGGCGGCTGAAACCGCGTACCAAGACGGTGGGCCCCAGGAGGCGAACGGTCAGGCAGATCCTGACGAGTTCGCTGGGAAGCCGGCTGAGGGGCAGGCCGACGAGGAACCGATTGCGGCCGAGCCTGCTGTGGCGCCGGCGTACGGCGGCAGCGCGGTGCGCCCGTCCGAGTCGAGGGCCTGCGAGGGCTACGCCGACCTAATGACGACGCAAGAGCAGCTCGAGGTGGTCGGCCAGTTCCTCACAGCCGATTACCTCGCGAGCTTGGACGAGAACGTCATGCAGGAGGTCCTGAACAACGTCGCGTACGAGTGCTCGCAGGGCGACTACGACTCGCCAGTGGTGGGGGCCGTGGTCAACACCGTCCTGAGCTACGCGGGCGCTACCTGGGATGACATCGTCCTGGACCTGCCAACCCCTCGGGGCGACACGGTCATCGGTGACGTGACCTTTCCAGGCGAAGCCCGGGGTCTGCGAGTGGTCTCCCAGGCGGAGTTCGACGACTTCTGGGCGGTCCACTGGTCCTACCCACCAGAGCAAGGTGCGTGCATCGGCCAGTTGAATCGAGACCTCGTGAGCGAGTCCAACATCGACGGAATGTCCGTTCAGGCTTACTACACCTGGGAAACCGAACCCATCACGAAGGTGGGATGCGGGTTTCCAACGGCCGCCGCGACCCGCAGTGAGGGTTGGGCCCGGATGCTCGACGGCGTGCCGCTGATCGACGGTGTCGCGTGCGTCCCGGGCGGCTCCCATTCGAACGACACCTGCGGGCTACGCGCCAACGGCTGGACCTGGTACGGGTGGGACTTCGAAGACGGTGACCACACTGCGGAGACAGCGGCCTTGGTCAACGCCGTCGTGGCCGTCAATTAGGTCCGGGACAGCCAGCTTCATCAGTGCGGCGGACCTTCAGTAGGGAGTGGGTGGCCAGTCAATGCGGTGGTTCGGTCGGGTGCCGCAGCGCTCTGCGGCGGCGTGCGTGGTCCTCGGAGTGCTCGCGAGTGCGGGATGTACACCGCACGTCGTTCCCGTGCCTGCGAACTACGACGGGGTCAGCGACGTCCCTCCAGTCTTCTCGGCCAAGAGTGAGACCGTGGGGCCGCGCGGCGGGGAACTCGCGTTCAGTGGTGTCACGGTCTCCGTGCCCGAAGGTGCGGTGCCGAGGGGTGAGGAGTTCACCGTCCGTGTGGGACCTGACCTCGGCGACGCACACGGACCGCTGCTGACGGAGAAGGTCGGCAAGCCCGTCGAGGTCGTCCACGACGGCGACCCGCAGCAGCCCCTGACGCTCACCTGGGACGTCTCCGCCGTCGCCCCTGAGGACTTGACACAGGTAACGCTGGTCCGCTGGGACCACACCGCGGAGGCCTGGGCTGTAACCGATGAACCGGTGACCGTCGAGCACGGGACACTCTCCGCTCAAGTGAGCGAGTTCTCGATCCTCAATTGGATCTCCAGCGCGGCAGCGGCGACCACGCAGGCTGCCGGACAGGTGCTCGGCGGACGTGCCGGAGCGCCCACGTGCGCGCGACCCGCGCCTGCGTGGGTCACGCACATGGTCCGCCCCGACGAGGACTTGGCTGCCGCGGCGCTGCGCGTGTGTTTCGAGAATGGGGGCGAGGACTCTGTCACGGCCCGCGTGGTCAATAACCGGCCGTACTTGCAGGTCGTGACGTTTAGCGTCCCGGTCACCGTGCCGGCCGTCGTTCCGACGGCAGCGGGGGAGCTCGCGGCTCTTGCGCTGAGCTACGCGGTGTCCGGCTCGCAGGTTGTTCTCCCGGCAGGCGAGGAGGTTGCCGTCCGCATAGCGCGACCCGCGGCGCCGGGGATGGTCACCATCACCGGCGCAGGGCAAGCGACGGGCTTGAGCGTCGCCGCCGATCTCATGGGGATGGTCTTGAGCGAGGTGCCCCTGGGCGGCTGGGACAACCCGTCCGTCAACGCAGCCGTCCAGGCCATCTTCGAGTGTGGTGGACCGCAGCTCACCGACGCCGTCGCAGGCAACCTCGACAGTGTCGTGGGCGATGCCGTCGAGGTGGTGACCTCCTGCGCGAGCGAGCTGACGCGCTACGACAGCGAGCTGGGCGCCAGGTTCGAGGCCTTGGTCGCGCAGCGGATCGCAGCCGGGGGGTACGACCGGCACGGGATGTCGAAGGCGACGTACGCCATTAAGGCGAACCGTGCCGCGCACGCCGTTGCTGCCCGTGCTGCCGCGCTCGACGTACTGCGTGCGAGCCAGTACCTGGCCGAGCTTCTTGCCGACTCAGCAGTCGGCGCAACGATCCTGAGCTTGAACGCCTTGGGCACGCCTCAGGCGCTCGGTGCCTGGACTCCGACGTGCACCAATCTCGACACCGACTCGGGTGCGCTCTACACGAACCTCGCCCACCAGGACGAGTTCGCCGACGACAGCCTCGAACTGTGGCAGTCCCCCGGCTGGCGGGGAGCCAGCACGGCGGCCGTCTCACCCTTGACCGTCTGCACACCGGAGCAGCGAGCCGCCCTGGCGACTCTCCTGCCGAGAGACTGGGCCGATGCCACTGCCGCCGCCGTCACCGCCGACGCCATCCGAGCACTCGACGGACTCCCACCCGTGAGCTCAAACGCAGGTCTTGGGGTCGCGCAGCTCCCGGTCGGCGCCACCTGGCTCTACGAGATCCCGTCAGCATCGGGTGAGAACTCAGGGGCGTCCGCCGAGGTCCTAATCCAGCGCATGGACCAGCCGTTCACATTCACCCACAGCACCGAACAGTGGGTGGGCTGCAACGGGAGAACCGCGTCCACTACGTACACGCTCGACGGTCGGTTCACGACCCTGTCTGCCGCGGTTGGGCTGCGGGACCACACACCGGACGGTCTCACAGCGCACGTGGTGGTCAGCACTGACCAAGGCACGCTTCTCGATACCGATATGACGGTAGGAGAAGTGCTGGTTCGTCAGGGGTACGACGTAACTGGCGCCCGTCAGCTCACCGTTGAGATGTCGACTCAAGATTCCTGTACCTTCGCCGCCACCGGCTATGGGGCTCTCCTTGACGCCTGGGTCCGGTGAGCCAACACTCCGAACCCTGGCTCGCAAGGTTCACCTGCCCCCGCACGTGAAGTCAGTGCACAAATTGGGCGAGGGCCGGGGCGGGCGGATTACTACGGCACCGGCGTTCCAGCTTGCCAACGTCGCATGTCCGTAGCAGGTGGCGGGTGCGGCGGACGGATCGGGGGGCGGTGAGCGGGCGGCCACGCGTGGCGTCTGGTGGTTGGGCTGCGGCATGTCGGTTGCTGCGAGTGATGTAGCGCTGAATGGCTCTCGCTCCGGCGGGTGCTGTGGTCGTGAGGCAGCCGGTGTAAGGGCGGCGTCGGCGGGTGAACAGTGGCGTTTAGTGGGGTGAATTGGCTCGCGCGGCCCCCAGATATGCGCACGGGCCTCCTACATTCGGGCTGATTCCAGCGAGCGATGAGGTGAACGATGCGCGGTCTGCGTGTGGGTGGTGCGGTCAGCGTGTTGGCGTTGACGCTGGCGGCCGGCTGTTCCGGGGCGAGCGACGCAGCCACGGATGTCGAGACGAGCGACGAGCTGACGTTCGCGGAGAAAGAGCAACAGCTGTGGGAAGCGACGGAGCCTTCTGCGGAGCCGTCCGATGAGGCGGTGCTGCCGCAGCCCACGGGCACGAGCCTGACCGTGGACCAGGCTGTGACGCGCAGCGACGGGTACTCCTACAACCTGTCGGTGCTCCTCGAGTTCGCGCATGCGGTCGAGGACGTTGCCGTCGCGCCGCCCGGCGAGACCACGGCATCCGTCCAAGGCATGGGAATGCACGCCTCGGTCGAGAACACGACCCCGGAGCGGCAACTGGACCTGCGCACGGTGGATCTCGGTGTGTACCTGGCGTACGACGGCGCAAGTCCAGTGTGCGAGGCCACCGGAGCGCGCCATCCCGAAGGTGCATCCTTCTGTGGTGTGCTGGCTGCGCTCGCAGGTTTCGAGGCGGAGCAGCGGACAGGCTTCTTCACCGTTGAGCCCGAGGGGTTTGGCGGCACGACCACGTGGCGGTACGTCGACACCGAGGCTCACAACCTGCAGCCGGCGGGGTTCCGGCTCACGGGCATTCCGGACGGCGGCGACTTCGAGACGTACGCACAGGCGCTGGACGCCCCTCTCGGGCTGTTTGTGACGCGGAACATCACGAACTCCGAGGACATCCCGGTCCTGTGTGAGCTCGAGACTGGAGTCGACGACTTGGAGGTCGTGGCCCAGTCGGCCAGCGGGCTCGTCTGTCCCTAACCTTTCCTGCGCTGCTTGCGCGACGGCTCCTGAGCCGTCCATCGCCTCAGGCCTGGCCGCTGACGGTCCCGGGGGCCAGCGCTTGGCAAGGCGGTAGCCGCTGACTTAACGAATACCCGTACGACTGGCTGTGACGCCGTGGCTGCGAGCTCCGAGCAACTCGGGTTCCCGTCCTCGACCGCCTCGGGCGACGCCGAGGGGCGTGTGCCAAGCGCGAGCTCAGCCCCGATGAGCTGGAGCGCGGAGCCGTCGTCCTCGATACCGGGAGGTTGGTGCACGAGCACTCCTTCAGGAGGCTGCGGTGTGAGCGGAGCGGACCGCTTTGGCGGCACGTCGGCTGGTGCGAGCGGCGTAGCGGTGGACGGCCTCGTACTCGGGCATGTGTGCGGGGTAGTAGAGGCATCTGCCAGCGAGGTGGGTAGTGCGGATGCGTGGTGGTCCGGCGTAGCCGTTGGTCTCGCGGATGGTGAGGTCACGTCGGAGGGTGGCACCGGCGGTCTTGCCGGTGTACTGGGGGCCGCCGAGCGCTTGGAGCCGGGTCAGGACGTCGTCGGTGTCGAGGGCGCTGTCGGCGGCGAGGATGACGCGGACGGCGCTTTCGCGCACGGAGTGGGCGGGAGTGAGCAGGGGATTGGAGCGTCCCCCGAGGACGTGGCGGCGTAGGGCAGTGGCGAGGAAGTCGCCGTATGCGGCGTAGATCGGGGCGTGCTCTCCGAGGGCTTGAGTCGCGGTGGCCGCGGCGGTGACCGTGTTTAGCATCTGTACGCGCGGGCTCAGGGCTCGGATCACGGAGCACTCGAGCACCCGGAGGACGTCGGGATCGGGGCGTGGGTCGTTGAGGGTGACGAGCCCGATCGTGTGGAGCTGGAGGGCGGCGATCGATCGGACCCAGCGGGCCAGTGAGGCCCAGGCGCGTCCGCTGGTGTGCCGTTCGGTGATCCCTGCGTAGGCGGTGATCCGATCGCGGTGAGCGGAATCGGTGCTCGTGCCGGCCAGGAGGTAGAGGTGGCCGGGGAGTGTGGCTCGCCAGGTGTCCTGGTTGCTTAGGGACTGGTGGACGTCAGCGATGTGGACTGTCGCGTCGGGTAGGTGCAGGGACGATCGCCAGGTGAGTGGGTCCATGGGCAGATTGCTATCGGGTGTCCGGGACAACGATCGGTGATCAGTGATCGGTCCGATGGCGCTCGCGGGGTGAGCCCTCGGTGCGACGGGATCGGGGATCGCGGATCGTCAGGCCTGGGTGCTGGGGACAGAGGCTGCTGATCGGTGCCGCTGGATCGCGGGGGCTCATACTCGGTAAGTGATGACGACGATCTCGTTGCTCGATGAGGAGTTCGAGCGGTTCGAGCGCGTGGCTGCGGTTCACGGGATGTCCCGGTCGGAGTTCTTTGTACGCGCCGCGCGCCGTTTCGCTGATGACCTGGAGAGTGCACGCGAGCTGACTGCGTCGGTGTGGGCGAACAACACCGGGGGAGACGCGGGTGACTCCGCCGCAGACGTTCGTACCTATCGGCGGCGTGACCAGGAGCTGGAGGAGGCCCGCTTCGAGCGTGGCCGTCCCGACGGCGGTGCGGTGGACCTCAGCGCAGCTGATCTGCTCGGCAAGCTCGGGCTCGCTTGAGCTTCAGGTGGCGTTCGGCTCGTTGATCAGGGCTCGCTAACGCCACCTTCTTGGCGCCGCTTGGCGCCGAGTGTGGTGTACCGGATGACCGTCACGCCCCAAAGCGCGCGTGCGTAGTACCTGTCTCCGTTGCGAGCCGATGTGTAATGGCCGACCGCGTTCAGGGCCAGGCACCCCGCGGCGAGTGCACGAATGGAACCACCGACTGCGATGGCTAAGGGCGTCGAGTCCTCGGGATCTCCAATGTCGGCCAGTTCGTCAGCCAGGTCATCTGCCACGGCCAGATGATGGCGGCGCTGTCCGTGAACCGCCGAGCTGATTGACGCGTAGTCGAACTTCGAGATGTCGAAGCCAGCGAAGGCCTTGTCGATCTTCTCAGAGTCGGTCGCCGGCGGCCCCTGTACTCGGCCTCGCCTGACTGTCGCCCCTGCAAGTCGTGCCGCTGCAAGGAGGTGATCGATGACTTCCTCGCTCCCATCGGCGGGGCCTCCGAGCTCATCCTGTCGGCGTTTCAGCCGCTCGATCGTGTGGTTTAGGCCTGCGGCGAGGCGGGACTTGAAGTCGACCAGAGGGTTTGTGAGGAGGCGCAACAGCGCGGAGGTCAGCAGGACGGACCGTAGGTGCACCGGCACGGCGTAGTAGGCGGTGGGCAGGCCCACCATCTCGTGCAGCACCTTCAGCTCCTTGGCCAGTGCATCGAGTTGCTGGGCGCACTGGTCGAGAGCATGGAACTGGAAGGCCAGGAGTGCTTCTCCCCCTCGTTCGGCGGCGAGGCTCAGGGCCAGGTTCAATGCCGCAGTTCCATCCTCTCGAGCTAAGGATCCCTGTGGCATCGGGAGAAGTTCCCGGACCATCCTCCGGGGACCGTCCGGCCCGCGCCACGAGACTTCCGACCTCAAACCCTCGGCAGCGTCAGCGATCGCCTTGAATCCCGCTGCAAGGTCCTTGCGCACGTAGTCGCCGCGTGTCGCGAAGCGGGAAAGGCATCGGGTGCAGGGCGGCGGCCCCGGTTCGCGGCAGATGAGGCAAGGGGTCACGACTGAATCGTGCCCGATGTGCCGCAGCAGCAGAGCGTCATCGCGCGTCGTGTATGCCGCTGACGGCTACGAGGGAACCGCTCGCAGGGGACTGATTGCAACGTTGGAGCTTCCGATCGGCCTGAGGCCGGACGGAGGCGACAAGCTGCAACCGGCGGTTCTGCCGCGGTGGTGGTCGTCGTCTCGAAGCAGCGACGTCCGGGCTGGCATCGCGGCATGGTCAGGGCCTTGGCGCCGACGACGTCGGAGGTGTTCGCCGCGACATGGATCGCGTGTCGGTCGAGCAAGCGGTGGCGCTGGGTGCTTGTGGGTTGAGTGCGAGCAACTATCGTCTTCAGCGTCCCCTCCTGACCTGCGATAACCACCCTTCTCGCAGGTTGGCGTTGACGCTGTGAAGCGACTGCGCAGGTGAGACGTGTGAGCACGGTCCTGGTGAGTGTCAACCGATCACCAGGAGGCCTCCGTGGGTCAGCCCACCTCTTCGCGCGATGTGCTGCGCGCCCTTACCCAGTCCACGCCCCCGCCTGCGGCCCCGGCCGTATGGACCTGCGACGCGGTGGCGGCGACGTTCCTGCGCCGCGGAGAACTGGTGCCGCCGGCGCAGTGGTCGATCCTCCCCGGCGCCAGTACGCGGGAGATGGAGGTGGCGGGAGAGCTCGTCGCAGCCTCCAGGGCGAAGAACACGCGCAAGGCGTACGGCCGGCACGTTCAATCATGGTTGGACTGGGCGCGTACCCATGAGGTGTGCCCGCTCCCGGCCGCCTCAAGCGACCTGCAGCTGTACCTCGTGGAACGCGCCATTGACTTCAACCGAACACAGCGGGAGGCCACGACCGGTCGAGTGAATCTTGAGGGCCGTCTGGTCATGGCGACAGTCACGCAGATCATGTCGGCTTTGTCGCGTCTGCATTCACTCGCCGATCTCCCGACTCCGTCGCAGGATCCGCGCATCCAGGAACTCATGGCCGGCCTGCGTCGGACTTTGGTTCAGGCCCCGCGCGGAGCAAAGGCCGCGCTGACCTGGGATCTGCTGACCGAGGTGCTCAACGCCCCGCAAGACGCCCCGACGACCGCCTCTGAACTTCGGACGCGCCTTGCACAAGAGATCAGTGCCGCGACTGGAGCATCGGCCGGTCAATTGGCACGCCTGCTGCGCAGCGACCTGAGCATGACGGCCGACAAGGTTGTGGTTGTGCTTGCACCGTCGCGTCGTGGTGGGCCCCAGCTCCGGCACGAGATCGACGTCGAAAGCCTGGCGGGCAGGCTGCTCGCCCGTTGGCTCCGAACGACGAAGCATTGGCCCGGAACTGCAGTGTTCCGCGATCGAGAGGGTAAAACCCTCACACGTCAGGGACTCCACAAGATCCTGAAGATGCGTCCAGTGGTCGTGAGTGACGAGGCCGTTGCGGAGACGGTCTCGCCCGCCCAGGTGCGCGACCGAGCCCTACTGCTCACCGGCTGGACGAGCGCACTGCGGCGCTCAAATCTCGCAGCGCTGACGTGGAACGACCTGACGCGAACGGACGCGGGTTGGACGGCGTACATCGCGCGCTCAAAGACTGACCAGCAGGGTCGCGGCACCTCGCGCGCAATCCCGACCGCTCCGCCTGGGAGCACAATTCCCGATCCCGCTGGTGCCCTTGATGACTGGCTGGGGGTCGTGACCGCGACGCTCGGGTTTGACCCTCGTCGCCTCAAGGGTGTGCCGGTCTTCGTGCGGATCGACCGGTACGGACGTCTTCGCCTCGTCAATGGCCGACCTGTAGGACTCTCCGGGTCAGGGATCTCGGAGATCGTGAAGCGACGCGTGCGAGCCGCTGGGCTTGAGGACCGCCAGCACCCGACCCGCGACGGGCTTTGGAGCGAGCTGGGAAAGGCATTCGCCGCCCACTCGCTCCGAGCGGGCTTCGTCACCGAGGGCTTCAGGCGACAGCTCGATCCGACCGAGATCTCCGCGGTCACTGGGCACACGAGCTTGCGCGCCCTCCTCGGATACAACCGCCCCGAGCAGAGCGCCGACATGGTCGCCGCCAGCACGCTGCTGACCGCCCTGGGCGACGCGTCCGGTCAAACGGCGTCTGAGGCGTCGCCGAGACGTGCGGAGCGCCGCAGAGGACCGAACTGGGATGTCGCGCTTAGTGACCTGGGCGCTGAACGCTGAGCGGAGTACCTCGCCGTCGTTAGTGGTCTCGAGGTGCGGGCTCGGCTACTCGCGGCACGGTGCAGGACGCCACCACGGTCGATGTGTGGGTTGGCGGGAGTTCGACGGCGGACCTGGCAGCGGTGCTCGAGGTCGTTGGGTGCCGCGGTGCTCACGTCGAGGTGGCACGCCGCGGTCTTGTCAGGCACCACAAGAGCTGCGGCTCGAGGGCTGGGTGGCTTGGTCGTAGGTGGCTGACCGCGGCCCGCCGGTATGTCGACGCGTTACGAGCGACGCCCAGATGCCACCGCGTTCCCTGACTCACCCGTCGGGGAACGCGGTGGCATCTGGGCGCAGTCTCACGTGGGCGGAGCGGGCGTAGCGGTTGGTTCGATGCGCAGCTGGAGCGTCTGGCCGGCGGCTCCAGTCTTGCGGATGTACTTGCGAGCTTCTTCGAGCGTGCCGTGCTTGGTGACGCCAAGAGCGATCTCTTGGACGCTC
The DNA here is from genome assembly GCF_001750215.1 of Isoptericola variabilis. GTDB lineage: Bacteria > Actinomycetota > Actinomycetes > Actinomycetales > Cellulomonadaceae > Puerhibacterium > Puerhibacterium variabilis_A. The sequence continues at coordinate 20,802 of NZ_LWGM01000004.1, read as the reverse complement.
ATGCCAGCTTCGTAGGCGCTGGTTGCGGCGCCGGCGCGCAGGGATCTGGTGCTGCCCCATGGGGAGTCGGCGATGAGGCCGGTCAGCTTGCGGATTCGCAGCCGTGCGTTCTGGCGGGTCATGGCTCGGGTCTGGCCGCCGTAGATCGAGGCGAAGACGGGACCGGTTTGTCGGCATTCGATCTCGCGCTGCCAGGTCAGCAGGTCGCTCAGGGCGCAGGCGGCACATTCGGGTGGGCACGGGGTGTCGGTGCCGACGTGGGGGACCTCGTAACTGAGCCACTTGCCGCGCTTGGTGTCGAAGTAGCGGACGCTGATTCCGTCGGAGTGGGTGGTGATGTCGGCGAGGTCGAGTCGTGCGAGCTCGGAGTGGCGGCGGGCGGTTTCCTTGCCGGCCAGCAGGTAGGCGAGGTCGCGGATGTTCCGATAGAGGCTGGAGTCAAGGGCGCGCCAGTACCAGTCCCACTGGGCCTCGGTGAGCGCGGCTGCGGGGGCGTCGGGGTCGATGCCGACCCGACGGGCTGCTGAGCGTGCGCGGCCGCGGACCTTCCTGGGGTTGGTCAGGACGGTCAGGTGCTGGCGCCAGATGTCAGCTGCTTCTGAGGTGAGGTCGGTGACGGGGTCGCCGCCTCTGAAGCGGAGCTGGTGGGTGCTTGCGGTGGTGGTGAGTTCGAGTGTGGCGATGGTGCGCCAGCAGTACTTGAGAGGCAGGGCAGGGTCGGTGATGCTGCGCAGCAGGATGAGTCCGGCGCGCATAGCGGCGACATTGGGGGAGTCGGGCGTGTTCTCGAGTTCTGCGGCGATCTGTTTGGCGTCCTGGGTCCGCAGCGGTGCGGTGAGTTCGAGAGGGACGTGTGCGGTCTTGCGTCTGCGTGCGATCTCGCGCTTGGTGAGGTCTCCGCTGAGTCGTGCGCCGGTGTGGTGGGTGAAGTACCGGTCAAGCTTCTGGACGGCGGTGCGGGCACTGACCCAGGTCCAGTGGGACTTGTCGATGAGGTAGGCGAGTACCAGTCGGTCGTCCATGGGTGCGAGCGGTGCGCGGACGATGCGCCAGCGTTCGAAGGCGTTGGCAGCGTAGATGTGCTCTTGGCTAAGGGAGGCAGTGGTGAGCTGGGCGCGGACGGCTTCGGCGGCGGAGGTGTCGGCGTGGTTGGTCATCGGGCGTCGTCGGCAATCTTGTAGATGAGGGCGTTGGCGGTGTCGTGGGCGTTCTTGGTCCCGTAGCCGCCGGTGGTGTCGAGCCTCTTGTGCCGCAGGGCGTCAGAGATTTCGTCGTCGCGATAGCCGTCAGCAGCGGCCTGATCGGCGAAGCCGTGTCGGGCGCTGTGGGGTGTCAGCGTGGTTCTGCGGGCGGGTGCGGCGAGGTCGACGTCGATTCCGCTGTCGAGGAGCCAGAGTCTCGTCTGCTGGTAGAGCCCGCGGCCGCCGAGGTCTTCAGCGTCGACCGGCGCGTAGGTGTACTGCTTGCCTCGCAGCGAGGGGGTCCATCGGCTCCGCTCGGGCAGGTAGGCGCGGGTCCATGCGTCGTAATTGCGCATGGCGGCGACGGGGCAGAAGGGTCCGCCCTCGGGTGTGAGGGTGATGATGTGCGGCCGGCTGGGGTCTTCGGTCTTGCCGGCCAGAGCGATGGTGACGTTGTCGCTGGGGAACGTGACCTGGTCGTGGTGCAGGCCGTCGATGTCGTCGAGACGGAGGCCGGTGGTCCACATGGGGAGCAGGGCGGCGCGCATGCGCATCCACTTGGCGCTGTCGGCAGTCAGCCCGAGCGCGATGGTGGTCCACAGGTCGTCGTTGTCGACGGTGATGCGGTCGCGGGCGAAGGCGGCATGAGGAAGTCGTCGCAGGAGTCGTGTCGTGGAGCCGCGGACCTTCGTGAGTGCGTCGTTCGGCAGGTAGCCGGCTTCGGGGGCGTCGCGTAGCCAGGCCCGTAGGTAGCAGTGGGCGCATGCGACTTCGGCAATGGGGTCGTCGGTGCGGGTGAGCAGGCACTGGATGGTGCGCACCTGTGCGTTGCCGACCTCGACCGTGGCGCTGTCGGTGGTGATGGCGAGGACCGATCGGGGATCGAGGGTCGTGAGTTGGGCGATGGGGATGTGGAGTGCGGTGGCGGTGGCGCGGGCGCGGGTGTGGAGGTTGTGGGAGGTGGGGGGGTGGTGGAAGAGGTTCTTGAGGTGGTCGCGGGTGAGGGGGGTGGCTTTGGTCTTGGTGCGGGTGCTGGTGCGTGCGTAGCCGGCGCGGACTGCTTGGACGCGGGGGTGGGTGCCGTTCCAGGGGAGGCCTGCGTGTAGGTGGGCGTGGCGGAGGGCGGCGAGGATGCCACCGAGGGCGGAGGGGTCAAGGGGCTGGTTTTCGCGCTCGGAGCGGCGGTTGCCGTCGCGGTTGTGGCTGCGGGTGGTGCCGAGCTGGCAGGCGGCGATGTAGGTGACGAGTTCGTCAGGGGAGAGCGCTCGGGCGTCGGGGGCGGTGAAGTCGGTGGGGAGGTTGCGCTGCTGGGCGTAGGGGTGCCAGTTGGAGCGAAGTTTGCCGGCGTAGTCGGCCAGGGTGGAGACGGCGAGGGTGGTGGGGTCGGTGCCGAGGGTTACTTCGGCGGCTTGGGTGAGGCGGAAGAGCTCTGGGTCCATGTGAGGGCACCGTGCGGTGCCCTTTGGTTTGCGCAAGCAGCGCATGCCGTGTGCGGCTGTGACGTGATCGGGGCAGGTGGCCACTGCTTCGTGGGCCGACTGCGTGTGGGCGTTGGCCGCGCACTGTGGAGAGCATGGACAACCACGGACGATCGAACTTTGAGTGCAGTCAGGATGAGCTCGCTCTGTTCCTTCGGGAGCAGCACCGCGCTTACGACGCGGGAGACCTCGACAGTGAGGCGCGCGCGTACCTTGACGTGCACATGCCGGGTTGGAACGGGCCGGAGGCTCGCTGGTTCGTTGGTACTGACTTCCCGCCCTCTTTGGAGTTCAAGGTCGTCGGCGCGTGGCTCGTGGGGTTGCATCGGCGCTATGACGCCGGTCAGTTGAGTGAGTGGACCCAGCAGCGCCTCGAGGAGCTGATGCCTGGGTGGAACGGCCGTGAGGGTAGAAAGCTGGCTCGGAGGTACGCCGGCAGCTGAGCGCACGTGGGTCGATGTGGAGTCGGCGGGTGCGGCCTCGACACGTGGGAGGCGCCGGACCTGCTTGATGAGGCAGGCGCACGGCGAGGTGACCGTCGCACCCGAGGAGCTCAACTCCGGCGGCAGGGGCGCGTGCGCGAGCCCGTGACGGACTCCGCCGCCTCCCTCCCGACACTTTATGAAGAACTATGAAAGCGGGAGGCCAGCCCTCAGCGACTCGCTATGGCGAGCACCCGCTGCCGACGTAGGCCACCGCCGTGGTGTGAACCTGCGGGACCCGTCAAGGCGTCCCATGTCCGAGGTTGTACAACGCTTGCTCGATCCGAGCCAGGTCCTCCTGGTCGCCACCTTGCTCGGCGAGCATCCTTACCATGCGTCTGACCGACCACGCGGTGTGACCCTCAAGGGATGTGGTGAGCTCAAGCATCCCTGCGATCAGTCGCGACCATTCACCGGGCGCGGAGTGGAGGCCGGCCTTGTCGATGTAGAGGTGCGCCGGAAGGCTTGAGGACGCCCCGAAGCCCACTTCCGCCCGTAGGAGGATGTCCACGGCTTCACTGATGTCCCGAGACTCACGAAGCACCGCCACCCAGGTGAGCAGTGCCGTCGCTTCGGTCGTAGTGAGCTTCTTGGGCAGGCCTTCGACGCGACGCTCCAGGTGTCGCCGCATCCAACGCTTCCACAACGATGTGCGCGCGTCCTCCGTCAAGTCCCGGGTCATCCTGGCGACCTCGTGAGTCCATGACACGACGAGTGGATCGACGGCCGATCGAACGAAGCGTGCGATCCAGTTCAACCGTGTGAGGTCATCGATGGAACTGCGGACGGTGATCCAAGCCGCCTCGCGGGCCAGCTCAGTCGTGATGTTGTCCCCGGCGGAGGCTGCGCAGCCAAGTACCCAATCCCGTAGCCCTGCGTCGCGAAGTTCGTCACTGATCCTGCCGTGAAGCACCACGCGCCAAAGGGGATCGATCTCTGGCCAGCTATGTGATGCGGGGTCGAGTCGGTGGAGCAGGTTGGTTTGCGTCCATTTCGGGTCGGCGGCGTACAGGAAGTCGAGCTGCGCCAGCAGCGGTACGACAGCGTGCTCTGAGGGGTCGGACTGGTTCACCAGATCGGAGAGCGCCGCGGCAGTCTGCTCAGAGAGCCCGCCGCCGGGGTGTTGCCCGCCCCGGGCCTCGACGACCGCGACCTCGATCCAGTACTCAGCCAGCGTGCCGACCGTGCTGCTTATTGCTGATGCATAGGGATCTCTACCGGCGACGTGCGCGTCGTCGGGTTCGGAGAAGGCGAGCGCGCGGCGGGCGAGTTCACGACCATGGCGATGCTTAATCCAGCGATCGTGCAACGCTTCATCGTTGGTCCAAGGATGGAGGAGCCGCGCGACGGCGCGGCTGAGTCTGCGAAGGTCGCTGCTCAAGAGGAGTGCAGCGACGCGATCCAGTTGACCTTCCGTCAACGGGGCTTCGCCCCACCCTGAGAGCACGCGTTCCCGAATGGTTGACTCAGCGGTAGCCGTCCAGACCTTGAACCCGTCATCGGGCCACTTCTGGACGGTCCGGGCGAGCATGTCACTGACGGGCCACAAGTAGCCACGATCGCTGCGCGTGTAGAGCTCGAGTTCCGACAGCGCGGCCTCCGCGTTCACCGCGAGCATCTTGTGGAACTCTTCAAGGGGCCAGGGCAACTCATCCTCACTGTTTCTCGCCCTTTCTCGATGGGGGCGACCGAGGCTGGGCTGTTCCTCCAACACCCAGGACGGGTGTCGGCCGATGATCGCCTCCAGCTCCTTGGGTTGGGTCATCTCAGGGCGGTGCTTTTGTAACCAACGAAAGAGTCGGAAGACCTCGTGGTCTCGAACCTGTTGAGCGAATTCCGAGTCATCCCACAGGACATGCTCAGCAACGGCTGGTCCTTGGCTGACGGCGTCCAGGAGCGCTTCCAGGCTGGCGGCGTCCAGTTCCGGGGCCGTGGCGGCAAGAAGCGCGTAGATGTCGTCGCGGACGTCGTGGGCGAACAGCAACCCGCGGCGCATCACTGCCGCAATCCGATCCGTCGCCGACACGTCGGTGCACACGCTGAGACTGTGGATGGCGAGGCGCTGGAGGAGGGGGGCTGAACTATCCAGCCAGAGGTCCCGTAGGGACGAGGCGTAAGACGCATCGTCTTCGAAAGCCTTCGCGAGGCTGTCGCGGGCCAAATCGGTGAGCACGCTTGGAGCGTGGAAGCTTCCGTGTGCTGCCTCGGGACTCCGCTCTGATATCGACCAACGGAGAGAGCTCCAAGGGTCGGAGAGGCCTCCAGAAGCGGTACGGCGATGAGCGGCCTCAAAGAAGCCGGTGAGCCACGTGAGGAGCTCCCGGCGCACGGCCACCTCGAGGTTCCCCAGGCGTCGATCGACGCCCTCCTGTAGTTCCCAACCAGAAACGGCCAACTCTGCGGTCTGGGCGTCGGCGTAGAACGGGCGCTTCCGCATCGACCAGGGGCCAGTCAGACGCTCCAGCAGTAGGAGGGTGTCTGGCTCCGACAGCACAACGTCCGATGCCCACACCATCTCGAAGTCCTGTAGCAGTGCTCTGTGCTCGCGCGGGGCGGCGGTCGCGGCCCATCGCAGCCAGATGGAGCGGTGCTTTGGCTCGACCTCGCCGACTGCGAGACGCCGGAGCAGCTGAGATATGAAGTCTGGTGCGATCGTTCCAGTACCTTCGATGACCGCCTCGTAGACGGCTTCGAGGGTATCCGGTGAGAGTGCGGCGTCTGCCGCCCAACGTGCTACTGCCGCCAGCACGCCAGGGTCGACGGGGCGTTCGAGAGACTCGCCAAGTAGGGCGCGGAAAGGTCGCTGCTTGGTCATCCACGCCGACCAACGCCGACCGGTCGCGATCTGGCACACTTCGGCGGCCAAGGTCCGATCTTCGAGCGACGCGATCAAGAAGTCTTCTGCATTGGGATCGGCAGGAGGCGCTTCAGCGGCCAACGCGCGCACGCGCTGGGCGCGGTCGAACGGCGTATCTGCCGCCCACGCACCCCATTGGGCCAGTAGGTCGACTACAACGTCGTGCTGGCGATGCGGGTAGCAGATCGGGACGATCTTGCGTTGCTTCCAATGCGCTGGCTCGTCGCGGTCGGTGATGATGTACCGCTGTCGTGCATCTGATGGAAGACCCTTGGCGAGGTAGTCCATCATGCGGTCGTCGTGGCTGTAGCCCACGAAGCAGACCACGAAGCGTGAGAACAGGTCGCGTAAGAACGCGGGTGCCCAACCTCGAGTGATGTACGCGGTGCCGAAATCGGCGTCGGTGATCACCAGACGCTGGGGTGGCTGCCCGAGTCTGCCGTGTAGATGAACGAGCCCCTCGAAGTCGTTACCGAGAGGCAGCGCTGGGGCCTCGAAGACCAAGTGTTCAGCGTGCGCAGCCTGCAACGCATCGTGGAGGAAGTCGTCATAGTTGGTCGTTACCATGCGAGTTGGGCCCGGTGCTGCTGCGAGCGTTGCCAAGGCTTCATGCAGCCGATTCCGCTTAATGCTCCGGCCGATCTCGTTAGCGACGATCCGATGAACGTCGACACGTGGGTCGGCGTCAAGGCGTCCGAGGTAGAGGTCCGGTTCCTTGAGATCTTCGTCGGTCGGCGGCTCCTCGCTCAGCCGTTCCGCGACTTGGGTCGTGAGTTCGCGGAAGCCTGGCAGCGAGGTGGGAGCGGGCACCGATGCGCCCGCTCCAACGAAGAAGACGACGTCGCCCTCCGCGTGTGCGGTGACGAGCTCCTGCGGAACGTCGATACCAGCGAAATGCACGTTGCCTCACAAGTCAGCCTGCACTCGCCGTCGCGAGCCGAATCCAGCATGCCTGAACACCTTCGCATAGCCGGTCTTGACGCGCGGTGCCGCGTTCGCGCGTCGATTTTTCCCGCGAGTACCGGGGTGGTGGTTCTCCGTGGGGGGGCCAACCGTCCTTCAGCCATACGTGCGCTGCCCGCAGCCCATCGGACCGAGATTGGCGTCAGCGTGGGCGCCCAACGAGCGAGGCGGCTCCCAGAATGAACGAAGGAACCTCGCCTGCCTTTACCGGTTAGGCCCTCGGGCGCGCCCACGCTCGCGCGGGACGACGTGCGGTCAGGGGTCTGAGAGATTCCCCTGCCGCGGACTGACTTCGACACCTGATAGTTGATAGGCAACGGGCAGTCGCTGGCGCGCGCGCCAAAGGATTGACGTGATGGCGGCGCGCGCAGTCCAATTCTGCTCATCGATAGCTCGGATTGCCTCGACGACTATCTGCAGTGCCGGCGGGTCTGCCACCACCTCGAACGCGCTCGCCAAGAGCGGAATGTGGCCGGGCAACTCAAATCGGCCTGTGTGGTCGCGCGTAGTTTCGATCTTGCGCAGTTCATCGCGGAACCCCGCTGGGGCTGACGGCGCGTGCCATGTCAAAGCCGCAGCAGGGAGCGCGTCGGCGAAGGTCACTGATCCAGGCATCTCCCCAGGCTGTCCGCTGCCCGAGCGTTTCGTGTGAGCAGAGAGCAATTGTCGAGCCTTGGTGAAGAGCGGTCCGGTGCGTTGCGACCGGGCAAGCCCCCGAAGCACAGACACTGCGGCCGCGCGGTTCTCGGGTCCCGCCTTGAGTGCACGCTCAATCCCGTCGATGATGACCGTGCGGTTCATGTCATTGAGGTCGGGAAGGTCCGCGAGTATCGCGCCGAGGCGAGCCGCACCGATGTTGGCACCGTCGAGCGCTTCCATCGCGAGCACGATCAGGTGTCGCAGGTGTCGAGGGTTCCTTGCGGCGACTCCGTCATCAAGGACTTCGGCTGCAAGCCTTGGGCCTGTCGCGACCAGGAGGCTCAACCAGTCATTCTCGCCAGAGTCGACGTTGCGCATTGACTGGAGCATCTGATCAAACAGGTGTGGCTTCTCGTGGTAGAGGACCCCGACTGCCAGGAGCCATGTGTTGCGCCAGTACGCTGACGGAGCGATGGCCGTCAGGTTCGCGAGGACGTCCCGCTCAGAGCCAGCCGTTAGCGCCTTCGCGGCCATGTACTCCTGAATGCTGCGGAGATCGAAGCTGACGAGGTCCTGCCCGGAAGCCGCCAGCAAGACGAGGCGATCGCGCGCGGCCTTCGTTAGATCGTCGACGAGTCGGCCGAGTTCGGCTCCGGTGTGCTCCTGGGCCTCCAGGCGGTGCCGAACGATCTCGCGGAACTCGTCAGCCGCCATCGCAGCGTCGAAGTCGCCCTCCGTGTCCTCGCTACGCACCTGAAGCGTGAGCCCGACGGTGTGGTGGATGGCGTCGACGTCCTGGCGGTAGTCCTGCAGTACGTCCGACAGATAGTTCTTCTTCTGCTGCTCTCGGTCGTAGATGACGTCGTAGTAACTCTGAAAGAGCGCCGCACGGTCTTGCGGTGGTCGCCGTCTGCTCTCAAGCAGAAGGGTCAGGATCATCACCTGTAGAGGCGTCCGCATGAGGCGGCCGGTCACGTCATTGTCCACAGCAGCGGTGATTCGGTCTATCACCTCGCTGCGTTCGGCGTCCTTGCCCAGGCGCATGTCCGTGAGCCGGGTTGCGTAGGCGATGGCGTCTTCGCGAGACAAACTGAGCAGTTCAAGCTTGTGCAGAGCCTGTGGCAACTCATCGCCGTAGCCCTGAGGTCGCGTGGTCGCGACGATGAGCAGGTCCGCGTCCTCCGACTGAGCGGTCTGCAACAACGCGTTGACGGCGCCAGCGATCTGCTCGCGCGCCGACGCTGAGGCAACCTCGTCGTAGCCATCGAGCACGAGCAGCCATGGCCAGGCGCGGAGCCATCGACGAACGCTGATCGGAGTGAAGTCCTGTCCGGTGGCGTCGTTGATCCGACTCGCGATGTAGGTAGTAAGCGTCGGGGGCGCGCCGCCCGCTACGTGGGAGGCGTACTCGGCCAGGTCGATCCGAAATGGCCAGCGTCGATTCGCGATGCGGGGCAAACCGATCTGCTCCGCGCGCTCCAAGGAGGCGTCAACCGCCTGTCGCACGTCGGTGGTCAGCAGGGGCCGGTCGGCGAGGAGAGCAGCCCTGTAGCTCTGTACGAGGATGCGCCCGAGCGTTGTCTTCCCTTGCCCAGGGCCGCCCAACAGAAGAAGGTGGGGACTGCTTTCGCCGCGCACAGTTGGCCGCTGGATGCGATTGCCCACGTCGAGGACGTGGCGCAGTACCCGTACGTCTTTCGCGGGGTCGGGCTCGCCCTCCAGATGCGCCGGTAGGTCGACTGCCACGCCTGCAAGGTCAAGCCGCTCGTTGGCAACCTGCCCGGCTTCTCCGAGCTTCACCTTGCCGCCGTGTGCCAGCTCGATCCTGGCGTGCTCCTCGAGTACCGGGAGGGTCTCCTCAAGAGGTAGGGACGGAAGCGTCATCGCGCCTTGCTCGAGCGCCGCAACCACATCCCCTGCGGTGAGCAAACCGTTGAAGCGCTGCCGCACGCTCGCGTGGGCGTCCAAGAGGCGTTCGACCTTCGTCCGGTCCCAGACCTGACAATCCTTCAGAGGCCAGTTGTTCTTCGGCTCTGCAGCGTGGTCGCGGATGGCGCTCTCGACTGCGTCGAGCCCCCCGCCGACTTGGCCAGAGAGGCCGACGTTCGTGACCACGATGAAGTACTCGGGCCGGGGACCCTTCCGCTTGAACTCCCGCTTGCCGTCCCGCACGATGGTTTCGCTCCACGCCCGCAGTTCGGCGCGTACCTGCGACAGCAGCCAGGTCTTGTTGTCGCGTGGCGACCCTGGCCGTTCGCGGAACTTCACCTGAAACACGTGGTAGCCGCGCCACGATTGTGGCGTCGCGGCAGCCTGCTGAGGTGAGGGTGAGCCCTCGAACGTAGCGTCTCTGCCGTCGTCGGCTCCCGTGCCAAACACCTGCACCGTCGAGCCGTAGTCGCAGAGCAACAGAGCTTGGACCATCCGCTCGAACTCGAGCGGTCCAAGCTCTTCGATCGCGTAAGGCACGATGACATCCTGCCTCGTCAAACCCTCAGCCATGGGTGATCGACATGCGGCAGAGCTGCGGCTGGCGTGATATGGCCGATGAAGACGCAAGGGTTGCGCTGGCGGTGAGGGCGATGCCGGTCATTGCGTTGTCTGGTCAGCGAGCAGGTGCTTGGCGAGGAGATCTGGGTACTCGGGAGACATCGTTGTTATGTGCGTGGTGCCTGCGTGATCACCTTGGCTGTACGTGTGGCCGACGAACGTCGGAAGCCCGAAGTGCTCGAAGGCTTCGGCCCGCGTAAGCGGCGGCCTCGGAGCTGCGGCCTTCGTCTCGTAGGTGAAGCGACCTTCTGTGACGGTCACCAGGGCGATGCCGTGGGTCGTCGCGAAGGCCAACGCTCCGCTCTGGAACGGCGCGGTCGAGACGAGTACCGCCTTCTGCGCCCCGACGGACTGCATCTTCTGGTGCAGAACCTGAACGAGCTCGCGCTTGATCGGGTTCCTGTGCATCTTTGCCTCGACGACGATCAGGAAGGACATGCCCCCCGCGATCTCGTACCTGACGGTCGCGTCGAAGTCGTAGTCACCGTCGGCGCCTCGGATCACCTCATGGTTCTGGATGGTGAGGTTCTGTATCGCGCCTCCGGCTTGAGTTCCCTCGAAGAGCGAGGTCACGAACCGCTCGAACTCCGCTGGCGTCATGTCTGCCGGTGGGTAGTGCGCTGTAACAGACGCGATGACGTCTTCGTCCTCTGCCATGCTCATAGTCTGCGCCCGGAGGTGGCGAGTTCCGGTCAGGCGGGCCTGACGGCGAGCGCCTTCAATCTGGTAGGTCTCTCGCCCTACACAGGTTGAAGGCCTCGCTCGCGAGCTTGGGTTTCCGACTCATCGTCGCGGAGTCGCGGGCTGACGACGCAAACGGCTCAAGGACGTGACGGCGTCGCCGCTCTCGCTTCGGGTGAGTGCGTTGTCGGTCTGGAGCTTCGCGCGTGGCGTCGGGGACGGGTATCCGCTCCTGTCCCGCTCCTGTCCCGCTCCTGTCCCGCTCCTGTCCCGCTCCTGTCCCGCTAACGCCAGCCGACAGTGGACTACAGCGAGACACCCCGGAGGGCCGGAACGTGGAGAGGGAAGGTCGATGGCGCAGTGTTTTCGCAGGTCAGCGGCTGGCGAGGATGGCTCGCCGGCGCGCCCTCCGCTACTCGCCGGATGGTGTTGCACCGCCTTGTAAACGGAAGGTCGTCGGTTCGAACCCGACAGGCGGCTCCGCACCCGGCCGGCGGCTCCGTCCCGGGCCGGGACGACGTCAGGGTCGGTTCCGCCATCGTCGCGATGGCGGAACCGACCCTGACGTCATCCGGGCCCGTGCCAGGGCGTGTGCTCTGTGGCGGGCTCCGGCGCTCAGCCCCAGGGCTGCCAGCGCGTCGGCTCGGGCCACTTCGCCGGGCGCCCGTCGCCGCTCGAGGTCCGCTTGATCCGCCGCTCGATCCACGGCACCACGTGCGTGCGCGCCCACTGCGCGTCGGCGCGGGCCTTCTCGACGAACGGCACGCGCGGCGCCGCGCCGAGCGGCGCGTCGAACGCGGCGTCGTCGGGCTCGAGCCCGAGCGCCACGAGCCCGGCCTGCGCGACGCGGCCGTGCCCCTCCGGCGTCAGGTGCAGGCGGTCGTCGGACCACATGCGCAGGTCGAACAGGGAGCGCAGGCCCCACAGGTCCAGCACGTGCGCGCCGTGGCGGCGGGCGATGGACCAGATGTTGGAGTTGTAGACGGCGGTGCGGCCGTGCGTGAACGCCAGCGCGCCGCCCGCCTTGAAGCCGGTCGCCATCAGCACGTCGGCCCCCGTGGCGCGGATGCGCGCGACGGCGTCCTCGAGGTCCTGCGACAGTGCGTCGATGTCCGCGTTGGGCCGCAGGATGTCGTTGCCGCCGCCCACGAGCGAGACGAGGTCGGGCTCGGCGGCCAGCGCGCTCGGCACCTGCTCGTCGAGGATCTGGTGCAGCAGGCGCCCGCGGATGGCGAGGTTGGCGTACTCCAGCGGTGGCTGCCCGGCCGCCGCGCGGCGGGCCGAGAGCGCGTCGGCCAGGCGGTCGGCCCACCCGCGCTGCTTCGCCTCCGACGCGGTGCCCGCCGGCGCGGGCGTGCCGTCGTCGTACGGGTACGGGTCCCACAGCCCCTCGGAGAACGAGTCGCCGACGGCGACGTAGCGCGCCCAGCGCAGCGGAGGGCTGGTGGGGTCGGCGGCCTCGGCGGCGGCGGTGGCCGCAGCGTCCGGCTCGACGGGGACGGTGCGCGCCGGCTCGGCGGTCTCGGTGGGGGTGGGTTCTGGCGTCGTCACGCCCAGCATTCTGCACCCGTCCCACCGGGGCCCCGGGTGGTCCGAACCGGGTGGGACCGGCCCCGGGCCGGCGCTGGGCGGCGGCCGGGGCGGCCGGCGTCAGGGCAGACGCCAGTCCACCGGCGCGGCGCCCTGCGCCTCCAGCAGCTCGTTGACCCGGGAGAACGGTCGGCTGCCGAAGAAGCCGCGGTAGGCGGACAGCGGGCTCGGGTGGGCGCTCTCGACGGTCGGCACCTCGCCCAGCCACGGCTTGAGGCTCGCCGCGTCGCGGCCCCACAGGATCGCCACCAGCGGGCCCCCGCGGGCCACGAGCGCCTTGATGGCGGCCTCGGTGACCTTTTCCCAGCCCTTGCCGCGGTGCGACGCCGGCTCACCCGGGCGCACGGTGAGCACCCGGTTGAGCAGCATCACGCCCTGGTCGGACCAGGGGCGCAGGTCGCCGTTGGACGGCGGCGGCGCGCCGACGTCGTCCATGAGCTCGGTGAAGATGTTGGCCAGCGACTTGGGGACCGGGCGCACGTGCGGCTGCACCGAGAAGGACAGGCCCATGGGGTGGCCGGGCGTGGGGTACGGGTCCTGCCCGACGACGAGCACCTTGACCTCGTCGAACGGTCGGCGGAACGCCGCGAGGATGTCGCCCGGCGCCGGCAGGTACTCGCGCCCGGCGGCGGTCTCGGCGCGCAGGAAGTCGCCCATCGCGTGGATCTGCGGCTCGACGTCCGCGAGCGCCGTGGCCCACCCCGGGTCGACCACCTGCGACAGCGGCGGCCGGTCCCCCGACGACGGCGGCGCGTCCTGCGTCGTCGCGGGGGCGGGCGGCTCGGGGGCGGGCGGCTCGATGGCGGGCGAGGACGCGGACGGGTTCTCGGGCTCCACGAGCGGCGACGTTACCGGCCCGGCCCGCGCCCCACCTCTGCGGTGTCAGTACGGGCGCAGGCCATGCCGTGCACTGGTACTGACAGCCGGGGGAACCCTCTGCGGTGTCAGTACCAGCGCAGGCCATGCCGTGCGCCCGTACTGACACACCCGAGGAGCGCGCACCCGAGGAGCGCGCACTCGAGGAGCGCGCACTCGAGGAGCGGCGGGCGCGTCGGGCACGCGGCGCGCAAATGACAGCCGTGTCGGGAGCGCGGCGTACCCTGGCACGCATGAGCGAGGCAGTCGTGCAGCACGTCGTGCTCGGCGCTCCGGCCGGCCCGGGCGCCCCCGAGGCGACCTCGGACGCCGCGGTCGAGCTCTCCGAGCGCGACCGCGAGATCCTCGCCTTCGAGCGTCAGTGGTGGAAGTACGCCGGCGCCAAGGAGCAGGCGATCCGCGAGCTCTTCGAGATGTCCGCCACGCGCTACTACCAGGTGCTCAACGCGCTCATCGACAGCCCGGCGGCGCTCGCCGCGGACCCGATGCTGGTCAAGCGGCTGCGACGCCTGCGCGCGACGCGGCAGCGCGCCCGCACGGCGCGTCGCCTGTCCGACGAGCGCGGCTGACGGCTCCGCCGGGCGCTTGCTCGGAGCCGCTACCCTGGGCGCCGTGAGCAAGAGCCAGTACCCGTACCCGCCCGACGAGTTCGACGTCCGCGGGCCTGACGACGCGCCGGTCGGTGTGCACCGTGCGCCGCGCAGCGGGTGGAGCGCGGCCTGGCCGTTCCTGCTCGTCGCGGTCGTGTGCGCTGGCATCGCCGTCGGGGCCGTGTCGCTGCTCTCCCGCGACACCGGCTCGCCGTCCGTCGCCGCCGAGCCCGAGACCACCCAGTCGGCGCCCAGCGACAGCTCCGCGTCGCCCGAGGCCTCGCCCGAGCAGTCGCCGTCGGCCAGCCCGGAGGCGTCGCCGAGCCCCAGCGCGACGCCCGACGTCGCGGCGCTGGTCGCCGCCGCCGACACCTCGGCGCCGATCCGCATCGTCAACGCCTCGACGGTGCTCGGCACGCCGGTCGACGGCCTCGCCGGCCGGGGCGCCGAGGCGCTGCAGGCGCAGGGCTTCAGCAACGTCTCGCCCACCAACCCGACGTCGGAGGACGTGCCCACGGTCAACACCGTGCTGTTCGTCGAGGGCCGCAGCGACACCGCCGCCGCCGTCGCCGCGGTCCTGGGCGTCGACGCCGCCAACGTGCAGCAGGTGGACGCGCTCGCCGAGGGCGCGGAGGTCACGGCGGTGCTCGCCACGGACATCCCGGCGGCCGGCTGACGCCGACCGTCCGCTAGCCCGCGGCGCTCCTCGCTCACGATTCCGGGTCCCTGGGGGTCCGAGACAGACCGGTCTGTCTCGGACCCCCAGGGACCTGGATCGCGTCGGGGGAGCGGGTGATCTGCGGAGACACGTGCGGGCAAGGTTCTTCCCCCGCTGTGACCGGGGCCACTAGGGTGTGGCGCACCACGGGACGGACAGGCGTCCCGCGGCGCACGCACAAGGAGAAGTTCATGGCGCAGGGCACCGTCAAGTGGTTCAACGCGGAGAAGGGGTACGGGTTCATCACCCCGACCTCCGGCGGGCAGGACCTCTTCGTCCACTACAGCTCCATCCAGACCGACGGCTACCGCTCGCTCGACGAGGGCCAGCAGGTGGAGTTCGAGGTCGGTCAGGGCCAGAAGGGCCCGCAGGCCGAGCAGGTCCGTCCGCTCTGACGGACCCCGGCCGTCGTCGCCGCGCAGGGTGCGCGCACGACGGCGGTCGTCCCCGACGTCTTCCCGGGCCGGTCCGGCGGCGCGCCACGCGCCGTCGGGCCGGCCCGTCGTCGTGCGCCGGCACCACGGCGCGGGCCTGCCGCCAGGCCCCGCCGTGGGGGTCCCTCGGCGGGGACGAGGACGCGGTTCCGCCGCGGGCAGACTGTCTTGCACTCGCCACACGAGAGTGCCAATAATGGCGTTAGCACTCTCCGGCTGTGAGTGACAGAAGTACGGGAGCCGCACCGGGGAGTGACGCAAGAACTCGGGTCGTCAGGTGAGGCCTGCGCCGGGGCGTGACATGAACGCGCCGACGTGGGTCGTCCGTCGCGGGCGCCGGCCGACCGTCATCCACCCAGCGGAGGATCAGTCCCCATGGCCAAGATCATCGCCTTCGACGAGGAAGCTCGTCGGAGCATGGAGCGCGGGCTCAACCAGCTCGCCGACACCGTCAAGGTCACGCTCGGCCCCAAGGGCCGCAACGTCGTTCTCGACAAGAAGTGGGGCGCCCCCACCATCACGAACGACGGCGTCTCCATCGCCAAGGAGATCGAGCTCGAGGACCCGTACGAGAAGATCGGTGCCGAGCTCGTCAAGGAGGTCGCGAAGAAGACCGACGACGTCGCCGGTGACGGTACGACCACCGCGACCGTCCTCGCCCAGGCGCTCGTCAAGGAGGGCCTGCGCGTCGTCGCCGCCGGCGCCAACCCGATCGCCGTCAAGCGCGGCATCGAGAAGGCCACCGAGGCCGTGACCGAGCAGCTGCTCAACGCCGCCAAGGAGATCGAGACCAAGGACGAGATCGCTGCCACGGCCGCCATCTCCGCCGGCGACCAGGCGATCGGCGAGCTCATCGCCGAGGCCCTCGACAAGGTCGGCAAGGAGGGCGTGATCACGGTCGAGGAGTCGAACACCTTCGGCCTGGAGCTCGAGCTCACCGAGGGCATGCGCTTCGACAAGGGCTTCCTCGCCCGCTACTTCGAGACGGACCCGGAGCGCCAGGAGGCCGTCCTCGAGGACCCGTACATCCTGCTCGTCGAGTCGAAGATCTCGAACGTCAAGGACCTGCTGCCGGTCCTCGACCAGGTCATGAAGCAGGGCCGCTCGCTGCTGATCATCGCCGAGGACGTCGAGGGCGAGGCCCTGGCGACCCTGGTGCTGAACAAGATCCGCGGCACCTTCAAGTCCGTCGCCGTCAAGGCCCCCGGCTTCGGCGACCGCCGCAAGGCCATGCTGCAGGACATCGCGATCCTCACCGGCGGCCAGGTCATCACCGAGACGGTCGGCCTCAAGCTCGAGAACGCCACGCTCGACCTGCTCGGCCAGGCCCGCAAGGTCGTCGTCACCAAGGACGAGACGACCATCGTCGAGGGCTCCGGCGACGCCGACCTCATCGCCGGTCGCGTGAACCAGATCCGCAGCGAGATCGAGAAGTCGGACTCCGACTACGACCGCGAGAAGCTGCAGGAGCGCCTCGCCAAGCTGGCCGGCGGCGTCGCCGTCATCAAGGCCGGCGCGGCCACCGAGGTGGAGCTCAAGGAGCGCAAGCACCGCATCGAGGACGCCGTCCGCAACGCCAAGGCCGCGGTCGAGGAGGGCATCGTCGCCGGTGGTGGCGTGGCCCTCATCCAGGCCGGCGCCGCCGCGTTCGAGAAGCTCGAGCTCGAGGGCGACGAGGCCACCGGTGCCGCGATCGTCCAGTCGGCCATCTCGGCCCCGCTCAAGCAGATCGCCGTCAACGCCGGCCTCGAGGGCGGCGTCGTGGCGGAGAAGGTCAAGAGCCTCCCGGCCGGCCAGGGCCTCAACGCCGCCACCGGCGTGTACGAGGACCTGCTCGCCGCGGGCGTCAACGACCCGGTCAAGGTGACCCGCTCGGCGCTGCAGAACGCCGCGTCGATCGCCGCGCTGTTCCTCACGACCGAGGCGGTCGTGGCGGACAAGCCGGAGAAGGCCCCGGCCGTCCCGGGCGGCGACGGCGGCATGGGCGGCATGGACTTCTGAGTCCGGCCGTGCGCGCCCGCTGAGCGGGCGCGACCGCACGACGAGGCCCGTCGCCCGGGGAGCTCCTCCCTGGGGCGGCGGGCCTCCGTCGTGCACGGAGGCGCCGCGCGCGGAGCTACTGGGCGCCGCGCACCATCCAGCCCGCGGCGTCCTCGACGACCTCGAAGCCGAACCTCCGGTACAGGCCGTGGGCGTCCGCCGTCCTGAGCACGACCCGCTTGAGCCCGAGCGGCTCCAGGTCCGCCACCACTCCCTCGACGAGCCGGACGCCCACGCCCCGCCCGCGCACGGCCGGGTCGACGATGACGTCGCACAGCCAGGCGAACGTCGCGCCGTCGGTGACCACCCGTGCGTAGGCCACCTGCGCGCCGGTCGCGGCGTCGTACACGCCGTAGTTCCGCGACCCCGCGACGGCGGCGTCCTGCAGGGCGCGCGACCGCCCGCGCGCCCAGTAGGCGTGCTCGGCGAGCAGCCGGTGCACGTGCTCGACGTCGAGGCGGGCGGGGTCGGTGGAGAACTCGAAGGTGGTCACCGCCGGAGTCTCGCACCGGGCCGCGCGGACCCGTCGACCCGGCCGTCAGCTGGTCGCGAAGAGCCGGCTGGCCTGGGACTCCGCGTCCGCGTAGGTGCGGGCGGCCGAGGCCAGTGCCGTCTGGACGGCGTCGAGCGCGCCCTCGACCTGCGTCTGCGCGGACTGCCACTGCCCCATGACGCCGGCGAACGCCGTCGCGGCGCCGCCGTGCCACACCGACTGCAGGTCCTGCAGGTGGCGCATCATCGCCGCGACCTCCGTGCGGATCGCCCCGACGGAGCCCTGCACGGCCGCGCTCGCTTGCGCGACGCGCTCGCTGTCGACCTCGTACCGCATGGTGCCTCCCGATCGTCCCGACGGCCCGGAGCGTCCGGGCCCACGACGACGCTAGGGGGCGCGGCGCCCGCACTGCCGGTGGTGGCCGGCGGCTGTGGACGACGGGCGGCGACCGCCGGGCGGGGGCAGGGCCCGCGGGCCTGGCGCCGGCAGCAGGCCGCGCAGCCAGGACGCGCGAGGTCAGGTCGCGCGGCCAGGTCGCGGTCAGGACGCCCGCGGCGAGGAAGTGGGCGGTCAGGACGCCTGCGGCGTCGGGGAGTCCTCGGTGTCCTCGGGCGGCAGCTTGGCCTGCTCCTTGAGCAGGCGCGCCAGCTCGGCCTCGATGTTCTGGCGGGCCGGGTTCTCCCAGGCGGCGCCCATCGGGCTGGAGAAGATCTGCTTGCGGCCCAGCAGCCGCTGCAGCACCCGGATGCGCGCGCGGACGAAGTCGCGCTGCGGGATGTGCCCGTACTCCTCGCGCACCGCCGTCACGTACATCTTGTAGCGCTGCGGCTCGATCGCGAGCATCGACAGGTCGGCGTCGTTGAGGACCTGGCTGTCGGTGTCGCCCGGGTCGGGGGTGTGCCACAGCAGCGTGTCGACCAGGTGGGCGACCCGCTCCACGCTCTTGTCCGGCAGCCCGATCGCGGTGAGCTCCTTGCGGGCCAGCTCCGCGCTGGCCGTCGTCTGCTCGCCGTTCTTGAACGCGCTGGCGAGCTTGCGGTCGGCGCTGAACACCGCGCCGTGGTACCAGGCGGCCAGCCGGACCAGGTCGGGCTCGTGCGTCTCCTGGGACAGCTCGTCCACCCGGTGCAGCACGGTGGCCAGGTGCTTGAGGTTGTGGAAGTGCCGCTCGGGGCCGGACCAGCGCTCCACGAGGCTCTCGGCGAGGGCCCCGATCTCCGCCTCGGACGCCGTGGCACCCGCGCCGAGAGCGGAACGGGTGAAGGAGGAGCGGAACCACTGCGGTGCGTCAGCGAAGTTGACGCCCATCTCTACCAGACCTTCGGTCGACGACTACGGAACGTGCCCTCACCTTCAGCGTACGACTCCCCGGTGACGCCCGCGGCCAGGGCTCATCGCCGCTCGCCGCGCCGGGTCGCGCGGCTGTCCGGCGACGACGAGGGACGATCGTAGCCTCAGCCGGCGCCGCCCGGGGACGCCGCCGTACCGCCGGCCGCCACCCCGCCGCCCGCCGCAGCACCGCCGGCCGCCGCCGCACCGCCGACTGCTGAGCCGCCCCTCGGGCCGGCCTGCCCGTCGCGGGGCAGCGTGACGGTGACCGTGAGCCCGCCGCCCGGCGTGGTGGCCGTCTCCACGTGCCCGTGGTGGGCCCCGACGATCGCCGCGACGATCGCCATGCCCAGCCCCGAGCCGCCCGAACCGCGGTTGCGCGAGGAGTCGGCGCGGTAGAACCGCTCGAAGATGCGCGCCGCCTGCTCCGGCGTGACGCCCGGCCCGTGGTCGCGCACCTCGAGGCGCGCGGAGCCGTCGGGCAGCGTGCCGACCGCCAGCTCGACCGGGGTGCCGGCGGGCGTGTGCCGCGCGGCGTTGCCGACCAGGTTGGTGAGCACCTGCCGCAGCTTGTCGCCGTCGCCGGTCACGGGCAGCGACGACGCCGGCGCGGCGGCGCCGTCGAGCGCGGTGACGGCCACGGCGCGGGTGGGGTCGAGGGCGTGCAGGTCCTGGGCGGCGTCGTGGGCGAGCCGCGCCAGGTCCACGGGCTCGCGGCGCAGCGGGCGGCCCTCGTCGATGCGCGCCAGCTCGAGCAGGTCGTTGACCAGCGAGCCCATCCGGCGGGCGGAGTCCTCGATGCGGCCCATGGTGTCCTGCACCTTCTCGCCGGTGTCGAGGGCGCCCATGCGGTACAGCTCGCCGTACCCGCGGATCGTGGCCAGCGGCGTGCGCAGCTCGTGGCTGGCGTCCGAGACGAACTGGCGCATCCGCTTCTCGGACGCCTCCTGGGCGGAGAACGCCCGCTCGATCTGCGCCAGCATCGTGTTGAGCGACATCGACAGCGAGCCCACCTCGGTCGACGCCGGCCGCTCCGGCACGCGCTGCGACAGGTCGCCCGCCGCGATGGCCGCCGCCGTGGTCTCGATGCGCCGCAGCGGCCGCAGGGAGCGTTGCACCAGCAGCCATGCCCCGATGCCGCCGAGGACGACGATGGAGATGCCGGAGATGGCGAGCGAGCGGGTCAGGAACGCGACGGTGTGGTGGATCTCCGACAGCGGCAGGGCGACGTAGGCGGTGCCCACCGTCTGGGTCCCCGCCTGCACGGGGATGCCGACGACGCGCCACGTCGTGGGGTCCTGCCCGCCGGAGGACGACACGGTGAACGGGTCGAGCCCGCGGTCGTCGACGGCGCCGAGGGACTCGTCGGGGATCTCCGGCGTGCCGTACTCGTCCAGCGTCTCCTGCCAGGCGATGGGCTGCTCGGTGCCGTCGAGGCTCCGCACGACGACGACGTACTCGCTGGGCAGGGGGCTGTCGCCGCGGTCGGGCGCGTTGATCGACCGCTCGGCGACGGACACCGCCGACTGCTTGAGCTGGGCGTCGGCCTCGTCCTCGAGGTACCCCGACACCACGGTCCGCGTGACGAACGCCGTCATCCCCAGCCCCAGGGCCAGCAGCACGACGATGATCGCCACGAGGCGCGCCCGCAGGGGCGCGCCCTCCAGCGCCGTCCACAGCCGCTGTACGCGCCGTCGCCACGCTCCGCCGCCGTGCCCGCCGTCGTCGTCGCTCCCCGCCACGCCGTCGTGCCCTGCCACGCCGTCGTGCCGCACCGCGCCGTCGGCGACCCCGTCGAGCAGCAGCCGGCCGCTGCGCCCGTAGAACTCCACGGGGTTGCGCCACAGCACGCGGTCGACGTCGTCGTCGGTGAAGCCCGCGGCGAGCATGGCGCGGCCGGT
>NZ_LWGM01000397.1 GCF_001750215.1 Isoptericola variabilis | reverse complement strand
CGGTGGCGGCGATCGGGCAGATCTCGCAGATCGTGTCGCAGATCAACGACTACCAGCTGACGATCGCCTCGGCGGTGGAGGAGCAGACGGCCACGACGAACGAGATGTCGCGGGGGGTGGCCGAGGCCGCGACGGGTTCGGGGGAGATCGCCTCGAACATCACGGGGGTGGCGGACGCGGCGGCGGAGTCCTCGCGGGCGCTGGCGGTCTCGGGCGAGTCGATCGGGGAGCTGGCCCGCATCTCCGAGGACCTGCGCACCCGCGTGGCCGCCTTCACCTACTGACACCCGGACGCCGGGGACCGACCACCGTCGGCCGGTCCCCGGCGCCCGGACAAGCCCTGCACGACGTCGTTGCCGCGACAGCCGGCACGACGACCCGGTCCCACCCTGTCCAACCCATCCCGTCCGTGCACCGGACGCGCCCTCGCGCGCCCACGGCGGCCCAGCCCTGAGGAGAACCATGAGCACGACCATGTCCCCGTCCGTCCGCGACGGCGAGGCCCGCGGCCTCCTGCGGCTGCTGGGCCGCAGCGTGCAGACGAAGATCCTCGCGCCGGTGTTCCTGCTGGCGGTCGTCGCCGTCGGCACCGGCGTCTACGCCCTGCTGTCGCTGCACGCCACCGAGGTCGACGTCGCGACGGTGGCCAGTGCCCAGACCGAGGTCAGCCAGCCGCTGCAGTCCGTCCACCAGAACCAGCTCAAGGCGCGCATGATCATCGCCCAGCTCGCCGCCACGGCCGACGACGAGGTCGAGGCCGAGTGGCTCGCCAAGCAGCGCGAGAACGACGCCGAGGTCGACGCGGGGATCGCCCGGTTCGACGCCACCGCGTTCGCGTCCGACCCGGACTGGTTGGCGTTCAAGGAGACGTTCGCCGAGTGGCGCCAGGTGCGCGACCAGCAGATCGTGCCCATCGCGCAGAGCGACGACCAGCAGGCGTACCAGGAGATCCTGGGCACCGTCTCGCAGCCGCTGATCGACAGCTTCGTCGCGAACCTCGACGGGCTCAACGCGACCATCGCCGCGCACCAGCAGGGCGTCGCGGACGGTGCTGCCGACCGCGTCGCGCGCGCCGTCGTGATCCTCGCGGTCGTGCTCGTGGCCGGCCTGGTGGTCGCGCTCGTCGTCGCCGTGCTCACGGCGCGCGGCGTGCGGCGCTCCGCCACGGCCGTCCAGCGCTCGCTCGAGGCCATGGCCGGCGGCGACTTCACGGTCCCGGCCGACGTGCGCACCCACGACGAGCTCGGCGCCACGGCCCGCTCGCTCGGCGTGGCCCAGGCCTCGGTGCGGAACACCCTGGCTGACGTGGTGGGGTCGGCGCGGACGGTGGCGGCTGCGGCGGAGCAGCTGGCGGCGGGGTCGGGGCAGGTGGTCTCGGGCTCGGAGGAGATCAGCGCGCAGGCGGGTGTGGTGGCGGCTGCTGCGGAGCAGGTGTCGCGCAACGTGCAGGCGGTGGCTGCGGGTGCGGAGCAGATGGGTGCTTCGATCCGGGAGATCGCGCAGAACGCGTCGGAGGCGG
>NZ_LWGM01000396.1 GCF_001750215.1 Isoptericola variabilis | reverse complement strand
GGCGCACGGCGCGCCCGCCGACGGGGCCCCCGGCTCCGACGGCCGTGACGGCGGCGACGGCCGTGACGGCAGCGGCGGCGACGACGGCACCGTCGTGCTGGCCCGCGCCCACCACGGGTCGATGAGCCGCGCCCAGCGCACCCGCACCGAGACCGAGCTCAAGGAGGGGCGTCTGCCCGCCGTCGTGGCCACCAGCTCCCTGGAGCTGGGCATCGACATGGGCGCCGTGGACCTCGTCGTGCAGGTGGGCGCTCCCCCGTCGGTTGCGAGCGGCCTGCAGCGCATCGGGCGCGCGGGCCACCAGGTGGGCGCCGTGTCGCGCGGCGTCGTCTTCCCCACCTTCCGCGGCGACCTCGTGCCGGCCACCGTGGTGGCCCGCCGCATGCGCGAGGGCCAGATCGAGTCGCTGCACGTGCCGACCAACCCGCTGGACGTGCTCGCCCAGCAGGTCGTCGCGGCGCTCGCCACGGAGGACTGGGACGCCGACGCGCTGCTGGCCCTGTTCCGCCGGGCGCACCCGTACGCCGGCCTCGGCGACGCGACGTGGCGGGCGGTGCTCGACATGCTCGCCGGGCGCTACCCGAGCGAGGACTTCGGCGAGCTGCGCGCGCGCATCGTGTGGGACCGCGCCACCGGGCGGCTGTCCGGGCGGCCCGGGGCCCTGCGCCTGGCGGCCACGAGCGGCGGCACCATCCCCGACCGCGGCCTGTACGGCGTCTACCTCGTGGGCGCCGAGGGCGAGGGCCAGCGCGGCGGCAAGCGCGTCGGCGAGCTCGACGAGGAGATGGTCTACGAGTCCCGGGTGGGTGACACGTTCACCCTCGGCTCCTCCACCTGGCGGATCGAGGAGATCACCCCCGACCGGGTGCTCGTGTCCCCCGCGCCGGGGCTGCCCGGCCGGCTGCCGTTCTGGAAGGGCGACTCCCCCGGCCGCCCCGTCGAGCTCGGCCGCGCGGTCGGGGAGTTCGTGCGCACCACCGACGCCGTCCTCGCCGAGGACCCGGACGCCGCCCGCGCGCGGCTGCGCGACGAGGGCCTCGACGAGTGGGCGGCCGACAACCTCGCGGCCTACCTGCGCGAGCAGCGCGAGGCGACGGGCCGCGTCCCGGACGACCGCACGATCGTCGTCGAGCGCTTCCGCGACGAGCTCGGCGACTGGCGCGTGGTGGTCCACTCGCCGTTCGGCGCCCCCGTGCACGCCCCGTGGGCCCTGGTGGTGGCCGCCCGCCTGCGCGACCGGTACGGGCTCGACGTGGCGGCGATGCACGCCGACGACGGGATCGTGCTGCGGCTGCCGGACCCGGGCGGCTGGGACGCCGGGTGGGACGGGCGGCTGCCCGCCCGCGGGCAGCCGGACGGCGCGGACGGCGACGGCCGGACCGTCGACGCGCCGTCGGTCACCGCCGAGGACCTGCTGCTCGAGCCGGACGAGGTGCCTGCGACGTCGCCTCGTCGAGCAGCAGCACGGCGGGCTCGCGCAGCAGGGCGCGGGCGAGCGCGATCCGCTGCCGCTGCCCGCCGGA
>NZ_LWGM01000395.1 GCF_001750215.1 Isoptericola variabilis | reverse complement strand
GGGCGCGGACGAGCGCCCGCTCAGGGTCGCGCTCGCCGGACGCCTCGGCCAGCTCGCGCTCGGCCTCGGCGAGGCGGGTGCGGGCGTCGGGCCCCACGGGGGCGCGGTAGTCGTCGATCACCTGCCGGGCGGCGGTGATCTGCTGGTGCGCGTCGTCCAGCGCCGTCGTGAGCTGGGCCCGGACCTGCTCGGCGCGGCGGCCGGCCTCCTGGTGGGCGGCGACGGCGTCGTCGAGCGCGGTGTTGGCCTGGCGCACGCGGGTCAGGGACCCGATCGGGTCCGTGCGCTCGCCCGGCGCGGGCAGCTCGGCCAGCGCCTGCTCGAGCCCGGCGATCGCGGCCTCGATCCGCCCGGCGCGCGTGGTGGCGGGCAGCGCGCGGGCCGCGGCGAGCTCCGTGCGCGACTCGGCGATCATCGCGCCCAGCGTCGACTCGGCCCGCAGCGCCTCCATCTCGAACTGCTCCACCGCCTCGAGGAGCCCCTCGGCGCGGCGGACGGTCTCGGCGGCGGCCTGCACCGCGGCGTCGGCGTCGCGGCCGCGGTCGCCGGCCAGCTTCTTGCCGGCCACCGTGGCGCTGCGCTCGGCGAACTGCAGCAGCCGCTCGGCCTGCTCCGGGTTGGCGGCGACCGGCTGCAGCGCCGCGTCGGTGTAGCGCTCCGTGAGCGCCGCGAGCGTGGTCCGCGCCTCGGGGACCAGGCCGCGGACCCGCTCGACCTCCGCGCGCACCTGCTCGATCGCCGTCGGCGTGCGCCGCACCGTGGCGCGGCGCTCGGCCAGCGCGGCGGTCTGCTCGCTCACGGCGGCGTCCGCCGAGCGGCACAGGTCGATGATCCGGGAGTTCCACTCGTGGCGCTGCGCGTCGGTGTCGGGCACGTGGTCGTGGAGCAGCTGGTTGAGGTGGAACGCCTCGGACAGCCGGGCCCGGGCCTTCTGCAGCGCGGCCGCGAGGTCCTGCGCCTCGCGCTCGCCGAGCTGCGCGACGGCGAAGCCGAGCTCGTCCTCGGCGAGGCGCACCCGCTCGTCGGTGCGCACGAGGGCGGAGCCCGCCTCCGTGGCGAGCCGCTCGAGCTCGGCCGCCTGCGCCAGCCGGCGCTCCTTGCGGCGCCCTCGTCCGAACACCATGCCGGCCGTGGCGGTGCCCGCCACGACGACGACCGCCACGAGACCCACGATGAGCTCCATGAGGGCATCGTAGGGACGTCGCCCGCCGGTGCGCTGGGACGAGGGGCCCGGACGGCGAGGCGCTCCGGACGGCGAGGCGCTCCGGGCGCTCTGCCTGGCGCTCTGCCTGGCCGCTCAGACGCCGAGGCGGTAGAGACGCTCCTCGCCGTACCGGCGGAAGCCCGCGCGGGTCAGGATGGGAGCAGAGGTGCCCGTCCGCCCCTTGACCAGCGCCACCGAGGCGCCGAGCGCCCGGGAACCCGAAGTACATCTTCGAGACCTTCGTCATCGGCTCGTCCAACCGGTTCGCGCACGCCGCGGCCGTGGCCGTCGCCGAGGCACCTGCCAAGGCCTACAACCCG
>NZ_LWGM01000394.1 GCF_001750215.1 Isoptericola variabilis | reverse complement strand
CCCGTCGCCGTGGGGGAGGCCCGACGGCGCGCTGCCGGGGGCGGGCGCGGCGCCGTCCTGGCCGGGCAGCGTGACGCCCGACAGGTCCGGGACGGCCCCGACCGGCGACGGCGAGGCGAAGACGGGGCCCTCGGGCTCGGCGGAGTCCTGGCGCGACGTCATGCGCCCAACCTAGCGCCGGGAGCGGGCGCCGCCCGCCCGGCCGTCCCGCGGCAGCGGGCCGGTCAGTCGGCGAGGTCGAGGATGACCGGCACGTGGTCGCTGGCGCCCTTGCCCTTGCGCTCGTCCCGGTCGATCCGCGCGCCGGTCACGCGGGCGCGCAGCGCGGGGGAGGCCCACGTGAAGTCGATCCGCATGCCGTAGTTCCGCGGGAACGCCAGCTGCTTGTAGTCCCAGTAGGTGTAGGTGTGCGGCTCGGGCAGGTGCTCGCGGCTGACCTCGGTGTAGCCGGCCGCGCCGAAGGCGGCGAACGCGTCGCGCTCGGCGGGCGAGACGTGCGTGGCTCCGGCGAACGGCGCCATGTCCCACACGTCGGTGTCGAGCGGTGCCACGTTCCAGTCGCCGACGAGCGCGACCTGCGCCTGCGGGTCCTCCTCGAGCCACCGGCCCGCCTCGGCGCGCAGCGCCTCCAGCCACGCGAGCTTGTAGGCGTAGTGCGGGTCGTCGAGGGCCCGGCCGTTCGGCACGTACAGCGACCACACGCGCACGCCGCCGCAGGTGGCGCCCAGCGCGCGCGCCTCGTGCGCGGCGTCGGGGGCGTCGCCCGCCGCGGCGTCCGCACCCGGGGCGGCCTTGGTGAACCCGGGCTGGCCGGCGAACGCCGTCTCGACGTCCTCGATCCCCACCCGCGAGATCACGGCCACGCCGTTCCACTGCGAGAACCCGACGTGCGCCACCTCGTACCCGGCCGCCTCGAACGGCAGGTACGGGAACTGGTCGTCCCGGCACTTGGTCTCCTGGATCGCCAGGACGTCGGTCTGCGACCGTTCGAGGAAGGCGACCACCCGGTCGACGCGGGCGCGGACGGAGTTCACGTTCCAGCTGGCGAGGCGCACGGTCGTCCAGCCTACGGGGACCGGCCGTCGCCCGGGCGGCCGTCGCCCGGGCGGGCGGCGTCGGGCAGAGCCGGGACAGGGCCGGGGCGGGGCCGGGGCGGTCGCCCGGCGCGCCCGCCGGCGCGACGCCCGCGTCGAGACGCCGTCTCGACTTTGCTGAGACAGCATCCCAGGCGCCGCCCGAAACCCGAGAAACCGCGCGGATGCGGCGGTGACGCGGGATGATGGACGCCTTGCGCCCCCGCGCGGCGCGGCTCTACCGTCTGCGGACAGCCCGCGCCGGTGAGACCGAGTCCCAGCCCGATCCGGTCCCGTCCACCGCCGCGGCCCGCGTCGCACCGACCGCCTCCGACCGAGGCGTCCACGAAGGAGCCGTCATGGCACGAAGCGCCCGCGCCGGGTCGCGCCCCGACGCGTCCGGCACCGCCGCCGGGCGCGCCCCCGGTCGTCAGCACGCCGCCGGGCGTGCCCGCCG
>NZ_LWGM01000393.1 GCF_001750215.1 Isoptericola variabilis | reverse complement strand
TGGTGCGGGTGCGGTCGTATCCGTGCGGGCACTCGGGGCTGAGGATCTTCACGGGCTGGCCTCCGTTCGGGGCGGGTGGTGAGCGGTGCGGGTCGGTCCGTCTACTTCGACGCCTCCGCGCTGGTGAAGCTGCTGCTGCCCGAGCCGGGCACGGCGCTCGCGGCCGCGCTCTTCGCCCGCGCCGACGTCGTCGTCACCAGCCGCATCACCGACACCGAGGTGCGTGCCGCGCTCGCCGCGGGCGAGCGCGCCGGGGTCGTCAGCCCCGAGGAGCACGACGCCGCCCGGGCCCGCTGGGACGCCGTGTGGCCGTCCCTGCACGTGGTCGAGGTGGGCGACGACGTCGCCCGGCGGGCCGCCGACCTGGTCGGCGACTGCCCCGTGCCGCTGCGCTCCGGCGACGCCCTGCACGTGGCCTCGGCGCTCGCCGTCGCGCACCCGGACACCGTCGTGGCCGCCTGGGACGAGCACGTGGCCGGCGCCGCGCGCTCCCGCGGCCTGCGGGTGCTCCCGTAGGCTTTCGACCGTGCTCGACTACTTCCGCGGGTTCGTCGTCCTCATCATCTCGCTCGCCGTCCTCGTGGTGGCGGTGATCGCGCTGCTCGACGCCGTCCGCCGCCCCGAGCGCGCGTTCGCCTCCGAGGGCAAGCTGACCAAGAACAATTGGCTGCTCATCCTGGGCGCGGGCGCCCTGTTCGCTCTGCTCGGTGCGCTGGGCCTCATCGGTATCGTGCTGAACATCGTGGCCATCGCGCCGGCCGTCATCTACTGGGTGGACGTGCGGCCCGCCATCAAGCCGTACGGCAACGGCCGCCCGCGCAACCAGGGCCCGCAGTGGTGAGCGGCGCCGCGGCCCTCACGGTGGCCGACGGCGCCGGGCTGCTGGCGGAGGTGGTGCGCGGCGACCTCGTGGAGTCGGTGCACCTGGGCCACCTCGTCGTCCTCGCCCCCGACAGCGACCCCGACGGCGCGCCCGCGCTGGCGGTGGGCCGGCCCGACGCCGTCGTCTACCCCCGCTCGTCGCTCAAGCCGCTGCAGGCGGCCGCGATGCTGCGCGCCGGGCTCGACCTGCCCGACCGGCTGCTCGCCCTCGCCGCCGCCAGCCACAACGGCGAGCCGGCGCACCTCGACGGGGCGCGCGAGATCCTCGCGGGCACGGGCCTGGGCGTCGACGCCCTGCGGAACACGCCCGACCTGCCGCTGCACGCGCCGTCCGCCCTGGCCTGGCAGCAGGCCGGGCACGGCCCGGAGCCGCTGACGCAGAACTGCTCCGGCAAGCACGCCGCGATGCTGGCCACCTGCGTCGCCGCCGGCTGGGACACCGCCACGTACCTCGACCCGGAGCACCCGCTGCAGCGGGCGGTGCGCGCCGAGGTGCTCGACCTGACCGGCGACGACCCCGCCGCGCTGCACGCCACCACCGGGACGAGACACCGTCTAAGCGATCCCCTGTGAGGAGCGCCCCGTCGTCGAAGCAGGCGCCGCAGTCCCAGCCGCGGCAGGGCGCTCCCTCGTCATGTGCCGCCTCCCCGGGCGGCAGCTGC
>NZ_LWGM01000392.1 GCF_001750215.1 Isoptericola variabilis | reverse complement strand
GTCGGGCTGTTGCTCGCCGTGCGCCGACGTGCCGGCGCACGGCGAGCAACAGCCCGACGGCCGCCACCAGCATGCCGAGCGTCGTGGCGCCGCCGAGGCCCGCGAGCGCGACGTCGGGCGCGGCCGGCAGCGCGTCGCCCCCGGTCAGCGGCGGCAGCACGAGGAGGAGCGCGGCGGACCCGGCGGCGGCCACCAGCCAGCCCGTCGCGGTCGCCACGACGGCGGACCGGCCCCGGTCGATGGCGTACAGCGCCCGGGACAGGTGCAGGATCAGGGCGAAGCCGACCAGGCCGGGCGCCATCCACGTGACGCCGGCGGCCATGCCCGGCGCGTCGCCGCGCACCACGAGGTCGAACACGCCCTCGACGGCGGGCGCGGCCGCGACCAGCACGGCGATCCCGACGGCGACGACCACCAGCAGCGTGCGGGTCGTCGACGCGACCAGGGCGCGCAGGTCGCCCGTGCGGCCGTGCGCCGCGTGCTCGGCGATCCGCGGGAACGCGCTCGTGGCGATGGGGAAGGCCAGGACGGCGTACGGCAGCAGGTACACCTGCTGGGTGTAGAGGAAGACCGTGTAGGCCGAGTCGCCGCCGAGCGGCGTCGAGACCTTCAGCACGGCGAAGACGGCGAGCTGCTGGGCCACCAGGGCGCCGACGCCGGCGAAGGCGAGCCGGGCGGCGCGGCGGCCCTCGCCCGCGGGGAACCGCAGGGTCGGGCGCAGCCGCAGGCCCGTGCGGCGGGCGGGGACCACCAGGGGCAGGGCGAGGAACGCGACGCCGAGCGTGGTGCCCCAGGCGAGCCAGCCCAGCGCCTCGCCGCTCAGCGCCGAGACGTCCGCCTGGTTCCCCGCGGCCAGCACGCCGAACACCGCGTACACGACGATGACGACCACGCTGGAGACGAGCGGCGCGAACGCCTGCCAGAAGAACCGCTTGTGGGCCTGCAGGATGCCGCCGAGCACCACGGCCACGCCGTACAGCGGCACCTGGACGGCGAAGACCCGCAGGAACGTGGTGGCGACGGCGACCTTGGCGGGGTCCTCCCCCAGGCTGAGCGCCCCGGCGATCGGCCCGGCGAGCGCCGCGAGCAGCGCCCCGAGGGGCACGAGGACGGCGAGCGTCCAGCCGAGCAGGGCGGACGCGCTGCGCGAGGCCGCCGCACGAGCGTCGGCGGCGTCCGCGCCGCCCGCCTCCGCCCGGCTGAGGTGCCCGGCCAGCAGCGGCACGACCGCCCCCGCCAGGGCGCCGCCCGCGGCCACCTCGAACAGGATGTTCGGCAGCATGTTGGCCTGGTTGAACACCTGGCCCACGCCGTCCGACCCGAGCCAGTAGCCCTGGCCGAGCCACCGGCCGAACCCGACGACCCGGCTGGCCAGCGTGACGACGGTGATGAGCAGGGCGGCGCCGGCGAGCGTCTGGACCGTGCGGCGCCGCCCCGCGCCCGGACCGGCGGCGGACCCAGCGGCGGCATCGTCTGGATCGTGGCGGGCCTGCTCATCCTCGCCCTCGCCTGGGGCGCGCTCATGACACCTCGCACGGCGCGGATCGAGACCTTCCAGGGCCTGGAGC
>NZ_LWGM01000391.1 GCF_001750215.1 Isoptericola variabilis | reverse complement strand
CCGGGGCCGCCGTACCGCTCGCCGACGCCGGCTCGACGCTCGCGGCGTCGCCCGCGGCGGCGTCGGAGGAGGTGGCCGCGACGCCGGCCGGGCGGTCGCCGAGGTCGCCGGGCTCGAGCACGGTGCCGTTGCCACTCGCGGCGTACGCCGGGAACAGCTCGTCGACCAGCTCCACGTCGCCCAGGGTCGAGTAGGCCAGGGCGCGGTCGAGCTCGGCGTCGTAGTTGCCGCGCAGGTCCCAGGCCATGGCCTTGAGCCACGCGAGCGAGTCCACCGGGTCCCACGGCTCGGGCTTCTCGATGCGGGTGGTCGTGCCCAGCACCGTGTACTCGACGGCGAGCTCGTCGGTGCTGCGGCTGTCCAGGTAGGCGTTGACGCCGTCGGCGTACGCGCGCAGGTAGGACTGCGTCTCCGGCGTCAGCAGCTCGAGCTCCTGCTCCGCCACCCGCCGCCAGCCGAACGTGCGGGTCACCTTGTCCGCCTCGATCGCCGCGGGGACGTCGCCCACGAGCTCGGCGAGCCGGCCCGCCGTCACGTGGCGGCGGTAGTCCATCTCGAAGAACCGGTCCTGGGCCTGCACGTAGCCATGCGCGCGGAAGAGGTCCTCGGCCGTGCCGGCGGTGATCTGCGGCACCCCGCGCGCGTCGCGCTGCACGGTCACCTCGCCGTCCAGCCCCTCGAGCTGGACGGACGCGTCGACGTCCGGCAGCGGCTTGCGCACCGTCACGGTGCCGAACGCCACCGCCGCGACGAGCACGACGGCGACCAGCGTCGCGACCGCGATCGACCACCGGCGCAGGCGCGACCTCCGGCGCCGGGGCACCGGCGTCTCCTCGGGCGTCTCGTCGGGCGTCTCGGGGGACGGGGCGGCGGCGGGCGGGGTGGCGGACACGCAGGAGAGGCTACCGCGAGGATTTCACCCGCTCCGGGCGAGACGGGCCACCCCGGCCGGCGGTCGTGGCGGCCGAGCCGCCTGCGCGCGGCGGCCGGTGCACCGGGAATGCGGACGGCGCGCGTATCATTGGCACTCGGTAAGCACGAGTGCCAGCTGCGGCCCCGGAGGACCGCGCGCACCCGTCCCCACCGTCCCTGAGGAGAGCCCCGTGCCCACCTACGCCTACCGGTGCGCCGACTGCGGTCACGCCTTCGACATCCACCAGTCGTTCAGCGACGACGCCCTCACCGTCTGCCCCGAGTGCGGCGGCACGCTGCGCAAGCAGTACGGCACGGTCGGCGTGACGTTCAAGGGCTCGGGCTTCTACCGGACCGACTCGCGCGGCTCGTCGAGCTCGTCGAGCTCGACGAGCTCCTCGTCGTCCGGCTCGACGTCGTCCGGCTCGGCGTCGTCCGGCTCGGCGAAGTCGTCGTCGAGCTCCTCGTCGTCGAGCAAGACTGCGTCCTGACCTCCGGCTGACGCGCGCCTGAGGCACGGCCGCCGCCCCGGCGCGGCGCCGGCCCGAGGCGGTCCCCGGCACGGGCTGCTGCGACGTCGTCCACAGGCCGCCCCGCCGGCGTGCCCGGCGCCGACGACGGCGCCCTAGCGTCCGGTGGCATGAGCCTGCTGCGCCCC
>NZ_LWGM01000390.1 GCF_001750215.1 Isoptericola variabilis | reverse complement strand
GTGGGCGCGGCGGGCGTCTCGGCGGGGTGCGCGTCCACGCCGGCGCCGCCGACGCCCGACGTCACGGGCGCCCAGCTCGGCGCGAGGCCGCCGGGCGAGCCGCCGGTCGCGCGGTCAGAGGGCGGAAATGCCATTGAGAACACTCTCCAAGACGCTCAGGGACAGGCCCGACTGGGTGCTGCCGTGGCCCGTGTGGACGTTGACCGGGGTCGAGGTGTGCACGGTGACGAGGCCGTCGGCCTGCATGTCCGCGACGAGGATGCGGACCACGCCCAGGGGCAGGCGCAGGAGGGCGGACAGCTCGGCGATCGAGACGTACGTGTGCGCGGCGTGGCGCAGGATCGCCCGCTTCTCGGGGGTCAGCCCGTAGCCGTGCACCGCGCCCGGCATGACCTCGACCAGCGCCTCGAGGGGCAGGTCGGACAGGGCAGACCGGACGCGGCCGCCCGTCACCGCGTAGGGCCGCACCGTGGCGGCCTCGTACCCGTCGCCGTGCGCGCCCTGCGCGCCGTTCGGACCGTACGACATCGCTCGCGTCCTCAGTGCACTGTGCCGGCGCGGCCGGCGCCCTCGACGGGCAGGCTGCCGCGCATCTCGGCGATGAGCTGGGGGGTCAGGGTCTGCTCGGTGCGGGACACCAGCAGGGCCATCTCGTACCCGATGAGGCCGATGTCGCACGACGCCTCGGCGACGACGGCGAGCACCGAGCCGTTCGAGACGTTCATCAGGAACAGGAAGCCGTTGTCCATCTCCACGATGGCCTGCCGGACGTTGCCGCCGTCGAGCTGGCGGGACGCGCCGCGGGTGAGGCTCGACATCCCGGAGACGATCGCCGCCAGCTGGTCGCCGCTGGTGCGGTCGAGCCGGTCGGACATCGCCATGAGCAGTCCGTCCGCCGACACCACCAGGGTGTGGCGCGTGCCGGGGACCGTCCTCACGAAGTTGTCGAGAAGCCACCCGAAGTTGGTCGCTTCGGTGCTGAGGGTCACTGTTCCTCCTCGTCGGTGCGCCAGGGGGCCGGAGGCCCGTCCCGGTGGGCGCGGTGTCAGTGGGCGCCGGGCGCGGTCTCGGTGGGCGCCGGGCGCCGGCTGTGGTCGGGGGCGGCGGGGGTGCCGACGGGCTCGCCGTCGTCCCCCGGCCGCGCCTGCCGGGTGGCGGACTGGAAGGCCGAGAGCCGGGACCGCAGCTGCTCCGGGTCACGCTGGATGCGAGCGGTGAAGTGCTCGGTCCGGTCCTCCGCCTGCGTGGCGCGGCCACGCCGCGCGAGACCGGAGCCGTCGGTCACGGCGACCGCCCGCGGCTGGTAGGTGGCGGCGTCCTCGGCGGCCGGCGACGCCTGCGGGAGGATGCCGCGACGCAGGAGCGTCGACATCTCCTCGTAGAGGACGGCCGACGCGATCCACTCGGAGCGGGCCTCGACGGTGTCCGGGGTCTCCCCCGCCGCGTCCGGCGCCGGCTCGCCCGCGGCGCTCGGCGTGCGCAGCGGCAGCGCGGTGCCGCCCGCGGCGTGGCTCGTGCTCCCGCGCCACTCGTCCAGGGCCGGGGTGGGCGGTGCCGGCTGGGCAGCGGCGTCCTGGGCG
>NZ_LWGM01000389.1 GCF_001750215.1 Isoptericola variabilis | reverse complement strand
ACGCCCCGGCCGTCGCGGCCGCGGCGCGCACGAGCCACCGGCGCAGGCCCCCCGGCCTGGCGGCGCGCTCGACGCGTCGTGTCATGCGTCCCCCCTGCGTCCGCGGGAGCGACGCCGGGCGGGAGCCCGGCGCGTCACCGTCGGCCCGGCCACGAGGGCCGGTGCAGCCAGGGTGCGCACCCCCGCGGAAGCTCGCAACCGATAGCCGCGAGGCTCTCCGGGACCCGCGCGGAGGACCGACGCGGGCCGTCAGACGGCCGCCGGAGGGCCGTCACACGGCCGGCAGGGGGGCCGGCGCTAGGCCACGGTGGTGCCGAACGCCAGCCCGAGCACGTAGGTGACCGCGGCCGCGCCGAAGCCGATGGCGAGCTGGCGCAGCGCCCTGGTCAGCGGCGACGTGCCGGACAGCAGGCCCGTGATGGCCCCGGTGACGAGCAGGGCCGCACCCACCAGGACGGCCGCGACGACCACCGCCGTCAGGCCCTCGAGGCCCAGCAGGTACGGCAGCACCGGGATCACGGCGCCGGAGGCGAAGAAGCAGAAGCTCGACAGCGCGGCGCCCCACGCGGTGCCGTGCGTCTCGAGGTCGTCGGCCTCGACGCCGGCGTCCGCCTCCGCGTCGTGGCTCGCGTGCAGGTCCCGCGCGGTGGGAGCGGCGGGGACGGCGCCGGTGCCGGTCAGCGTGCCGGCGGCGGCGAGCCGGGCCAGGACGGCGTCGGCGTGCCCCTGCGCCTCGTGGGCGGCCATGCCGCGCGCCCGGTAGACCAGCGCGAGCTCGTTGGCGTCGACGTCGAGGTGCGGCAGCGCCCGGGCGGCGTCGGCGGCCGGCGAGGAGGCCTCGAGCAGCTCGCGCTGCGAGCGGATGGAGACGAACTCCCCCGCACCCATCGACAGCGCCCCGGCGAGCAGGCCGGCGATGCCCGTGAGCAGCACGGTGTGCTGCGCCGCGCCCGAGGCGCCGATGCCCAGCACGAGGGCGAGGTTGGACACGAGGCCGTCGTTGGCGCCGAAGACGGCGGCGCGGAACGTGCCCGACAGCCGGTTGCGGCCGCGCGTGGCGAGCCCGCGCACCACCTCCTCGTGGATCTTCTCGTCGGCGGCCATCGCGGCGGTGGCGTCCGCCTCGTCGACGTAGCCGGAGCGCGCCTCGGCGCGCTGCGCGAGCGCGAGGACGAACACGCCGCCGAGGCGGCGGGCGAGCCAGCCCAGCGCGCGCGTGCGCAGGTCGCCCCGCAGCGGGCGGCCGACGTCGTCGCCCAGCAGGTCGAGCCAGTGCTGCTCGTGGCGGCGCTCGGCCTCGGCGAGCGCGAGGAGGATCTCGCGCTCCTCCCCCGTGCGGCGTCCCGCCAGGTCGCGGTAGACGGCGGCCTCCGCGCGCTCGTCGGCGAGGTAGCGGCGCCACCGGCGCACGTCGCCCGGCGTGCGGCGGCGTGACGGGTGCTGGCCGGCGGCGCGCTCGGCGGGGGTGGGGGTGGCCATGCCCGCATGATCCCGCCGCGCGGGGCCCGCCCGGTTTCGCCCGTCCCAATCCGCGGACCGCCGCGGCCGGCGTGCCGTCCGCGGCGGTCCGCGGATTGGGAC
>NZ_LWGM01000388.1 GCF_001750215.1 Isoptericola variabilis | reverse complement strand
GGCCCGGGGCGGCCGGGGCGCGGTGCGCGCCACCGCCCTGGCGGCCGGAGCCGCCCAGCGCCTCGCGCAGCGGGCCCAGCCGGTCGTTGGTCACCCAGCCGGCCCACACCAGGTCCCACAGAACCTCGAGCGTGGCGGCCTGCGACGCCCCGGCCACCTCGGCCAGCCGCGGCAGGAAGAAGCCGCCCGAGCCGGTGAGCAGGTCGAGCACGGCGCGGTGCAGGTCGCTGTCGAGCGGGGCGCCCTCCTCGACGGGGTCGGGGCGTCGCAGCGTCAGCGGGGCGCCGTCGGCCAGGTGCAGGCTGACCATGCCGTCGCCGCCGCCCGAGCCCGGCAGCCGTCCGTGGCCGCACCACAGCACCTCGCCCGCCGTGGTGAGCTCGTCGAGCAGGGCGGGGGAGTAGTCCGTCACGCGCGCGGGCAGCACCAGCGTCTCGAGGGCCGAGGCGGGCACCGCCGCGCCGGCGAGCTGCTCGACCGCCCGCAGGAGCCCGTCGGTGCCGCGCAGCGCGCCGCCGGCCGAGCCGGTCCCGCCCACACGCACGCCCACGCCGTGCCAGCGCGGCAGGAACACCCCGAGCGCCTGCGG
Organism: Isoptericola variabilis; assembly: GCF_001750215.1. Taxonomy (GTDB): domain Bacteria; phylum Actinomycetota; class Actinomycetes; order Actinomycetales; family Cellulomonadaceae; genus Puerhibacterium; species Puerhibacterium variabilis_A. The sequence continues at coordinate 1,007 of NZ_LWGM01000388.1, read as the reverse complement.
CTCCACCGGCTCGACCTCGGCGCGCAGCGCCGCGAGGGACCGGCGCCGCAGCGTGCGCAGCACCTCGGGGTCGCACCACTCGTCGCCCGTGCCGCCCAGCGACGACGGGCGCAGCGCGCCGCGCACCACCGCGCCGACGGCGTCGAGCCGGGCGAGGGCCTGCTGCACGACCGCGATGCCGAGGCCGAACCGGCGTGCGACGTCCGCGGCGGCGAACGGCCCGTGCGTCCGGGCGTGGCGGCGCACGAGGTCGCCGAGCGGGTCGGCGACCGGCTCGGTGAACGTCTCCGGGATGCCCACCGGCAGCGCCACGCCCAGCGCGTCCCGCAGCCGGCCCGCGTCCTCGACGACGGCCCACTGCTCGGGGTCGGCGGCCTGCGGCCCGCCCACCCGCACGCGGATCACCCGGCGGGCCCGCTCGAGGTCGGACAGCCAGCCCGCGACCTGGGCGCGCGAGGCCTCGCGGGTGCGGGCCTGCAGCGCGGCGAGCGGGTGGGGCCCGGTGCGCCGCAGCACGTCCCACAGGCCCTCGGCGTCCTTGGCCTGCCGCGCCTCGGCCAGCGCCTGCAGCTCCGCCTCGGTGCGCTCGACGGCGCCCGGGTCGAGCAGGTCGGCCAGCGGGGTGGCGCCCTGCTCGCCGAGCAGCTCCGCCAGCAGGTCGGGGTCGAGCGACAGCGCGGCGGCGCGCCGCTCGGCGAGGGGCGCGTCGCCGTCGTACAGGAACTGCGCGGTGTACCCGAACAGCAGGGCCTGGGCGAACGGCGACGGCGAGGACGTCGTCACCTCGACCAGGCGCACCCGCCCGGCCGCGACGTCGGCCATGAGGCCGGACAGCGCCGCGACGTCGAAGTCGTCCTGGAGGCACTCGCGCGCCGCCTCCAGCGTGATGGGGAAGTCGGGGAACTGCGCCGCCACCTGGAGCAGCTGCGCGGCGCGCTGGCGCTGCTGCCACAGCGGCTGGCGCCGGTCGGGCCGGCGGCGCGGCAGCAGCAGCGCGCGGGCCGCCG
>NZ_LWGM01000039.1 GCF_001750215.1 Isoptericola variabilis | reverse complement strand
GTCGCCCGCCGGGCTCAGCGGGCGGCGTCGTCGCCGCCGGGCTGCGCGGCCTGCGGCTGCAGCGCCACCCCGGCGTCCGCGGCGTCGTCCGGCCCGACGACCTCGGGGGCGACGTCCGTCCGGCCACGCACGAGCAGCTCCTGCAGCGCCGCCTCGTCGGCCTCGCGGCCGGTGACGATGAGCAGCTCGTCGCCCGCCTCGAGGGTGTCGTCGACGGACGGCGCGATGGGGGAGGTGCCGCGGACGATCGCGGCGAGCACCGTGTCGGCCGGCCACCGCACGGCGCCCACGCGGGTGCCGACCAGGGGCGAGGTCTCCGGCAGCGTGAGCTCGAGGATGTCCGCGCCGGACTGGTGGAAGGTGAAGATCCGCACCAGGTCGCCGACGGCGACGGCCTCCTCGACCATCGCCGTCATGATCCGCGGCGTGGAGACGGCGACGTCCACGCCCCACGAGGCGTCGAACATCCACTCGTTCTTCGGGTTGTTCACGCGCGCCACCGTGCGCGGCACCCCGAACTCCGTCTTGCACAGCAGGGAGAAGACGAGGTTCGCCTTGTCGTCGCCGGTGGCGCCGACGACCACGTCGGCCTCGGCGACCTGCGCGGTCTCCAGCGTGGGCAGCTCGCAGGCGTCGGCGAGCAGCCAGTCGGCGTCGGGCACCTGGGCCACGCGCATCGCGGCGGGCGACTTGTCGACGAGGACCACCTGGTGGTCGTGGGCGAGCAGCTCGCGGGCGATGGACCGGCCCACCGAGCCGGCGCCGGCGATGACGACGCGCATCAGTCCTCCTTCAGGTCCGGCGCGTGGGCGAGCAGCCGCTCGACCGTGGCGGCGTCCTCGTCCCGCATGAGCACGTGCAGCACGTCGCTCTCCTGGAGCACGGTGTCGCCGGTGACCAGCACGCCGTCGGTGTAGCGGGACAGGAAGGCGACCCGCGCGCCCGTGAGGGCCTCGATGCGGCGCACGCTGTGGCCCGTCCAGCCCGGGTGGTAGTCGACCTGCGCCAGGCGCACCTGCCCGGACGGGTCGCGGTACTCGTCGGTGGCGCCCAGCGGCAGCATGCGGCGCAGCACCTGGTCCGCCGTCCAGCGCACGGTGGCCACGGTGGGGATGCCGAGGCGCTGGTAGATCTCGGCGCGCTGCGGGTCGTAGATCCGGGCCACGACCTTGTCGACGCCGAACGTCTCGCGCGCGACGCGGGCGGCCAGCACGTTGGAGTTGTCGCCGTCGGAGACGGCGGCGAACGCGTAGGTGTCCTCGATGCCGGCCTGGCGCAGGGTGTCGCGGTCGAAGCCGACGCCGGTCACCTTCTGGCCCTCGAACTCGGCCGGCAGCCGGCGGAACGCGTCGGGGTTCTGGTCGATGATCGCCACCGAGTGGCCGCGGCCCTCGATGCCCTGCGCGAGCGAGGCGCCCACGCGGCCGCAGCCCATGATCACGAAGTGCACGGACGGAACGCTACAGCGCCTGCGGCCGGGCGCAGCGCGGGGCCCCGCCGCGTGCCTACAGTTCTACTCGTGTCAGACATCGCGGACGTCGCCAAGCGGCTCCTCCTCGGGCGCCCGGTGCGCAGCGAGAAGCTCGGCCACACCCTCCTGCCGAAGCGGATCGCCCTGCCGATCTTCGCGTCCGACGCGCTGTCGTCGGTCGCGTACGCGCCGGACGAGATCCTGCTGACGCTCGCCGTCGCCGGGCTCGCGGCGACGGCGATCTCGCCGTGGGTCGGCCTCGCCGTCGTGTTCGTGCTGCTGGTCGTCGTGGCCTCCTACCGCCAGAACGTGCACGCCTACCCGTCCGGAGGCGGCGACTACGAGGTCGCCACCGTCAACCTCGGCCCCGCGGCGGGGCTGGGGGTCGCCTCGGCGCTGCTGGTCGACTACGTGCTCACCGTCGCGGTGTCGATCTCCTCGGCGGCCCAGTACGCGGCGTCGGCCGTCCCGGCGCTGCGCGGCCACGAGGCGAGCGCGGCGGTGGTCGCCGTCGTCCTGCTGACGATGATGAACCTGCGCGGCGTGCGCGAGTCCGGCACGTTCTTCGCCATCCCCACGTACCTGTTCATGGCCCTCATCGGCATCATGGTGGTCACCGGGGCGGTGCGGTACCTGGCCGGCGACCTGCCCGCGGCGGAGTCGGCGCAGTTCGAGCTGGTGCCCACGGCCGCCTACGACCAGGGCCTCGTGGGCCTGGCCGGCGCGTTCCTGCTGGCCCGCGCGTTCGCCTCCGGCTGCGCCGCGCTGACCGGCGTCGAGGCGATCAGCAACGGCGTGCCCGCCTTCCGCAAGCCCAAGTCGCGCAACGCCGCCACGACGCTGCTGCTGCTCGGCACCATCTCGGCCACGATGGTGGTCTCGATCCTCATGCTCGCCCAGGCCACGGGCGTGCACTACGCGGCCGACCCGCAGTCGCAGCTGCGCCTCGACGGCGGCCCCATCCCGGCCGACTACGAGCAGCACCCCACGATCGGCCAGCTCGCCGAGGCGATCTTCACCGGCTTCCCGCCGGCGTTCTACGCCGTCTCGGCCATCACGGGGCTCATCCTCGTGCTGGCGGCCAACACCGCGTTCAACGGCTTCCCGGTGCTCGGCTCGATCCTCGCCAAGGACGGCTTCCTGCCCCGCCAGCTGCACACCCGCGGCGACCGGCTCGCGTTCTCCAACGGCATCATCGCGCTGGCCGCCGCGGCGGTCGTGCTCATCCTCGCGTTCGACGCCGAGGTGACGCAGCTGATCGAGCTGTACATCGTGGGCGTCTTCGTCTCGTTCACCCTGAGCCAGCTCGGCATGATCCGGCACTGGACCCGCGAGCTGAAGCGCGAGCCGGACCCGCGCACCCGGTCGCGGATGAAGCGCTCGCGCGTCGTCAACGCCGTCGGCCTGGCCTGCACCGGCTCCGTGCTGGTCATCGTGCTGCTCACCAAGTTCACGCACGGTGCGTGGATCACCATCCTCGCCATGGCCGTGCTGTTCGTGCTCATGCGCGGCATCCGGGCGCACTACGACCGGGTGCGCGACGAGCTGTCGCTCGACGACGTCGCCGCGGCGCGCGCCCTGCCGAGCCGCGTGCACGCCCTCGTGCTGGTGTCGAAGCTGCACAAGCCGACGATGCGGGCGGTGGCGTACGCCCGCGCCTCGCGCCCGTCGGTGCTCGAGGCCGTCACGGTGGGCGTCGACCCGGACGAGGTGGCTGACCTCACCCGCCAGTGGGAGGCGCTCGACCTGCCGGTGCCGCTGCGGGTGCTCGACTCGCCGTACCGCGAGATCGGCCGGCCGATCCTCAAGTACGTGCGCTCGATCCGGCGCGAGTCGCCCCGCGACCTCGTCGTCGTGTACATCCCGGAGTACGTCGTCGGCCACTGGTGGGAGCAGCTGCTGCACAACCAGTCGGCGCTGCGGCTCAAGGGCCGGCTGCTGTTCACGCCGGGCGTCGTGGTGGCGTCCGTGCCGTGGCAGCTGGCCTCCTCGGCGGGGCACACCGGGCTCGAGGGCGAGGACTACGTGGAGGGCCGGCTGCGCCGGTACTGAGGCGCGGGTACTGAGGCGCGGGTACTGAGGCGCCGGTGCTAGGGCGCGGGAACTGAGGCGCACGTCGCTCCGGCCGGCGGCCCTCGGCGTGCGGCCGGGCCCCGGCGGCGGGAGAGAATGGTGCGGTGCCCCGACCCCACCGTTCCGCGCCCCGTCCCCGCACCGCCGACCCCGAGGCGGGCCGCGAGCTCGACCTCGTCGTCGGCCCCGTCGCCCACGGCGGGCACTGCGTCGCCCGCCACGAGGGCCGCGTCGTGTTCGTGCGGCACGCGCTGCCGGGCGAGCGAGTGCGCGCCGTCGTCACCGAGGGCGGCACGCGGTTCTGGCGCGCCGACGCCGTGGAGGTGCTCGAGGCGTCGCCGGACCGGGTGACGCCCGCCTGGCCCGGTGCGGGGCCCGGCGGCGTGGGCGGCGGCGAGCTGTCCCACGTGGCGCTGCCCGCGCAGCGGCGCTGGAAGGCCGCGGTGCTGGCCGAGCAGCTCGCGCGGCTGGCACGCCTGGAGCGCGAGGTCGTGGTGGAGGCCGCGCCCGGCGACGAGGAGCGCGGCGGCCTCGGCTACCGGACCCGCATCGACCTGGTCGCCGACGGCGAGGGCCGCGCCGGCATGCGCCGGTTCCGCTCGCACGACGTCGTGCCGCTGGACGGCATGCCGCTGGCGACCGACGCGGTCGCCGCCCTGGCCGACGCCGAGGGCGTGTGGACGCGCCGCTGGCGCCCGGGCGCCGAGCTCGAGCTGGTGGCGCCCGCCGGCGGCGCCGACCCGGTGCTGCTGGTCGACGGCGCGCCGTGGCACCGCGGCCGTGCGGACACCCGGCCCAACGCCCGCCGGGCCGTCGCCGAGGCCGTCACGGTCACGGCCGGGGCCGTCGCCGGGCAGGAGTTCCGCTACCGCGTGGCGGCCGACGGGTTCTGGCAGGTGCACCGCGCGGCGCCCGGCGTGCTCGCGGACGCGGTGCTCGCCGCGGTCGGCGACGTGAGCGGCGCGCGGATCCTCGACCTGTACTCCGGCGCGGGCCTGTTCACGCTGCCGCTCGCCGTCGCTGCGGGAGAGTCCGGCCGGGTCGTGGCCGTCGAGGGCGACGCGCGCGCCGTGAAGGACGCGCGCCGCAACGCCCACGCGCTGCCGCAGGTCACCCTGCACCTCGGGGCCGTGGACCGCGTGCTGGCGGGCACGGACGCGGCCGGGGCCGACGTCGGCGGCGCCGACGTCGTCGTCCTGGATCCGCCGCGCGCCGGCGCCGGGCGCGCCGTCGTCGCCGGGATCGCCGACCGCGGCCCGCACACCGTCGTCTACGTGGCCTGCGACCCGGCCGCGCTGGCCCGCGACCTGGCCTACTTCGGCGACCACGGGTACGAGCTGCGCGACCTGCGCGGGTTCGACCTGTTCCCGCACACCCACCACGTGGAGGCCTTGGCCGTGCTGCAGAAGTAACCGCAGGGGACCGCTCTAGGCCGGTGACCTGCGGCAACGCGGTCCTAGCCCTTCCGTCACTAACCGCAGGGAATCGGCTGGAACCGCACCGCGTGGCCTCCTCGTGACGCACCAGTGACGCACGACGTGCTGGCGGCGATGACGCCTAGAGCGGCTCGCAGCAGTCGGCGTCGACCCAGGCGAGCCACTCGCCCCAGCCGGGGTATTCGGCCAGGAAGGCGAGGTAGCGCCCTGCCCGCGCGGTGACGATCCCGTCGACGGTGACGATGTCGCCGTCGTAGGAGGCCGCGGTGCAGCGCGCTCGACGGCGGGTGGGCATGATGGCCGAGCGGCCCGGGTGCAGGGTCTGATGCGCGATTAGGTGCCCGTGCGGCTTCAGCTCTCGGTGCTGCGGCATGCGGTGAGTCTCCGCCGAGGGCCTGACACGACGAAGGCGCCCCCGCCTCCCGGTAGGGAGGCGGGGGCGCATGATCAGCGACGGGCGGCCGCCAGGCAGCCGCTGCAGGAGCCGTCCGGCTTGCCGCAGTCAGTGCACGGCGGAGGCGTGCGGGGCGCGTCCAGGGCGGCGCGCACGGCGGCGTCCTTGGACTCGAGCAGCTTGCGCAGGGCGACGGTCTTCTCGGGCCCGTCGGGCAGCGTCTCGTCGACGTCGAGCGCCAGGCCGTGGAAGCGGGCCGACGTCGTGCGCAGGGGGCCGGCGGGCAGATGGTCGTGCTCGAAGTAGCGCAGCAGCTGGTTCGCCATGGTCAGCCCTCCGCCCGCTCGAGGTCGGCCTCGCCGTACACGTGCACGCCGACGCCGCCGTCCAGGGCGACCCCGTACTCGACCGGCAGGACGCCGCCTTCGCGGAGGTAGGTCACGGTCCCAGCGGCACCGCTGTGCACGGTGCGCACGCGGTCGCCGGTCGCGAACACGGGTCCTTCGAAGTCGTCGACGAGCACCGGTAGCGCCGTCGCGGTCAGCGGGTACGTGGGCGCCTGTGCGGAGCCGAGCAGGATGCGGGTGGCCCAGTCGGGCAGGCGCGGCTCGAGCCACCGCCACAGGGCGTACCAGCCGGCCAGCACGGCCGAGACGACGAACCCGACGACGAGCTCAGACGTGAGGTCGATGCCGAGGGCGTCGAGCGCGCGCACGAGCCACGGGGCGTGGGCGGCGGCCCACACGAGCGCGGCGGTGATGAGCGCGGACCACAGGCCCGGCACGACGGTGCGGAGCCACGAGGTGATGCGGTCGGACATGGGGTCAGCCTCCGTAGGCGAGGAGTCGGAGCAGGGTGATGACGGGCCAGGTGGCGACCCAGACAATGAGGGCGAACGCGCACCAGCAGCCGGCGAGGACGAGCGCGACCACGGCGATCGCCGTGGCCGCGCGGCGGACGGCGCGCACGTCAGAGCCGGCCGGTGTTGAGGCGGCGCTGCAGCGCCTCGACGGTGGTGGACGGCTTCCAGATCTCGCCGTCGGCCGAGCCGGTGTAGGCCCCGACGCTGGCGAGGTAGCCCTGCAGCGCGGCGATGGTCTGCGGCCCGATGAGGCCGTCGAGCTTGCCGGTGTAGAAGCCCTTGGCCTTGAGGAACTCCTGCAGGGCCCGGATGGTGGGGGAGCCGGCGTCGTAGCCCGAGGTGAGCCACTGCCAGCCGGTCGTCAGACCGGGGTTGTCGTCCTCCCAGGTGGCGGCCTGGCGCGAGACGATGCCGTCCTTGATCGGCAGGTTGAACACGACCTGCAGCGCGGTGGTGGTGTCCGAGCCCCACTTGCCGTCGACGTCGAGGCGGATCTGCGCCGGCGAGGTCGGCACGGGCCGGTTTACGAGCTGGACGCCGCCGGCGGCGGCCAGGCGGTTGATCTCGCCGATCTCGGCGTAGGCGTACCGGCCGGGGCAGGCGGTCGACTTGGTGTCGCGGTGGCCGCCGTTGAGGCCGGGCGTCTTCCACCAGCCGCGCTCGACGCCGTGGCGCAGGGTCCACGCGATGGCCTCGCGCTGCGCCGTGGTGGGCCGCATGTTCTCGTAGTTGCCCACGAGGACGAAGCCGGCGCCGGCGGTGTTGTGGCCCTGGGTGTGCGCGCCGACGCGGTCGATCGGGTGGCCCTCGAAGATCAGGCCGGCCGGGGTGAAGGCGAACGTGTACGGGAAGCCGTAGGACCCGAACCGCTGGTGGCCGATCTTCTCGATAGTGCGGATGGCGGCGTAGTCGTCGGTGAACGGCGCGACGGTGTCGGGCGCGACGGTGACCGAGTGGTGCAGCCACTTCTCGAGGTTGCCGAGCTGGCGCGTGTGCGGGCCGTAGCCGTACTTCGCGCCCCACTCGCTGCGGGGGATGATGCGGAACGCCATGGGTGCCTCCCGGGCATGACGAAGGCCGCGAGCGCCGGGGGCGGTCGCGGCCTGCAGTGGGTGGGGTGGTGGCGGGTCAGTCGCCGGTATCGATGTGCTCGGTCAAGCGGTCGTCGAGGTCGCGCACGCGGCGGTTGGTGACGGTGGCCTCGCGGCGGGTCTCGCGCACGTCCTCGCGCACGCCTTCGATCTCGCGGTCGCGTTGGCGGTTTTCCTCGCGCAGGCCGCCGATGTCGCGGCGGACTTCGCTCATGCCGGCGAGTAGCTCGTCGAGCTTGGTGCCGAGGTCGTCGACGTCGTGACGGAGGTTTGTCTTGTGGTTGTTCTGGACGTGCTCGCGGACCTTCTCTGTCTTACCGAGCAGCTCGTCGAGCTTGGGCTTGAGCCACTTCGCGGCCAACCCGAGCGCCACGACAGCCGCGGTGCCGAGCAGGGTGCCGAGCGCGCCGAGCAGCCCGCCTGACGTCTGGACCGCCTCGGTGGCCTGTTGCACGAGCGTCATGCCGGTGTCCCCTGCGGGGCGTCGGCTGTCGGCGTGGGGGCCGCGGTCACGGTGACGACAGCCTCGGTGCCGAAGACGAGGAGTGTGTTGTCGCCCTCGGTTTTGCGCTCTACGACAGCGGCGCGGCCGATCGTCACGACGGCGTCGAGGCCGCTGTCACCGACATACGCCTCGGCCGCGGCAAGCGCTGCAGCCTCGAGGTCGGCGTGCGAGCGGCCACGGACGTCGACGGCCACCGTCCGCGGCCCGGGCGTGATGGTTGCGACCATGGGTGTTCCTTTCGGGTGGTTACTTGGCCAGGCGCAGCAGCGTTAGGCGGGTGACGTTGTTCCATGTGTCGATGTTGAGCGAGGCGCCTGAGGACTGGTTGACGTAGACGGCGACTGTCTGGCCGGCGGTGAGGTGCACGAGCGCCTGTCCGCCGAGGAACGTGCCGAGCGACTCGGCGGGGGCCGAGCTGTTGCCGGCGTAGCTCACGCCGCCGGCGACGAGCCACGTCGCACGTCGGCCGGTGGTGTTTGTGACGAGGCCGACGTTCCACAACACGAGGTACCAGCCGGTGTGCGGGACGGCGATTGCGGTGCCGGAGCCGGGGTAGGCGCCGTCGTTGTAGAGCGTCGACTGCCACGACACGGCGGTGTCGGTGCCGTTGGGTACGGCCTGGGCACTCGTGCGTCGGTACATGACAGCCTGCTGCCCGCCGACCGTCACGTCGTCGCCGATGATCGAGACGTGGCCGGCGATGATCGAGGCGAACGTGTCCACCGTGCCCTCGGAGACGTTGCGCCGAGAGGTGACCGCCATGACGGCTTCGCCGTACACGTCGGTCGCGAACGTGCCGGACGTAAGCTGCACGCCGCGCTCGGGGTACTCCGGGTCCGCGCTGTCGGCGTAGCTTGTGAGCTTGCCGGGTGACGACTCGCCGGCGAGGCCCGAGTGCAGCTCGAGCAAGCCGACGTTGAACCCGTCGGCCTGCGTTTCGTTGCGCAGTACGGCCCGGTTGCCGGCGCCTCCGGTCTGTACGGTCGAGCCGGTGACGATGACACCGTCGAGGGTGATGCTGCGTAGGGTGCCGACGGTGATGGTGTCGGCGTCAACCTCGGCGATCTGTGCGGCGCCGATCGACGCCTCGGCGATCGCGAGCGTCCCGTCGAGCTGTACGACCGCCCACTCGGTGCCGTCCCATCGCCGAATGCGTCGCCCGGTGTCGGTCTGCTCGAACCACGTATCGCCGACCGTGTGAGGGCCGGCGGGGGGCTCGACGTACCAGACGACGTTCTTGCCATTTGCCGCGGCCTGCGCCTCGACGGCAGCGGCCCGAGCGGTCACGGCGTCTCGCCCGATCTGCGGCAGTGCGACCGCCTCACCGTCGATGTCGACGGACGTGAACTGCGCCTGGCCGCCGCCCTCGAGCGCTTCGAGGCGGCGCACAATGTCGACGAGCAGGGTGGCCTCGACGAGCACGGCGCGGGATGCTGCCATGGTCACACCTCCCGCACGGTGAGCTCGACGGTGTCGGTCGCCTCGGGGGCGACGGTGTACTCGACGATCCGCACCCATCGGTCGAGCTGGACGCGCCCGTACCCGCCCACGACGTACACCTCGTCGCCCAGCTCGAACGATCCGAGCGGGGCGAACTCGTGCGCCGAGACGGTGAGCGTGTGCAGCCGGGCGGACCCGTCGAGGCGGGCGCCGATGCGCCGGGCGGCCGTGGCGAGCGCGTCACGGTTGCGGGCGGTCTTGTCGCGGTAGACGTACACGCGGCGCATGCCGGTGCGTCCTGGGATCGGCAGCGCGCCCGGCGTGCGGATCATCGCTTCGCCGTCGCCCGCCCCGATGCCGAGCACGTGCGAGGCGTAGTCGGCGTCCTCGCCCGCCAGCTCGGGCACGCCGGTCACGTTCACGCCGAGCTCGAACCGCGGGGCGCCCGGGCCCGTGCGACGCGACCCGATGCGCGGGTAGCCGAGCTGCAGCCGGTGCTCGAGGCCCGTGCCGGCGGTGTTCCACGCGGTGTGCTCGAGGTAGTCGAACGGCGTATCGGCGGCGAGCGTGTCAATCACCCGCCCGACGTCGAGGGTCGACCACGGCTCGAGCAGCAGCGGCTCGGCGTCGACGTGCCGCCATCCGGGCGGCAGGTGGTCGCGGGTGTAGTGCTCCCAGCCGGGCGGCGGGTTGTCGGGCGTGTAGTGCTTCCACCCCTTGGGCGGGTTGGCGGGGTCGGGCGGCGCGGCGACGCGGTTGCCGTCGGCGTCGACCCAGAAGTCGGGCGGCGAGACGCTGTTGCCCTTGTCGTCGACCCAGTAGTCGGGCGGGGTCTGCGAGGTCAGCGCGCCGTCGCGGGCCGTCCAGTATTCCGGGGTGCCGACCCGCACGGGCGATCGGGTGTCGTCGACCACGACGCGTGCGTCGCCGTCGGGCTGGGACTGGAGCTGCGCCCACACGCGGCGCACGACGTCGAGCGGGTCGACCTCGAGCAGCGCGTGGCGCGGCCCCTCCCAGGGCATGCCAGCCGGGTAGCCGGAACGGCCGATGCAGTCGACCTCGTCGGCCTCGGCCCCGATCGTCCGGGGCGGCAGGAACCCGCCGCCTCGGATGGTGCCGCCCGGATCCTCGGCGTAGATGGACACGCCCCACGAGGGCAGGTTCGGCACGGCCGCGCCGTCCGGGATCCGGCCGGTGAGCCGCCCGGGCGCCGACAGGGCGCGCGTGATGCGCGCGCCGACGAGCGGCGCGTCGCCGAGGTACCGCCCGTCGGGCTCGGAGAACACGAGGTAGCGCCACCCGGCCACGGTCACACCGCCCGTTCCTCGAACATGATCGTCCACGCGATGTGGCACCCGGGGTTGGTGCCGACCTGCGACGGGCTCGTCGGGTACAGGCGGCCCTCGACCTTGGGCGTCGTCGTCTTGCCGCGGGCGCTCTCAGGGATCCACCCGCCGCCGGTGAGCGAAATGCTCTCCCGGGACGGGCCCGCGGCGTCGAGGTCGAGCACGAACTCGCCGCCGATGGTGCCGGCGATGTTGAGCCGCAGCACGCCGTCGACGTCGCCGTCGAGGCCGACGCCGCCGAAGTTGACCAGGGCGGTGACGTAGTTCGCCCACTCGGGCACCTCGACCGTGAACGGGGCGACCGGCACGGGCCACTCCATGAACGCCGTGCTGCGGGCGAGGATGAGGGTCGTCGTCGCGTTGCTGCGCAGCGCGGGCTCGGACCGGGGCCGGGCGACCCGTCGCAGGTCGCGGATCGCGCCGGCGGTGACGGTGCCGGTCGAGGCCGGCAGCGTGATCCCGGCCAGCGGCAGCGCCGGGAACGCGAGCGTGCGGCAGTAGGCAAGCGCGGCGGCCGGGGTGGCGATCGCCGCGGCCGGCACGTCGGGGATCGCTTCGTACCACGCGCCCGGGTCGCGCCCGGCCGGCGGGTCGGCGTACTCGGGGTCGGCCACCCGCGCGACGACGAGGTCGTTGCGCCCGCCGCCCGAGCCGGTCGGCGTGACGTCGACCTGCCGCTGCACGGGATCGTAGAGGGTGTACCCCTGCTTGATCCCGCCCGGGTAGCGGTTGAGCACCATGCCGCCGCCCGGGGCGACCTTGACCCCGCCGGCCGGCACGTCCAGCGGGGTCACCTTGAAATCGCCCGGCTCGGCGACGCCTTCAGCCGCGCCGCCCGCCACGTAGGCGAGGTTGCGCGCCACCCGGGCGGGCACCTGCACGCCGTCGATTGCCCACACGTCAGGCATCAGAGAGTCCTCCAAGCGTTGCGCCAGGCGACGACCGCGGTGGCCGTGCCGGTCGGATCGGTGCCACCGAACGTCGCCTGATGGCGGCCGGGGGCGAGGGTGAGGTCGGCGAGCCTGGTGCGCGGGGAGAGCAGCCCGGCCACCGGCACACCGCCGCGGCGCACGGTGAGCGTCCGCGCGTCGACGGTCACCGCGTCGTCGTAGGCGAGGGTGCCGGCGAGCTCGACCGTCACGGGCCCGATGCGCACCCACGGGTTCGCCACCGGGCCGGTGAACGTCACGGCCGGTAGGGTCGCCATGCCGCCACCGACGTCGACATACCGGGCCGCCGGCTGCCCGTCAGACAGCCACGTGAACGGCGGCGCGGTCGGCAACGCCAGTCCGGCCGACGTCGCCGGCACGATCGGGATGGGCACCGACTGTGTCTCGTCGTCGTAGTGCCGCGGGTCGGTCAGCCGGAACTGTCCGGCCAGCACGGCGCGGCCCGCCGACAGCGGGCCGCCCTCGGCCGCCCCGGCGCCCGGAGGTGCGTACCGGTCGGGGCGGCCGTACACGCGCCGCCACCGCCCGTCGACGCGGTACCGCAGCGTCGACACCTCGCCGGGCTCGTGCTCGGGCCGCCACGCGTTCGCCCACGCCTCGACGCGCTCGCGCGCGCCGAGCGCGTCGGCCTCGTCGGTGAGCAGCTCGAGCTCGTACACCGGCGGCACCGGCTCGTCGCGGCCGGGCAGGACCCGCCCGCCCGTGCCAGGCCGCGGCGAGTCCGACGTCGTCAGCGTGTCGACCCCGACCTCGAACATCCGGGCTCGGCCGAGCGTGACGCCGTCGAGCTCGAGCACAGTCTCAGTAGCCACGGCGGTAGTCCCTTCGTCCCCCGCGCAGCAGGCCGCGCAGCGCGAACGTCACCTCGGACGCCACGTAGGGCGCGTCCTCGCGCGAGGTGCCATGGAAGTTGAGGTAGATCGGCGGCAGCCCGGGGGCCGCGAGCGCCGTGCCCGCGGTCGGGACGTCGATGCTGCCGTCGGCGCGGTTGACGATGTCGACGCCGAAGTCCCGGGCGACCTGCGTGAGGATCGCCATGGAGCGGGCGCGCTTGGATCGGGCGTAGGGGATGAACGCTTCGCCCTCGGTCTCCGGCTCGGCCCACTGCACCAGGTGCGGGGTGGGCGGCATGATCGTGGCCACGTCGGGCAGCCGGTCGATCGCGCCGTCGGCGCGGGTGCGTCGGACACCGCCGTCGGCCATGGTCTGGCCGCCGGCGCCGCCGCGGCCGGTGGAGACGTGCCGCTCGGCGCCGTAGTTGCCCTGCACGCGCAGGGTGGCGTTCAGGCCCTGCACGTAGTCGTACAGCGCCTGCACGTCGTCGTAGGCGTCGGAGGTGTCCGCTGCGACGTCGATGGCGGCGTGCAGGCGGTTGAGGTAGGCCGCGGTGGTCTCGCCCTCGAGGCGGGCGGGGGTGCCGTCGGCCGTGATGTCCGTGTGAACGTTCTTGGGGATGAGGCCGTAGGAGTCGGCCAGGTCCTCGGCCTCCTGGCCGGTGATGCCCATCTGGGCGGCGGCGTCGAGGAACTGCTGACGCTGGGCGGCGATGGTGTCGTTCCACGCCTCGGTGGTGCCCTTGGCCTGCTCCTCGGCCGCGGCGGTGGTGACGATCTGGTCGGCGAGGTCGAGGAGCGCTTGCTTGCGCTCGTTCTCGGTGGAGATGAGCTGGCCGGTCTTTTCGTCCCTCTCGGTCAGGACGCGGTTGGTCTCTTCGATCTGCTCGGCGAGGTCGAGGTTGGCCTGCTCGGCGTCGCGGGTCGAGGCGCCGGCGTCCTGCAGGACCTGGTTGACCTCGTCGAGCGCGCGCTTCATCTTGTACTGCTCGACCGTGACGCCCTCGGACGCCGCCGCGTACAAGTCCGCGCGCTCCTGGGCGTCGCGCATCTGGTCGACTGTGGTCTGCAGCGGGTCGACCAGGTCGCTGAGGGCGTCGCGCTCGTCCTGCAGCGCGTCGAGGCGGCGCTGCTGAGCTTCGCCCCACTGCACCGTGACCAGGCCCGCGTTGCCCATCTCGCCCGCGTAGCGCGTCTGGGCGTCGATGAGCGGGTCCATCTCCCGGTCGAGGTCGCTGATCCGCTGCTGGTAGCCGTTGAGCAGACGCGCGGCCTCCTCGACGTCGCCGGAAGCCATCGCGGTCATGAACGCGGTTTGGTCCTCGCCGGCGCGCGCGAGGGCGTCGCGGACCTTGTCGAGGTTCGTGACCGCGGACTCCTGCCAGAACTCCCAGGCGGAGCGGACGTCGATGATCTCGTTGCCCCACTCGCGGAAGCGTGCGCCCATGTCGACGTCGGCCATCACGCCCTTGGCGTTGACGATCTCCTCGGAGAGGGCGCCGACCTCCTCGCCGGCGGCGTTCACCGCGTCCGCGGTCTCCTGGGCCTTGGAGATCACGAAGCCGAGCCCGGCGGCCGCGACGAGGCCCGCGGCGGTCGCCGCCGGGCCGAAGCCGACGAAGGCGTTGGCGAGGGTCTCCTGCACGATGTCGGCGACGTCGTCGAACTCGCCGGTGAAGGAGGCGGCGCCTTCCTTGGCGGTGGAGGACGCCTCGTCCTTGAACTCTCCGAGTGCGTCCTCGGCCCGGCGAAGGCCCCGCTCGGCACCATCAGCGTCGACGTCGATCTCGGGGATCGCCCGCTCGTCG
This sequence comes from Isoptericola variabilis, assembly GCF_001750215.1. Classification (GTDB taxonomy): domain Bacteria; phylum Actinomycetota; class Actinomycetes; order Actinomycetales; family Cellulomonadaceae; genus Puerhibacterium; species Puerhibacterium variabilis_A. The sequence goes on along the minus strand of NZ_LWGM01000039.1, from coordinate 5,687 downwards.
TTCAGCTTCTTGAGCTGGGCGGCGATCCGGTCGGCCTCGGCGATCGCCTTGGCGGCGTCGGCCTCGATCTCGACCTCGGTGCGGGTGCGGTTGACGTCGTCGAGCTCGGCCTGCAGGTCGGCCAGCGTCTGCAGCGCCTGCAGGCCGTCGGCCTCGAGCTTGGCGACCGCGCGGGCCTGGTTCGCCGCGGCGACCCGCTTGCGGAAGTCCTCGAGCGACTCGGTCGCGCCGCGGGTGTCGGCCGAGACGCCGGCCTCGGCAGTCGTGCTGTCGACCTGGCGGAGGCCGGTCTGCACGTCGTCGATCCGGCGCAGCGCGTCGGTGGCATCGGCGCCGAGGGTGGCGTCGGCGCGGGTGCCGTCGAACTCGGCGGTGCGCTTCTCGGCCTGGTCGAGCACGGCGACCAGGCCCTGGTCGTTCGCCGAGAACAGGGTCTCGAGCTCGGCCACGCGCAGCGTGGTGGGCATCAGTCACCTCCGAGGGCGCGGCGCAGACGCGAGGTCGGCTCGTGGGGCAGGGCGAGGATCTGGGCGCGGATCGGCGCCCAGGGGCGTTGCCAGACGGCGGGGTCGGTCAGGTCGATGCCGGCCAGGCGGCCGAGGTCGGCCACGACCAGGGGCCAACGCTCGAGGATCTGCGCCCACCCGACGCGCCGCGCCGGCGCGCTCTGCGCCGGCGCGGCACGCACCAGGTGGGCGGGTAGCCGGTAGTCCTCGTACAGGCCCGTCACCGGGTCCTTGACGCCGACCCCGTACTGGTCCCAGTCCGCTTCCGTGACGGGGACCGGCGCGGCACTTTTCCCGCCCCGTCACCTCGCTGGGCCTGCTTCTCGACCTGCTGGTCGATGTAGGCCTGCGCGGCGTCCGGGCCGACTGCCCAGGTGATCAGGGCGACCATGCCGGCCTCCTGCACCAGCAGGCCCGGCACGCCGTCGGCGGTCATCTGCTCGACGACGTCGGCGCCGAGCGTCAGCTGCGGCAGCGTCATGCCCTCGGGGATCACCTCGCCGTAGACACTGCGCCACGCCTCGGCGTCGGCGGTGCGCGCCGCCCACAGCGCAGCGCAGCGAGCGCCGACCTCGGTGGTCGGCGGGCGCACCGTGTAGGTACGCCCGCCGATCGGGATCTCGAGCGACGCCTCGTCGGCGATCGCGGCCAGGTGCTCGGCGAACCCGGACAGGTCCATCAGGCCACCGTGTACGTCGCCGGGTCGGACGCGCCGGCGACGCCGGTGACGACCACGGGGGCGTCACCGGCGGCCGCGGCCGGGATGACGGCCACGATCGTGCTCGAGGACACGACGATGAACTGGGCCGTCTCGCCGCCCACCGTGACGCCGGTGGCGCCGACGAAGTTCGCGCCGGCGATCGTGACCTGCTCGCCGGCGGACTGCCCGGCGGGGGAGATGCTGACGATCTCCGGAACGTCGGTGGAGTCGGCCCAGCCGTCGAACGGGTTGTCGATGCGGGTGGCGTACCCCTTGCCGGTGAGGGTCACCTGCCACTGCTCGTTCGCACCGTCGGCGCCGGTGTTCACGCGGGTGATGCCCACCGTCGCGGTGCCCTGGAACGCCTCGCGCGGGTCCGGCTTCGAGCCGTCGGCGGGCTTGTGGTACCAGCGCGCCTCGATGATCGCGGCGTTGCCCTTGGCGTCGCCGTAGCGCTGCTGCAGGGCGAGCAGCTCGGGCGGCAGCAGGCCGGTGCTGGTGTTGCGGTTGACCCACACGTTGAACGTCAGCACCCACGACCAGGCGGAGACGTCGGCGTTCGGCGAGCCCTTGTCGTCGTAGGACGCCGCGTCCATCGTGATCGGGGTCATCTGCGGGTTGACGTTGAGGATCCGGCGCACCGCCTGCCACAGCGGCGCCAGCGCGCTGGCGAGGTTCAGGTCGACGCCGTACTCGTAGCTCTTGCCGAGCGAAGAGCCGGCGGGCAGCTCGGGGCTGTAGGTGTTCATGATCATGCCTCCGTGTCTGGGATGACGAGGTAGGAGTCGGCCCGCTGCTGGCGGGCGTTGCCGTCCGCGCCGAGCAGCGCCACGAGGGTCCGCTCGGCGTGGTTGAGTCCCGCGACCCGGGACAGCTTGTTGAGCGCCTTGAAGCCCGCCGACGCCAGGCGGTCGGCGCCGGCGGCGTCGCCGCGAGCGCCGCGGAAGTGCAGCTGGACCCACCGCTCGGCGTGGCCGGCGTAGTCGTCGGCGGCGTTGTAGAAGCCGACGCCGACGGCTTGGTCGGGCGCGGTGCCGACCGCGCCGTAGAACAGGGCGGTGGAGCCGGGTGGGTAGGTGCCGGCGTACCGGGTGCCGTCCGGGTCCCACAGCCATCCGCAGCGGGCGGCCAGAACCTCGATCACCCTGGTCACGAGCACGTCGTCGTCCACTTTCACCCCTTCTGTGAGGCAGGTCCCCGGCGCGGCGTCGGTACCCTCGTCGCCATGACGACCCAGGGGGAGACCGTTGTTGGAACCGACGAGCTCGAGGCGTTGCGCCGTGAGGTGGCATCGCTAAAGGCGGGGCAGCAGCGCAAGGCGCGGCTCGCCGCCGCGATCGCCGCAGCGGTGGTCGTCCTGGTAGGTGTGTTCTTCGTCGGCCGGTGGGCCGGGATCGCGGCAGAGCAGGCGCACGACGTCGACTTCTGCGTCACGAATCTGGTCGCCGAGGGCTTCTACACGCAGGAGTCCATCGAGAGCGTCTGCAACCAGGAGCCAGGCGCAGAGCTCGAGAGCGCTGACGACTAGCCGGGCAAGGTCCGCTGGAAGGCGTCGACCGCGGCCCGCGTCAGCCGGTTGCGGGAGTCGCCGCCGATGACGGCGGACTCCATGTACTTCGGCTGCCCGCCGTCCGGGTGCTCGAGGTAGAGCGCCTCGTGCTGGTAGCGGGCGTACTCGACGTCGGTGCCGATCTGCGCCGTGAGGTCGGCCTCGGTGGCGTGCTCGACGAAGATCGACTCCTCGAGCTCGTGGGTCTCCTTCGGCGCCCGCTCACGGGTGCGTTCCGCACCGAGGTCGGCCTGCGCGTTGACCGCGGCCGCGGCCGCCGCGCGGATCGCCCGGCGCGCACCGCCCCAGCCGATGCCCCCGCTCACGGGGTCTCCGGCGCCGGCACGACGACCGGGATCGGCGCGGCGATGACCGCCGGGATCGCGTCGCGGCGGAGCTCCTCGTAGTCCGGGTGCTCGCGAGCGGCGTCGGTCGCGTACACCGCGCCGAAGCGGTAGCCGCGAGCGCCGTGCGGGGACCGCGGCGTGATGACGACGATGCCGAGGTGGAAGTCGTGGCGCTCCATCCAGTGGCGGGCGTCGGTGTGGTCGACGGCGATGAGCCCGAAGTGCACGGCGGCCTCCTAGGTGAGCGAGAGGGTCTGGTAGGCGGGCAGGCGCGGGTGCGCGGCGCGGCCGGAGGCGATGACCTCCGCCTCGCGCTGGCCGGCCGTGCCGGGCCAGACGGTGACCAAGGACCCGGGCGGGGCCTCGTCGTCGAAGTCGCAGTAGACCTGCGTGGAGGAGACGACCTCCTCGCCGGCGGGGTTGCGCACCAGGCGCTGCTCCTCGACGACGAACGCCCGGCGGGAGACGGGCTCGGCGTAGACCTTGCCCATGCCGCCGGCGCCGCGCAGGACGCGCACCACCACGGTGTGCGGGGTGAAGCGGTCCGGGAGCGGGTGGACGTTCACGGCACCTCCGGCGTGTAGGCGCCGGCCCACATGTCGACGCCGCCGGCGCGCTGGCCGGTGAACCGCAGCGAGCGGCGCTCGGCCTTGGTCAGGTAGAGGTCACCGGTCGGGTTGGCGAACGTCCGCGCCTCGTTGAACGGGCCCATCGCGTTCGAGGCCTGCGTGACCGGCGGCCCCTCGGCGATGCCCGAGGCCATGGCCCGCATGACCATCGCGCACACGACCCGCTTGAGCGTGAGCGTCGGCTCGGTCAGGGGCGACAGGACGCCGCGTGTGTCCTCGTCGAGGAGCATCTGCGAGGCGTCCTCGAGCAGAGTCTTCGCGCGGGTGCGCTCGGCCGTGTCGAGGGTGCGCCAGCGCTGCTCGAGCTCTTCGATGGACGCGAAGGCGGGCGGGACGGTGAGCGCCACGGCGGACCTCCTGAGGGTGGAGTGTGGTGGGCGCGCAGGACGCGCTGCTGCAGGGTGGAAAGGACGGGCGTGAAGCACCCCAAGCGGCCTTCGGCGTAGTACCTCCGTTGCCCGACGCCGTTGACGCGCCCACCACGGGCGGGCGGCAGCCGTGGCTATCGCTGCCGCCCGCCGGGTCGATCAGGACGTGGCGCCGGCGGCGTCCTCGTCCTCGGTCTCGTCGCCCTCGTCCTCCTGGTCGTCCTCGCCGGTGGGGGCACCGGCGGTGACGGCGGCGAAGACGTCGGGCTTGAGCTTGGCGTCGCCCAGGTCGATGCCGTGCTCGCTGGCGTAGGCCTTGAGCTGCGGGATCGTCCAGCGCTCGGTCGGCTCGCCGTCCGGGTGGGCCCGGCCGGACGAGGAGTCCTGCGGGTCGCCGGACTCGCCCGACGGGGCGGCCGCGCCGTGCGCGGCCTCCTCGGTGTCGAACGGGCCGGCGTGCCCCTGGGCGACGAACTCGGCGACCAGGTCGGCGCCAAGCTCGACCACGTTGCCGTTGGTGGCTCGGATGAAGGGGGCCATGGCGTGTGTCTCCCGTCCGATCAGGCGCCGGCGGCGACGAGGTAGGTCTGCACGGACGTCGGGCGCAGCACCTTCGCGCCGTAGACCTGCAGGGCGCGGACGTAGTCGGCGAACGCCTTCTCCATCCGGCCCGACTCGACCTTGTCGATCTGGCCCACGAAGGCCACCGACGGGCCGTGGTAGCCGATCGCCGCGGGGCGGCCGCCGTTGTCGAGCAGCGGCGTCTCGAGCACGGTGAAGCCGAGCAGGCGACCGAGGACGCCGTTGCGCAGCTCGCCGTCCGAGCCCGCGTCGCCGACGCTCGTGAGCTTGGACTCGGCGCCCAGCAGGAGCGAGGCGAACGCCGGGTTGACGGCCAGGTAGCGGTTGCCCGCCGGGACCTTGGCCTTGCCCAGCGACTCGCGGATGGAGTTCACCGCGTTGAACGCGGCGTTGCCGTCCGCGAGCGCCGCGGTGCCGACGGCCGTGCCGTTGGCGGTCATCTGCGCCAGGACGTAGGACTCGGCGTCCTCGGCCAGGGCCTGGCCGGCGTCGGTGGTGACGGGCTCGAAGGAGCCGGCCGCCTGGACGCGGTCGACGTCGTCGACCTTGAAGGCGATCGCCTTCTCCTGGTTGATCGGCAGGTCCTGGCCGGTGTCGGACAGGTCCTCGATCGTGAGGGTGCGGGACGTGCCGTAGTTCTGCACGTTCGGCGTGGTGATCGCGGTGATCTTGACGACGTTGCCCTTGCGGGCCTCGCCCTCGTACTGGCGGTTGAGGGTCGGGGTGACGACCTGGGCGGCGTGCTGGTTCTCGAGCAGCGCGGCGGCCCAGATCTCGGGGATGAAGTTCGCGACGGTCATGCGAGTGCCCTCCTTGGGCTAGTTGATGCCGAGCAGCTTGTTGAGGCGCCCCTCGCGGCGGGCCTTGTTGATCTGCTCGGGCGACATCGACTTGACGTCCTCGGCGGTCAGCTGGGACACGGACGCCGGCTGCGTCGCGTTGCCCTCGCTCGGGACGGTGGGCCCGGCCGGCGTCGCCGGCTGGGCGGGAACGATGAGCCCCTTGA